>NZ_CP048411.1:3397500-3703750 GCF_019355055.1 Pseudomonas sp. MTM4
CCAAGGGGCAGCATCAGCAAGCGCGCATCCTGCTGGAAAACGCTCAGCGGCAGCAACAACGGCGGTTGGCGGGGCAGGGTTCGCTGCTGCTGGCTCAGGGCGCCCGGCCATTCGTCCAGACCAATCCCTTCCGCAAGGCCAGCGACCCTTCAGCCTATTCGGTGGCGGCGGTCGACAGCTCGCTGCCCGCTTATCTGCAGCGCCAGCCGTTCGCCGGTGCCGCCACGCAATCGGCGCCGGTGGGCGACCCGCTGCTACGCGATATCGGCAGAGCCCTCACGGAAGTGAGCGAGCAGACCGCATCGTTCGTTTCCGTCGGTGGCCAGCTGCGTGCCCGCGATGGCGAGGCAGGCCTGAGCAAGCTCACCGAATTCTCGGCACCGATGACGCTTTCCACCGTGCCGCTGGAGTCGGGGCGACTGGAAGTGACGGCGACGCCGGTGAGCCTCAGTGCGGGTACGGCCAGCGATTCGGCGGCTACACGTTTTGGCAGTCATGCTATCCCGGCGGGTCTCGTCAACGGCTCGGCCAATGCCTTCCGCTTGGCTGTCGAAACGGATTACCAGACACGGCTGCAGGTACGCACCCAGCAGGTGTTCCAGAGTGAAAACCGAGCGCTCACCGCTCAGGAGCGTGCCGAGCTGCTGTCCACCAGCCGCGAGGAGATGGCATCAGGCATTCAACAGGGGCTGATCGCCGAAGGCCTGTCAGTCGAGGACGCCACGGCAGTTCGCAACAATTTGCTTGCGAACACGCCGGAGAAGCTGCTGGACAGCTACAAACCCGGTTCGCAGAACGAGGCCGGCGTTGCCCTCAACTTGGCCTACAAGGGCGATCTGATCAGCGCAGACATCGGCACCACGCCGTTGGGCTTCAGCCAGACCAATATCGTCGGCGGGATCAAGGTCTCGCCGAAGCTGGGCCAGAATGGCCGGCTGGACATTGACGTCCATCGCCGCGCGGTCACCGACAGCCTGCTGTCCTATGCGGGCTCGAAGGACCCGCTGACCGGCAAGGAATGGGGGGCCGTAACGCGCACCGGCGCCGGCATACAGTACAGCTACGATAACGGCAGCGCAGGGTTCTATGTCGGCGGCAAGGCCGATCGTTACGCCGGGAAAAACGTCGTCGACAACACCGGCCTGGGTTTCAGTAGCGGTATCTACGTCCGGCCGATTCAGGAACAGGATCGCCAGCTGCAAGTCGGGGTTGGTCTGGACTGGATGAGCTTCGACAAGAACCTTGGTTTTTATACCTCGGGTCATGGCGGTTATTTCAGTCCGGAAAACTACGTGGGCGTCTCGCTGCCGGTGCAGTGGACGCAGTCGTTCGGCAAGCGCTGGGGCATGCAGGTTGGTGGCGCGCTGGGTTACCAGTCCTACAGTCAGGACAGCGCCGATTATTTCCCCAACGACTCCGAAATGCAGGGCGCGCTGGAGGCAGTGCAGGCGGTGGTCAGCGAGTATGTCACCGACTACAGCGTCCAGGTACAGAGCCGATACAGCGGGCAAAGCGAGAGCGGTATGGCGGTCAACCTGCGCGGCAAACTCGAATACAAGCTCGGCGATCAGACCAAGGTTGGCGGTGCGCTGGGCTATGACAGTTTCGGTGAGTACAAAGAGACCACCGGCTCGATCTACATCAAACACAACCTGGAGAAACTGCCTTGACCTCGGCTAACCCAATCGAAACACGCAGCCTGGCGTACCTGGCCAAGCAGCGCGGCAGTGCCCAGGGCCTTCCCATGCTGCAGGCGCTGGTCGGAGAAATGTTCGATTCGGCGGGCGAGCACGATGGTTGTGCGTTCATGCGCCATGTAGGTCGCCGTATGGCCAACGAGCTTGGAACGCCGAGCGCGAGCACGCTCGAAGCACTCGAAGAGGCTATCAACAACCAATGGCTCGGCATGGACTGGGGCTGGGTAACCCTGACCACCGATGGAAGAAGCCTGACGCTGACCCACGGCGCCTATCCCGGTGCGGGCGGCGGCTCCAGCCAATGGCAAGCAGCGATGGCGGCGTTGCTGGAAGGCTTGTATGAGGCCTGGCTGGTGGTGCTCGGTGAAGGTGCGCCGTTGAGGGTCAGCTGTACGGAACAGGTCGAAATGGCGTTGGTGTTCCGCTGCCATGGCGCCTAGAAGCTGGATTGTGGTCCTGTTGCTTGGCATCAGCCTGTGTAGCTCCCTGGCTTATGGCGCGCCAGAAAAGCTCTGCCCGGCGGACTGGGATCAGTACCGCCAACGCTTCATGGCTTCCGACGGGCGCATTCAGGATACCGGTAACGGCAATATCAGCCACTCCGAAGGCCAAGGCTGGGGCATGTTGTTTGCCGTTGCCGCAGGCGACCGGGAAGCTTTCGACAGGCTCTGGCGCTGGACCGATACGACGCTTCGCCGCCAGGACGTTGCGCTTTTTTCGTGGCGTTACGATCCGGCCGGGGCGCCGCCGATTGCGGATCTCAACGACGCGAGCGATGGCGATGTGCTGATCGCCTGGGCGTTGCTGCGCGCTGGCCAGCGCTGGGGGGATGCCGAGCTACTGCTGAAGTCAGGTGAAATCCGTGATGCGATTACCCAGCGATTGGTCAGGCGCATTCAGGGTTACACCACGCTATTGGCCGGAATCGAGGGGTTCGATCAGCCGGCTGGAACGGTCATCAACCTTTCCTATCTGGTCATCCCGGCGTTCGTCGAATTCGACCGCGTCGACCATCAAGGGCCTTGGAAAGACTTGTTGAGCGATGCGCCGCGCCTGCTCAAGCTGGCGCGGTTCGGAAAGTACGACCTGCCGCCGGATTGGCTGCTATTGCCGGATCGCGGCCGTCCGTATCCAGCCGGTGGTTGGCCTGAGCGTTTCAGTTTCGATGCGGTGCGAATCCCGCTGTACTACCGCTGGGGCGGCGTCGATGCGAAGGAACCCGACCTGCTCAAGCCGTTCGACCGCTTCTGGCGCAGCGAAGGCAAACAGCGGCCACCGGCATGGATAAACCTTGACGATGGGTCGGTTGCGCCGTATCCGATATCCACGGGCGTGGCAGCCATTCATGCTTATCTGACAGGCGCGCCCGCGCCTGCATCTCCGGTAGGCACGGAAGACTACTATTCGGCTTCCCTGTATCTGCTTGCGCAGCTTGCCGGCGGCGGCTGTAAGACTGACAACTAACGGATGGGGCGTCCCCTGTCAGTTGATCAACAGCCGGACAGCCATCCCGGTATCCGCCGCTCCAGGTAGTAGCGCGGCCTGGTCGGCGAGCCTTCGACGAAGCCGACGTGGCCGCCGCTGCGGTGCAGCTCCAGCGTGGTGGTGGCCGAGAGTTCGGCCGGCTCGGGCACGCTGTGACGGAACACGAAGGGGTCGTCCTCGGCCTGGATCAGCAGGGTCGGGATGCTGATGTCGGGTAAAAAGTAGCGGCTCGAAGCGCGCCGGTAGTAGTCGCTGGCATCGCTATAGCCGTGCAACGGCGCAGTGAAGCGGCCGTCGAAATCCCAGAAGGTGCGCATGCCTCGCAACGAGCCGAGGCGTTGGAGTGTCGATAGATGTTCGGCGTTGCCTAGGCTGGTAAAAAGGCGCTGTTTGTCCTTCACATACGCCACCATCTCACGCATGAAATGCGCCTGGTACACGCGCGAAAAGCCGATGCCGATGCGGTCGGCGCACTGGTCCAGCCGGAACGGCACCGAAACCGCCACGGCTTTGTGCAGCGGCGTCGTGCTTCCGGTTTCGCCGAGATACTTGAGCAGCACATTACCGCCCAATGAATAGCCGACCGCATGGAGCGGCGCCAGTGGCCGTATGGCCTGCAGATGGGCGACGACTTCGGTCAGGTCGTCGCTGGCGCCGGAGTGATAGGCGCGCGGCAGCAGGTTCGGTTCGCCGGAACAGCCGCGCCAGTTGACGGCGACGCTGGCCCAGTTCCGCTCGGCCAGTTGCCGTTGCAGGCCCAGCACATAGTGCGAGTTGGACGAGCCGGTCAGGCCGTGCAGGATCAGCACCAGAGGCGCCGTCGGATCGTGCGGGCCATGCCAGTCGAGGTCGATGAAGTCGCCATCGGCCAACCACAGGCGCTCGCGCTGGCGGGATAGTTTGGTGGCGCGACGGCAACAGGGGTTCCATAGCGTTTGCAGATGACCGCCCGGCAGCCACCGGGCCGGCGTAAAGGTTTCGTCGCTGGCGGTACAGCAGCGGGTGTGCGGGTGCGTGGTGGTCATGCTCGGGTGCGACAGGTGGAGATAACGATCAGCCAGTTCAGGCGTTGCGCTCCCATAGCGCGTAATGCACCGTGCCGGCCTTCTTTTCCCGGTGCAGCCGCCAGTTGCCGGGCAGGCCGAGGCTCGATGGCACGGCTTCGCTTTCGGTATAGACCCAGGCGTGGTCGGCTAGCCAACCTTTGTTTTCCAGCAGCTCGCACGTCGGTTGCAGCAGGTTCTTGTTGAACGGCGGGTCGAGGAACACCAGGTCGAAGGGCGTTGGCGACTGGGTTTCCAGATAGCGCAAGGCATCGCTCTGCAGCAACTGGCCCTGGCCACACTTGAGCGTATCCAGATGCTTGCGCAGGCTGGCGATGGCGTTGGCATTCACGTCCAGCGCCAGCGCCATGCTGGCGCCGCGCGACAAGGCTTCGAGATAGAGCGCGCCGCTGCCGGTGAACGGATCGAGCACGCGGGCACCGGACATATAAGGCGCGAGCCAGTTGAACAGCGTTTCGCGCACCCGATCCGGCGTCGGGCGCAGGCCTTCGGCGTCGGGAAAACCGAAGCGCCGGCTGCGCCATTCGCCGCCGATGATGCGCAGCTGGCCCTGGCCGCCATGGGCGGACGGGCGAATGGGTGGGTTGGCCATCAATGCTCCGGAACGCTGCTGGGTTGCTCGAGGGGCTTGTCGCTAGGTGGCGGCAATGGTTTCTGCTCCACCTCCGGGCCCGCCGTGACGATGACGAAACCGTCCGCGTCGAGGTGTTCGTTCATCGCTGTTCTGACCTCTTCGACCGACAGCGCCTGGACCTGTTGCATGAAGTCTTCGAGATAGGTCAGCGGCAGGTCGTAGAAGCCAATGCTGCCCAGCTGGCCAACGATGTCGGCGTTGCTGGCGGTAGACAACGGAAAGCTGCCGGCGATCTCGCGCTTGCTGCGCTCCAGCTCGGCTTGGGTCGGGCCATCTTCGAGGAACTGCGCGACCAGTCGCTGCACCAGCTGCAGCGTGCCATCGGCCAGTTCGGCGCGGGTCTGCAGGTTGATCATGAAAGGGCCGTTGGTCTGCATGGGACTGAAGCCCGAATAGACGCCGTAGGTCAGGCCGCGCTTTTCACGTACTTCTTCCATCAGCCGGGTACCGAAGCCGCCGCCGCCAAGAATCTGGTTGCCCAGATAGAGCGCAGCGTAGTCCGGATGGCCACGGGGGATGCCGAGTTGCGCCAGCAGCAGGTGGGTCTGGTTGGACGGAAAGTCGATGTGCTCGTGCGTGGCTGCGGGCTGCTGCGGCGTGGGCGGTGGCGGCAACGCGGCGCCTTGGGGCAGGGCGGCAGACACCTGCGCGGCGATCGCCTCGGCCTCTTCGCGGCTGAGGTCGCCGACCAGCGCGATCACCACATTGCCGGCGGTGTAGGCCCTGGCGTGGAAGTCGCGCAGCTGCGGGGTGTCGATGCCGGGAATGGATTCAGGCGTGCCTTCGCTGGGGTGTGCGTAGGGATGGTCTTGGTACAGCTGCTCGAACAGCTCCAGACTGGCCAGCTTGCCGGGGTTCTGCTTCTGGAACTCGAAGCCGGTCAGGATCTGGTTCTTGATGCGTTGCAGCGCATCCTCTGGGAAGGTCGGCTGGCCGACCACCTGGCTGAACAGTTCCAGCGCTGGTTGGCGTTTGCCCGCTGCACTCAGGCTGCGCAGGCTGGTGATCGCCATGTCACGGTAGGAGCCGTTGCCGAAGTCGGCGCCCAGATCCTCGAAGCCTTCGGCAATGGCGGTGACATCCTTGCCCTCGATGCCTTCGTTGAGCATGGCGTTGGTCAACATCGCCAGGCCGGGTGTGGCGCCGTCCTGGCTGCTGCCGGCGGCGAAGGTCAGGCGCAGGTCGAACATCGGTAGCTGACGGGCTTCGACGAACAGCACCTTGGCGCCGCCTTCGGTCTGCCAGCTCTGGATATCCAACTCGCGACGGGGCAAAGGCTGGTCGCCCAGTTCGGCAAGCGACTCCAGGCGGGTTTCGTCCTGCTCGGCCTTGGCGATGGCCTGGCCGGATTCGGCGGGTGTCGCGACGTTCTTCGCCGGGGGGATGACCGCAGCGGTATCGCCGGTTTCGCTGTCGCAGGCGGCCAGCCCCAGGGTGCCGAGCAGGACCAGGCCGAGCAGGCCGCGACGCAATAGGGTGCGATCACTCATCGCGGGTCTCCTTGGGCAGAACATGGGCGACGCTCAGGCGCGAGCGGGTGAAATAGGTGCGGGCGGCCTGCTGGATATCTTCCGGCGTCACCGCCTCCAAGGCGCTGAGCTCCTCGTCCATCAGGCGCCAGGACAGGCCCACGGTCTCCAGCATGCCGATGGTAGTGGCCTGCTGGGTGATGGAGTCGCGCTCGTAGACCAGGCCGGCAATGACCTGGGCGCGGACTCGCTCGAGCTCTTCTGTCGTGGGGGCGGTCTGCTTGAGCTGTTCGAGCTGCTGCCAGAGGCCCGCCTCCACCTCTTCGAGGGTGCGGCCCTTTTGCACGTTGGGCGCGGCGCTGAGCACGAACAGGCTGTCGCCGCGAGCGTGTGCGTTGTACCAGGCCGAGGCGCTGCTCACCAGTTCCTCGCCGCGCTCCAGCTGCCTCGGCAGGCGGGCACTGTAACCGCCATCGAGCAGTGCGGTGATCAGGCGTAGCGCATGGATCTGCCGCGGGTTATCTGTTTCGGTCGCCAAGCTGGCCGTGTTGAACGCCATCAGCAGGCTCGGCACCTGGGTATTGAGGTGCAGGGTCAGGCGGCGTTCGCCGGGTTCGTCCAGTTCCAGCGGACGCTTGGCGCTGGGGATGGGGCGCTTCTCGATCGGGCCGAAATAACGCTCGGCCAGCGTGCGCACCTCATCAGCCGTCACGTCGCCGACCACCACCAGGGTGGCGTTGTTGGGGGTGTACCAGGCCTCGTACCAGGCGCGCAGTTCCTCGACGGTCATGCGTTCGAGGTCGTCCATCCAGCCGATGGTCGGCGTGTGGTAGCCGCTGGCGGGGTAGGCCATGGCCTTGAAGCGCTCGTAGGCGAGCGAGCTGGGCTTGTCGTCGGTGCGCAGCCGGCGTTCTTCCTTGATTACCTCGATCTCGCGGGCAAACTCGTCGGCCGGCAGCTTGAGGCTGGCCAGGCGGTCGGCCTCCAGCTCGAAGGCCACCGCCAGGCGATCGCGTGCAAGCACCTGGTAATAGGCGGTGTAGTCGTCGCTGGTGAAGGCGTTTTCCTCGGCGCCGAGCTCGCGCAGGATGCGTGACGCCTCGCCAGCGCCGAGCTTGCGGCTGCCCTTGAACATCATGTGTTCCAGCGCGTGGGAAAGGCCGGTCTGCCCGGGCGATTCGTAGCTGGAGCCGACCTTGTACCAGAGCTGGGACACCACCACGGGGGCGCGGTGATCCTCGCGGACGATCACTTTGAGACCGTTATCTAGAAAGAATTCATGGGTTGGCTGAGCGTCGGCTGCGGTGACCAGCGGCAAGTACAGAGCGGCAAGTAGCAGAGCGGCGGCGCGTCGTAGCATCGGAGACATAGTGAAAGACTCGTTCAGGAATGAATCCCGCCGGGTGGCGCTGGCAGGCGAGAACACGCGGGGCATGGTACTGGGGCGTCGTGGTCGGGGCAAAGTGTCAGGGGATTCGAACTGCGTCGCGATGTTCCAGGTCCGATGGCCACGCTTAGCGCAGTCGGTTGCGCGGTGCTAGGATAGCCCCCGTCTGGCCGGTGGCGTGGCCGCCGGCGTTTCGCCCTCTTGAGAAAATCTTCTCCATGTTTGGTTCCAACGACGATAAGAAGGCGCCGGCCGAGGCCGGCGAGAAGAAAGGCCTGTTCGGCTGGTTGCGCAAGAAGCCGCAGACCCCAGCAGCCGAACCGCCTCCATCCGAGCCGCTGGAAGACAGCCAGCCGTTCGCCGATGAACCTGATGAGCAGGCCAAAGAGCAGCAGGTCGAGGCCGAGCAGCCCGAGCCCGCAGCCGAACCGGAAATCAAGCCGGAAGTCGCGCCTCAGCCCGAACCCGAGCCGGTAGCGCAACTCGATGAATCCATGGATGTGCCGGAAGCCCCGGCGCTCGCTGAAATCGCCGTTGAGCCGGTACCGGTTCCCGTTGCGGAAGAAGTACCGGCCAAGCTGGGCTTCTTCGCCCGCCTCAAGCAGGGTCTGTCCAAGACCAGCGCCAGTATCGGCGAAGGCATGGCCAGCCTGTTCCTGGGCAAGAAGGCCATCGATGACGATCTGCTGGACGAACTGGAAACCCGCCTGCTGACCGCCGACGTCGGCGTCGAGGCCACCACGGCGATCATGCAGAACCTCTCCCGTCGCGTCTCGCGCAAGGAGCTGGCCGACAGCGGCGCGCTGTACAAGGCGTTGCAGGAAGAGCTGGCCGGCCTGCTCAAGCCGGTCGAGCAGCCGCTGCGGATCGAGCCCGGCAAGCAGCCGTTCGTGATTCTGGTGGTCGGCGTCAATGGCGTCGGCAAGACCACCACCATCGGCAAGCTGGCCAAGAAGCTGCAGCTCGAAGGCAAGAAGGTCATGCTCGCCGCTGGCGACACCTTCCGTGCCGCCGCCGTGGAGCAGCTGCAGATCTGGGGCGAGCGTAACAACATCGCGGTGATCGCCCAGCACACCGGCGCCGATTCCGCCTCGGTGATCTTCGATGCCGTACAGGCCGCGAAGGCCCGTGGCGTCGATGTGCTGATCGCCGACACCGCCGGCCGCCTGCACACCAAGGACAACCTGATGGAGGAGCTGAAAAAGGTCCGCCGGGTCATGGGCAAGCTGGACGAGACGGCGCCGCACGAGGTGCTGCTGGTGCTCGACGCCGGCACCGGCCAGAACGCCATCAACCAGACCAAGCAGTTCAATCAGGCGGTGGAACTCACCGGGCTGGTGCTGACCAAGCTCGACGGCACCGCCAAGGGCGGGGTGATCTTCGCGCTGGCCAAGCAGTTCGGCACGCCGATTCGCTATATCGGGGTGGGTGAGGGCATCGACGACCTGCGCGCCTTCGAGGCGGATGCCTTCGTCAGTGCGCTGTTCGCCGAGAAGGGAGCGAGCGCAGGTAATCCGCCGTCATGATCCGTTTCGACCAAGTCGGCAAGCGCTATTCCAACGGTCATGTCGGGCTGCACGAACTGTCCTTTCAGGTGCAGCGCGGCGAGTTCCTGTTCGTCACCGGCCATTCCGGCGCCGGCAAGAGCACCCTGCTGCGCCTGCTGCTGGCGATGGAACGACCCACCAGCGGCAAGCTGCTGCTGGCTGGGCAGGACCTGTCGCGCATCAGCAATGCGCAGATTCCTTTTCTGCGCCGGCAGATCGGCGTGGTGTTCCAAAACCACCAGCTGCTGTTCGACCGCACCGTGTTCGACAACGCTGCGCTGCCGCTGCAGATACTCGGCCTAAACAAGCGCGAGATCGGCCAGAGGGTAATGACTGCGCTAGAGCGGGTCAGCCTGAAGGACAAGGCGTTGCAATATCCATCGGACCTGTCCACCGGCCAGCAACAACGTGTCGGCATCGCCCGCGCCGTTGTACACCGCCCGGCGCTGCTGCTGGCTGACGAGCCCACCGGTAACCTCGACCCGCGCCTGGCGGCGGAAATCATGGGCGTGTTCGAAGATATCAACAAACTCGGCACCACCGTGTTGATCGCCAGTCACGACCTGGCGCTGATCGCCCGCATGCGCCATCGCATGCTCACCCTGCAGCGTGGCCGCCTGATCGGCGATGGGGAGGCCGCCCGATGAGCGCACCCGAGAACAATCCGAACCCGGCCGAACGCGCCGGTGGCGTGCGGAGCAAGCCCGAGCAGCCGAGAGATGACGAGCCGGATTTCAAAACGCTGTTCCACGCCTGGCTGGAAAGCCATCGCGCCAGCATGGTCGACAGCGTCGGCAGGCTGATCAAGCAACCGATTGGAAGTTTCTTCACCTGTCTGGTCATGGCCGTCGCGCTGAGCCTGCCCATGGGGCTGGCGCTGCTGCTGGACAACGTCGAGCGGCTCGGCGGGTCATGGCAGCGGGCGGCGCAGATTTCGCTGTTCATGCAACTGGACGTAGACGCGCAAGAAGGGAGCGCGTTGCGCGAAGAGATCCTGACGATGCCGGATGTGTCGGAAGCCAGCTGGATCAGCCGTGAGCAGGCGTTGGAGGAATTCCAGCAGCTTTCGGGTCTTGGCGAGGCGCTACGTGAACTACCGGAAAACCCGCTGCCCGGCGTGATTCTGGTAACGCCCAGCGAGATCGATCGCGACAATCTCGAAGCGTTGCGTCAGCGTCTGGCGGAACTACCAGGCGTCGAGCAGGCGCAGCTGGACCTGCTCTGGGTCGAGCGCCTAACAGCCATTCTGAAGCTGGGCGACCGCTTCGTCTTCGGCCTAACGTTGCTGCTGATCGCCACCCTGCTGCTGGTGATCGGCAACACCATTCGCCTGCATATCGAAAATCGCCGCACCGAGATAGAAGTGGTCAAGTTGGTCGGCGGCACCGACGGTTATGTACGGCGCCCGTTCCTTTACATGGGCGCCTTGTACGGATTGGGCGCCGGGCTGATCGCCTGGCTGCTGCTGGCTTACGGGCTGGGCTGGCTGAACGAGGCGGTAGTGGGGCTGGCCGGCCTGTATGGCAGTGATTTCGGCCTGGCCGGGGTGCCGGTCGAAGATGGTCTGTCGCTGGTGCTCGGCGCCTTGCTGCTGGGTTACGTCGGTGCCTGGCTGGCGGTGGCGAGGCATTTGAGCGAACTTGCGCCGCGCTGATAACTTGTTGATTTTAAAGGTTTTTGTAGAGCTGTAAGGGAACTTTTCCATAGGCTTGCAGTCTGACCCGGCAGTGCTAAACTGCTGCAGCTTCATTATTGGAGGATCTGCATGACTACTAATCTGCAACCTGTTCAAGCCCTGGTCCCGGGAGGCAATCTCGAGGCCTACGTGCAGACGGTCAACAGCATTCCGCTGCTTACGGTCGAGCAGGAACGCGACCTGGCAGAGCGCCTGTTCTACCATCAGGATCTCGAGGCCGCACGTCAGATGGTGCTTGCCCACCTGCGCTTCGTCGTCCATATCGCCCGCAGCTATTCCGGCTATGGGCTGGCCCAGTCCGACCTGATCCAGGAAGGCAATGTCGGCCTGATGAAAGCGGTCAAGCGTTTCAACCCGGAAATGGGTGTGCGCCTGGTGTCCTTTGCGGTGCACTGGATCAAGGCCGAGATTCACGAATTCATTCTGCGCAACTGGCGCATCGTCAAGGTCGCTACCACCAAGGCACAGCGCAAGCTGTTCTTCAATCTGCGTAGTCAGAAGAAGCGCCTGGCATGGCTGAGCAACGAGGAAGTCGAGCGGGTTGCCGATAGCCTCGGTGTCGAAGCGCGCGAAGTGCGGGAGATGGAGAGCCGCCTTACGGGTCACGACATGGCATTCGATCCGTCAGCCGATGCTGATGACGACAGTGCCTATCAGTCGCCAGCGCATTATCTCGAAGATCATCGTTACGATCCGGCGCGTCAGCTCGAGGATGCCGACTGGAGCGACAGTTCCAATTCCAGCCTGCACGAGGCGCTGGAAACCCTGGATGAGCGCAGCCGCGACATTCTGCAACAACGCTGGCTGAGCGAAGAGAAGGCCACCCTGCATGATCTGGCGGCCAAGTACAGCGTCTCTGCCGAGCGCATTCGCCAGCTGGAAAAGAACGCGATGAACAAGCTCAAGGGTTCCATTCAGGCTTGATCACATGGTTGCTCCCGAGGCGCTGCAACTGCAGCGCCTTTTTTATATCTGTCGAACCGGTACTTGCGTGTTCTTGACGCGGCTCATGGGCGATGTTGCAAGCGTTCCAGGCTATCGGTAACCGCAATCAGCAGCTGTGCCGCGCTGATGGGTTTGTGTAGCCAGGTGATGCCGGTATCTGTATCGCTCTGCTCGAACCGGCTGGCCGCCGTTATCACGATGATCGGAAGATCTTGCGTGTCGGGATTGGCGCGAACCTCGTCGATCAGCTCGCGCCCGCTCCCGTCGGGCAGATGCCAGTCGAGGGTCATTGCCTCATAGCGAACACTGGCGAGTTTGCTTCGTGCTGTATGCAGACTCTGCACCCGATCAACCGCGTAACCGGCATCCCGCAGCATCAGATGCAGCAGTCGGCCGGTGTCCGGTTCGTCTTCGATTACCAGCAGACGTGGTTGGCCCTGATCCACTGTAGATGTGGTCGATTCGAGTATCGGCAATTCGCACCAGAAGGTCGTGCCGAGATTCTGTTCAGTATCGAAGCCGACCCGGCCGCCCATGCGCTCGATAAACTCTTTGGTGATGGCGAGTCCCAGGCCTGTGCCGCCTTGCTGGCGGCTGTCGGAGGCGTCCGCTTGGGCAAATTTTTCGAACACGCGGTTCTGGAAGCCCGGCGGGATGCCCGGCCCCTGATCCGTGACGTTGACACGAACCTGGCCGGTTTCGGTCAGATTGCAGTGCAGGGTTACTTCGCCCCCTTCCGGGGTGTATTTGATCGCGTTCGACAGGAAGTTCGTCAGCACCTGTTGCAGACGCAGCCCATCGACCCAGACGTTGATCTGAGGGGCATCGCGTAATACGCAGTTCACGCCGAAATGAGTGGCAAAGGCCTGGTTGCTGGCCAGGGCCTCTTCCAGCAGCCGGCACAGCGAGTGCTCGCGCATGTCGAAGGCCATTTTGCCTGCCGTGATCTTTTCCATGTCCAGCAGATCGTTGATCAGATGACCCAGGCGCAAACTGTTGCGATGAGCGATCTCCAGCATCTGCTCCATGCCCGGCGGAACGTCGCCCACGGCGCCGCCGGTCACCAGGCCCAGGGCGCCGCTGATAGAGGTCAATGGGGTGCGCAGCTCGTGGCTGACGGTCGAGACGAACTCGTCCTTCATCTGCTCGATGCGTTTGTGTTCGGTCAGGTCCATGCTGGTGCCGCTGATGCGCAGCGGCTGCCCGTTTCGGTCGCGTTGGATGTAGCCTCGGATCAGGGCCGGAACCAGCTTGCCGCTCTTGTGCTGGAAACGCAGCTCGGTCGTGAAGTGATCGACTGCCGAGAGCATGGTCTTTGCCAGCTGTTTTTTTGCCGGAAGCAGGTCGTCGGGCGCCATGACCCTTTCCCAGAGCTTCAGATCCGAATGCAGCTCGCCAGGACGATAGCCGAGCATGTGCCAGGCGCGTGGCGAGGCATAGAAGGTATCGGCTTCCAGATTCAGATCCCAGAGCCCGTCGTTGCTGCCTTTGAGGGCAAGGCTCAAGCGCTCTTCGCTTAGTTGAAGGGCGCGTTTGTTCTCCCGGATATGCTCGGTCATCTGCTGGGCCAGCGCCTCGGCACGGCTGCGTCTAAGCGATAGCGAGGAGGTGAGAAGGAACAGCAGCATGCTGAAGCCGAGACCGAGGCCGATCACCAACCCGTCGTTGCCATGGAAGAAGGCATCGAACTCCGGCAGGCTTTGCAGATTCAGGGTCCAAGTTTGCCCATACAGGTCCAGCCGCAGGGTCTGGCTGTATCGTGGGGCTTCGGCACGCGGCTGATTGCGGCTGGCAAAGATGAGCTGTTCGGCCTGCTCTTGCGGACCGGCGTAGATGCGCAGGCTGATATTCGGATCGGCCACGCCGAGGATTCCGCGCATCAGGTCGTCCATCCGATAGGGGCTGTAGACGAACCCGCGCAGCGCCTGCATCCGCTGTTCCGGCGAATCGATGGGGATACCCTGACGGTACACCGGGACATACATCAGTACCCCGGCCTGCACCTCGCCATGGGTCTCCTGCCGCAGCTTGACCTTGCCGGTGAGGCGCGTCTGCCCGGTTTCGGCGGCTGTCGACATGGCTTGCCAGCGTACCGGTTCGGCAAACATGTCATAGCCGAATGCGGCGAGGTTGCGGTCAGCGAACGGCTCGAGATAAACGATGGGTGTATAAAGCGGGCGTTCGCCAGGAGGATGAATGTCGTAATCGGCGAAGCCTTCCTGGCGAACGCTCTCTATATGGGCGGTCCGCTGCTTCGGCAGCACCGCCTTGGCGAAGCCTACTCCCTGGATGCCGGGATAACGCTTGGCCAGTTGCAGACGTTCGTTATAAAGGCGCCACTGCTCGCGTGAAACATCGCCACTGGTGTCGAACAGGGCGACGGCACCCAGCAGGATTTGCTCATGGTTGATCAGCCGCTTGCCGATGGCTTCGGTTGTTTTCTCCACCAGAAACTCGAACTGGGTGATGGCCGCGCTCGTTTCGTTGCTGCGCAGATGCTGCAGGATGACCAATTGCACGAGCAGCGTGAGTACCAGAACGAGCCAGGCAACGCTGTTTCGCCAATTGAAAAATTGCCGCACCCCGTCGAGGGGCGTGCTGTATCCGGTTGCGCTCATGCTGTCGCTGCCATGCGTTCAGGGGCGAATCGAGCGAGAGGTTACTGCATGGGGCCGTCTACCTGACAGCCTTCCCCCTGCATCTCGCAACATGTTGGCTGCAGATTACTCGTTGCGATGGCGCCCTGCCATAACACTCCGTCAGCCGAGCTCGGTGACGCCTTGCACGATGATCGAATCTCAGCGTGCGCCTGAGTCTTGCAGTCCGTTCAGGTAGTGACTGCCGCCCAACTGGCGAACCTGCTGGCGAATCCAGCCGGCACGCTGGCGGACGTGCGGACCGGGGCGGCCGGCGTTCCACTCGCGCGGGTTGGGCAGCACAGCGGCCAGCTGGCTGGCCTGGGCGGCTGAGAGATTTGCAGCGCCAGTCCCGAAATGATGCTGCGCGGCCGCTTCGGCGCCGAATATGCCATTGCCCCATTCCACGCTGTTCAGATAGATCTCCAAGATTCGCTGTTTCGGCCACAGCAGCTCGATCCATCCGGTGAACCAGACCTCGAAGCCCTTGCGCACCCAGCTTCGCCCGGACCAGAGAAACAGGTTCTTGGCCACCTGCTGACTCAGCGTGCTGGCACCGCGCAGGGAGCCGCCGCGCTCGTTGTGTGCGAACGCGGCGCGAATGGCGGCGATATCGAAGCCCCAATGCTCGGCGAACTTCTGATCTTCGGCAGCGATCACCGCCATCTTCAGATCGTCTGGCAGTACGTTCCAGGGCCGCCAGGTGCGCTGCAGGTCGATACTCTGGCCATTGCTCCAGGATTCGATCTTGCGCTCGATCATGAGCGCGGTGACCGGCGGCGGAACCCAGCGCAGGGCAAGCACCAGCAGCACGGAAAGCGCGGCTAGCCAGAGCAGCAGTTTGATGAGTCGGCGCAGCAGGGCTCGGAGCATGTGGACATAGTCGCAACCAGAGGGAACGGGCATTATAGCGACCGCCATACACCCTGACCGGAAGCTGCCGAATGATTCGCGTCTATCTCCTAATTGCCGCCTTTTTTGGACTGACCGGTGTGGCGCTGGGCGCCTTCGCCGCGCATGGCTTGAAGTCCCGCCTCGGCGCCGACTACCTCGCCGTGTTCCAGACCGGCGTGCACTACCAGCTGATTCATGCCCTGGCGTTGTTCGGGGTTGCGCTGCTCGCCCTGCATGCACCGAGTCGCCTGCTGACTGCCGCGGGCGGTTTATTCTCGCTCGGCGTCCTGCTGTTCTCCGGCAGTTTGTACCTGTTGACTCTGACGGGTATGAGTAAGCTGGGCATCATCACGCCCATCGGTGGGACGGCATTTCTGGCGGGATGGATCTGTTTGATGCTTGCGGCCTGGAATCTTCGCGGCTGAAAAACGGCCTTGTGATGGCAGATGAATGGCGGCGCTTGGCGCCTTGGTGCGCCGGGTCGATCGGGCTAGAATGCGGGCCCCTTGGCTATGGTGGCGATCACTATGCACATTCAGTTGAACGGCGAGCGCTACGAGCTCCCTGACGGTCAGTCGGTGGCCGATCTGCTGCAACGCCTGGAACTGACTGGGCGCCGGCTGGCGGTCGAGCTCAATCGAGACATCGTACCGCGCAGCCAGCATGCCGCAACTCTCTTGGTCGAAGGTGATCAGGTCGAAGTCGTGCATGCCATTGGTGGCGGCTGACGAGCCCGCCATATTGATATTCCCGGACGTCGCCCGTGCAGCGGCGTATTTTTCGCTTCATTACGTCTGAACAGGATGGTCCCATGAGCCCAGTTCCGCACGACAAACCCTTTACGCTCGCAGGCCGCACCTATCAGTCGCGCTTGCTGGTGGGCACCGGCAAATACAAGGATCTCGAAGAGACACGCGCCGCCATCGAGGCGTCTGGCGCCGAGATCGTCACCGTCGCGGTGCGCCGCACGAATATTGGCCAAAACCCGGACGAGCCCAATCTGCTCGACGTTATCTCGCCTGATCGCTACACGATTCTCCCGAACACCGCCGGCTGCTATGACGCCGAAGAGGCAGTGCGTACCTGCCGCCTGGCCCGCGAGCTGCTCGACGGCCACAAGCTAGTCAAGCTGGAAGTGCTGGCCGACCAGAAGACGTTGTTCCCCAACGTCATCGAAACCCTCAAGGCCGCCGAAGTGCTGGTCAAGGACGGTTTCGACGTCATGGTTTATACCAGCGACGATCCGATCATCGCGCGCCAGCTGGCCGAGATGGGCTGCATCGCGGTGATGCCATTGGCGGGGCTGATCGGCACTGGCCTGGGGATCTGCAACCCCTACAACCTGCGCATCATCCTCGAAGAGGCCAAGGTGCCGGTGCTGGTGGATGCCGGCGTCGGTACGGCGTCCGATGCGACCATCGCCATGGAGCTGGGCTGCGAGGCGGTGTTAATGAACAGCGCTATCGCCCACGCCCAGAATCCGGTGCTGATGGCTGAAGCCATGAAGTACGCGATCGACGCCGGGCGTCTTGCCTATCTGGCCGGACGCATGCCGAAGAAACTGTATGCCAGCGCCTCTTCGCCTCTGGAAGGTCTGATCCGCTAATTCTCCCCGTATTCCGCCGCGCACTCGCCCGACTGCGCGGCTTCTCTCCGCAGGTTCGTTCATGAGTGACACTTCTACCCCGGCCGACGGCCAACGGCGCATGCGCACCATTAAAAGCTTCGTGATGCGTGCCGGTCGCATGACCGAAGGCCAGCAGCGCGGCCTTGACCAGGGCTGGCCGCAATTCGGTCTGGAGCTGGCCGATGGTCTACGCGATTTCGACCAGGTCTTCGGCCGACAGGCGCCACGCACGTTCGAAATCGGCTTCGGCATGGGCCATTCGACGCTCGAGATGGCTGCAGCGGCGCCTGAGCAGGATTTCATCGGGGTCGAGGTGCATTCGCCGGGTGTCGGCGCGCTATTAAACGGGCTTTTGTCACAAAACCTGAATAACGTGCGGGTCTACAGTTGCGATGCGCTGGAAGTGCTGCGTGAATGCGTCCCCGACGCGAGCCTGGACCGGGTTCTGCTGTTTTTCCCCGATCCCTGGCACAAGAGTCGTCACCACAAGCGGCGAATTGTCCAGCCGGCATTCGCCGAGCTGGTACGGCAAAAACTGAGGATCGGTGGCGTATTGCATATGGCAACCGATTGGCAAGCCTATGCCGAGCACATGCTCGAGGTCATGAGCATCGCCCCTGGCTATCGCAACCAGGCCGTAAACGAGCAGTACGTCGAGCGCCCTCAGGAGCGCCCTACGACCAAGTTCGAGCGCCGCGGTGAGCGCCTGGGCCACGGCGTCTGGGATCTCAAGTTCGAGCGCATCGGCTGACCGCCAATACTAGAGCCGTATCAAACGGCCCACGGAAGAACTGACAAGAACGCAACGCCAGGAAGGCTCGATCTCCCCCAACACCTAATGAGAGCCCTGTCTGCCGGCAGAGGCCGTTACATGCAGCGCACCCGTTGCGCGGCAAGGAGCAAAGCGATGTACAGAAAATTCGGAATTCTGCTGCTGGCGGCCTGTGCCAGCCAGGCCCAGGCCAAGGTGGACGAGGCTCAGGCCGCCCGCCTGGGTCAGGACCTTACCCCGCTGGGTGCCGAGCGCGCCGCCAATGCCGCCGGCACGATTCCGGCCTGGACCGGTGGAGTCCAGGCGCCCGACAGCTACTCCGTCGGGATGCACCATCCTGACCCCTATGCCGCTGATCCGGTGCTTTACCGGGTCGACAGCAGCAATGCCGCCGAATATGCCGCACTGTTGCCGGAAGGCCTCCGTGCGCTGGTCGAGCGGTATCCGGACTTTCATCTACGCGTGTTCCCGTCACGCCGCAGCGCCTCGGCGCCACAGCGTATCTATGACGAGACGCGTGCCAATGCCGTTTCTGCCGAGCTGATCGCCAACGGCAACGGCATCAAGGGCGCTGTCTCCGGTATCCCCTTCCCGATACCGCAAGACGGTATGGAAGTGATCTGGAACCATGCCGTGCATTACAAGGGCGAACAAACCCACATGATCAATAACCAGGCCGTGGTGATCAACGGCCGGGCAAGTCTGATCAAGCGGGATCGGCACGTTTATTACGTCTACAACCGCGAGGGCATGGACCAGGCGCAGTTGGACAACACGCTGCTCTATTACAAATACCGGGTCACCGCGCCTGCGAAGCTCTCCGGCACCTCGCTGGTCGTGCAGGACCCGTTGGACCAGGTGCTGGCGATCCGCAAGGCCTGGCGTTACAGCCCGAGCGACCGCCGCGTACGGCGCCTGCCTTCGCTGGCCTACGACTCGCTGCAGCCGGACACGAGCGGCTTGGCTACCGCTGACGTGGTCGATTCCTTCAATGGCGCGCCGGATCGCTATGAGTGGAAGCTGGTCGGCAAGCGCGAGATGCTGGTGCCGTACAACAGCTACGCGGTTCACCAGCAAGGCATCCCTTACGATTCGATCGTGGGCGCGCGCACCCTGAACCCCGAGCTGCTGCGCTATGAACAGCATCGCGTATGGATCGTCGAAGCGACCCTGCGCAAGGGTTTCAGCCATCCGTATGACATGCGCCGGTTCTATGTCGATGAAGACAGCTGGCAGATTCTGGCGGTGGATCTGTTCGATGAAAATGCCGAGTTGATCGGGCTGCAGGAAAGTCATCCGATCAGCTACTACGAAGTGCCAATGTTCGCCAGCACGCTGGAGACGCTGTATCACTTCAAGGACGGTAACTACTTCGTAGACGGATTGGACAACAACGAGCCGATGTACGACTTCGACGTCAGGCTCAGCCCTCGGGACTTCTCGCCTGCGGCGTTGAGGAGAGGGGGTAATTAGTAAAAGAGCAGTTTTGACGGCGCTGGGCTTGTGTGGAGCCACAACGCTTTTCTCGGCGGGGGACTACAGGTTGCGCCTTGCACGGCGCGTCACTTTTTCTTGTTTTGCCAAGAAAAAGTAACCAAAAGAAGGCCACCCCTACATCCGGGTCTGGTCGCGTTGCGACCAGACTTCCCTCACTCCGGTGCCGCTCCGGAGGCACGTCACGAAGGGACGCCCCTGTCCCTTCGTTTCCCGCTAGGCGTCCATGCCTCGCGACCTCCTACGCAACGCCTGCGTTCGGCTTCCTGAGGCGGAAGAAATCCGAGTTGCCTGTAGGTTCTTGAAAACGCTTTGCTTTTCCTCTGCACGGTCTGCCAGGCAACACCAACCGCCCCTTTCAGCAGGGTGAGCGCCATCGTTGCGTAAGGGAGCGAGCCGCATGGATGCGGCGAGAGGCTTAAAGGGCCATGGATGGCCCTTGTAAGCCGGCCCCTGAAGCGACGATGGAGCGAACGAACCCCGGCGTAGCCGGGCCGGATGGAGGGGCAAGACCTTTTGGTTTCTTTTGGGGCGATTGCCAAAAGAAACTCACCCAGCAGGCGAAACCTATGTTTCAGGCAGCTGGATAAATCTGGCGCACCATGCAGCAGGCCATGGAAGAGCCCGCAGCGCTTCCTAATTTCGATCAGCCACCACCCCAATGATGAACAACACCAGAATCAACACCGGCGCCAGGGTGTAATTGTTGAACTGCGCCAACCCCTTGGCCAGCCAGGGGCTGAGATAGACGATGCCGAGCCCATAAACGACCGCGCAGAACACTACGAACGCCAACGTACGCAGGATGAAATTCAGCCCGCCTATGTTCTTCTGCACCCAGGCATTGAGCGCCGGCCCGAACAGCACAAAAAGCGTAGCCATGATCGCCAAGGAAATATCGAACAGATGGCCGCGGCTCCAGCGCGAGAGGGTGGCGATTAGGTCGAGTACGAGATCCATCCAGGGTCCTTAGGTCAGAAAGAGTTGCAGCAGGTCGTTGAGAAACAGCTGGCCTTTGGGCGTTGCGACCAGCCGCTGCGGGTCGGCGGCCAGCAGGCCACGTGCTTCGGCTTCGCGACGGGCGTCGGCCAGTTGCCCCAGTGGCAAACCGGTGCGCTGAGTGAACAACAGCGCCGGCACGCCGTCGGTGAGGCGCAGCACATTCATCAGGAATTCGAATGGCAATTCCTCGGCCTGCAGCTGCTTCTCACCGGCACGAAAGCGCTTGGCCGGGTCGAGATAGTCCTTGGGCAGGCGGGTTTTCCAGCTGCGCAGGATTCGCCCGTCGGGCTGGCTGATCTTGCCGTGGGCACCCGCGCCGAGGCCGAGGAAGTCGCCGAAGGTCCAGTAGTTGAGGTTGTGTCGCGCCTGGCGACCGGGTTGGGCGTAGGCCGAGGTTTCGTACTGGGCGTAGCCCTGTTCGGCGAGCAGCGCCTGGCCCGCTTCCTGGATGTCCCAGAGGGTATCGTCCTCGGGCAGTTGCGGCGGTTTGCTCCAGAACTCGGTGTTCGGCTCGACGGTGAGCTGGTACCAGGACAGGTGCGTCGGCTGCTGAGCGATGGCGGTGCGCAGATCGTTCAGTGCATCCTCCAGACTCTGGTCAGGCAGGCCGTGCATGAGGTCCAGGTTGAAGTTGTCGAAACCGGCGGCGCGCGCCATGTCTGCGGCACGGATGGCTTCGTCGCCATCGTGGATGCGACCCAGGGCCTTCAGCTTGGCGGGCTGGAAGCTTTGTACACCGATGGACAGGCGATTGATCCCGAGACGGCGGTAATCGCGAAACTTGGCCTGCTCGAAAGTACCCGGATTGGCTTCCAGAGTAATTTCGATGTCCTCGGCAAAGCCGACGCGACGCTCCAGCCCTTCCAGAATCCTGCCCAGCGCCTGGGCGGAAAACAGGCTGGGCGTGCCGCCGCCGAAAAAGATCGAGCCAAGCCGGCGGCCCTGGATCTGATCGAAATCCTCCTCAAGGTCGGCCAGCAGCGCCGAGACATATTCATCTTCCGGCAACTGCGGCCCGGCAGCGTGGGAGTTGAAGTCGCAGTACGGGCACTTGCGCACGCACCAGGGGATATGGACGTAGGCCGCCAAGGGCGGCAGCTCGAAGCCGGAAGCCCGAAGCTGGAAGTTATCCGTGCGTTGGCTTCCAGCTTCCAGCTTTGAGCTTCCAGCTCCGCTCATGCAATCCCCAGCCGCGCTTTGAGCAACGCCATGGCGCGGGCGCGGTGGCTGAGCTGGTTCTTGTCGGCGGGCGTCAGCTCGGCGCTGGAACAGCCGCGTTCGGGCACCCAGAACAACGGGTCGTAGCCGAAGCCCTGATCGCCACGCGCTTCATGGAGGATGCGGCCGTGCCAGAGGCCTTCGCAGATGATCGGCAGCGGGTCGTCGGCATGCCTGACCAGCGCCAAGGCACAGACGAACTGTGCGCCGCGCCCGGCATCGGGCACTTCTTTCAGGGCGTCCAGCAATTTTGCATTGTTCGCCGCATCGCCCTGGCCGCCGGCATAGCGCGCGGAGTAGATGCCGGGCGCGCCGCCGAGGTGATCGACCGCCAGCCCGGAATCGTCGGCCAGTGCCGGCAGGCCGGACACGCGCGCGGCGTTGCGCGCCTTGAGGATCGCGTTCTCGATGAATGACAGGCCGGTTTCTTCCGGTTCCACATCGCTGAATTCCCCTACCGAGCGCACGCGCACGGCGTCGCCCAGCATGGCCTGGAGTTCTTTGAGCTTGCCGGCATTGTGGCTGGCCAGCACCAGTTCTTTGAGGGGCATCATTCGTCAGGGAAGAATTCTTGGTTGAAGGTAAAGCTGACCGGATCGGCCCCCATGGGCTGCACGGTCAGGGCGAAGCGCAGCGTCTCGCGCGAGTCGAATGGGAACTGGGCCAGGTAGTAGATGGCTTCGTCACCTTCCTTGAGTTGCTTGAACGTCAGTGGCCGATCCTGGCCCAGGAGGTTCTTGACCGTACCGCTGACCAGCGCCACCGTCGGCTTGCCGGCCTTGAGCACCGAGATGTTGACCACACCTTGGGTTTTGCTGCGCACCAGGCCGGCCGCCGCCGCGATGTCCGGCTGCAGGAAGCCCGAGTTGAAGGCGATGTGATGGATGTCGTACTCGCCAAAGCTGTGCTTGCGCTCGGCCCAGGCCGGCATCGTCAGCAGCAGCGCCAGAAGGCCGATGAGGCTGCGTTTCATGGTGTTTCCTCCATCATTGAAGCGGGTCATCTGTTCGGTCCGGTGACGCGGTAGATACCAATCTCGCCGATCAGGTTCGGCCACAGACGGCTCGCCCAGCCATGCTTATGGTCGCGGTCGACTGCCAGGCGCTCAAGCACCCGCGCGCCGCGCTCCTGACACAGCCGCTCGAAATCCTCGAAGGTGCAGAAGTGGATGTTGGGCGTGTTGTACCAGGTGTACGGCAGGAACTCCGAGACCGGCATGCGGCCCTTGCTGGCCAGGTACCAGCGGCAGCGCCAGTGGCCGAAATTGGGGAAGGTGATGATGCATTCGCGACCCACGCGCAGCATTTCCTTCATCAGCAGGTCGGGGTAATGAACGGCTTGCAGGGCCTGGGTCATAACCACCATGTCGAAGCTGTCGCTGGCGAAGTTGCCCAGGCCTTTGTCGAGGTCCTGCTCGATGACGTTGACGCCTTTCTCGACGCAGGCGGCGATGTTGTCCGGGTCGATTTCCAGGCCATAGCCGCTGACCTGCTTGTGGTCGCGCAGCCAGGCCAGCAGGTCGCCGTTGCCGCAGCCAAGGTCGAGTACCCGGCTGCCGGCGGGAATCCAGTCTTGGATGATTTCCAGATCGGCGCGCATGTCGGTTCCTTATACGGCGATGCGGTTCATGTAACCGCGGAAGGCTTGCAGATAGCGTGGGATCGGAATCAGAAACGCGTCATGGCCTTGCGGGGCGTCGATTTCCAGGTAGCAGACGTTCTTGCGTGCCGCCATCAGGGCGTTGACGATTTCCTGCGAACGTTCCGGCGAGAAGCGCCAGTCGGTGGTGAAGGACATCACGCAGAAATCGGCCTGGGCGCCGGCCA
Source organism: Pseudomonas sp. MTM4 (assembly GCF_019355055.1). Classification (NCBI taxonomy): domain Bacteria; kingdom Pseudomonadati; phylum Pseudomonadota; class Gammaproteobacteria; order Pseudomonadales; family Pseudomonadaceae; genus Pseudomonas; species Pseudomonas sp. MTM4. The sequence goes on from NZ_CP048411.1 coordinate 3,420,894, forward strand.
GCGTCGTAGCCAGATCATCGTCATGCGCGGCGGCTGGGTCGAAGTAATCCAGCGCCTTGGTCATCAGCAGGTAGGTGTTGGCATCGAATCGGCCCGAGAATTCCTCGCCCTGGTAGCGCAGGTAGCTCTCGACCTGGAATTCCACACTGTTGAAATCGTAGTTGAGCTTTTCGCTCTTCAGTCCGCGGCCGAACTTGGTACCCATGGCGTCATCGGACAGGTAGGTGATGTGGCCTACCATGCGTGCCAGCATCAACCCACGCTTGGGAATCACGTTCTGTTCCTGAAAATGGCCGCCGTGAAACTCCGGGTCGGAGAGGATGGCCTGACGCGCCACTTCATTGAACGCGATGTTCTGTGCCGACAGCTTGGGTGCCGAGGCTATCGCCACGCAGTGACGAATCCGCTCGGGGTAGCTGATGCTCCACTGCAGCGCCTGCATGCCGCCGAGGCTGCCGCCAACCACAGCGGCCCATTGCTCGACGCCCAGCACATCGGCCAGGCGCGCCTGGCTGTTGACCCAGTCTTCCACGGTCACGACCGGGAAATCGGCGCCGTAGGGTTTGCCGCTCAGCGGATTGAGGCTGCTCGGCCCCGTCGAGCCGTTGCAACCGCCGAGGTTGTTCAGGCTGACGACGAAGAAGCGATTGGTGTCGATGGCCTTGCCGGGCCCGATGCATGAATCCCACCAGCCCGGCTTGCGATCGTCCATGCTGTGGTAGCCGGCGGCGTGGTGATGGCCGGAAAGGGCATGGCAGATCAGCACGGCATTGCTGCGCGCGGCGTTCAGTTCACCGTAGGTTTCGTAGATCAGTTGGTAATCGGCCAAGGTGCGGCCGCAAGCGAGCACCAGTGGTTCGGCGAAATGCGCGACCTGCGGGCTCACCAGACCAACGGAATCGGCTGGTATGTCAGTGGGCATCGAGCCTGGCTCTTGCGAAAAGAAGGCGGCAAAGTCTAAAGGTAAGCGCGCTTCAATTCATCCTCAATCGCAACGCCGCTCAACCCGGAATGGCGCTGGTCAGGCTGACGACCTTGCTCTGGCGTCTGATCGGCGCTGGACGGCGCAGCAATCGCAACATCTCCGCGGCCTGGGCCAGTTGCTGCTCCAGTTCGAGGATGTAGCGTGCAAGCAGTCGACCGCGCTGGCTGGCCTGCTGGCCGTCCTGTGCCAGGCTCTTGAGGCGCAGTATGTGGGCTTCGAGCTGTTGCTTGTGTTCCAGCGAGTGTTGCATCAGCGGCATCAGGGCTTCGGCTGCCCAATGTTCGGCCTCTTGGCGCAGGCGTTGGTGCAGGCCGATGACCTCCTGCACAAGCGTGGCAAAGAAGCGTCGCGTCAGGGTGCGCTGTTCGGTGAGCAGCGTCTTGAGTTGCAGGCGGAACTGATCGGCCTTGTTCTGCAAACCCTTCAGCTCCTGCTGATAAGGGGCCAGGCGGAACAGCGGCGCATCCAGACCATGCAGCGGGTTTGCCTCATTGTGGCGGCGATAGATCGCCGTCACCATTTTGTTCGCCAGCGCAGCTTCCTGCTCAAGGGCGCCCAGGTCCTGCTCTACCGAGCGGAAGAAATGCAAGATGCTGAGATTGATGCCGAGCGTGGTCAGGCTGCCAGTGAGGCTGCGGCGCAGGCGTGTCAGGTGTTCTTCCAGGCGCTCGGCACGCACGGTGCCGCGTAACAAATCGCCCTGACGTTGCAGCAAGTGCTGGTTGGTCTTCAGCTGGAGCAGGCGTTTGTGGTGCTGGTTATGATCGTGACGGGTACGGGCGGTGAGTTCCAGGAGGAGCTGGCCGTTATCCTGACGATGATTGTCGAGCAGCTCGCCCTGTTCGCGGACCTTGGCCAGGCGCTGGGTGAGGATCTGCTGGCTGTTGTGCAGCAGGGCGAGCACCTGGCGGACCACTTGCTGCTCCAGCAGGTGCTCCTTCTGCGCGAGGATGCGTTCGCAGAGTAAGTGCTCCAGCGTCGCTAGCCGGCTGCGCTCCAGCAATGCCTGGTCGTCGCGGATCTTGGCCAGCAGCGCTTGCTTGGCCGAGAGTGGTAACACGTCTTCAACAGCGATACCCAGTTGCTGGGCGGTGCTGATCTGCATCTGCCGAATCGCATCCTCGACGAAGGTGCTGCCGGATACGTCGTCCCAGAGGACGTCGATTTTGTTGAGCACGGCGAACAGGCGATTACGCTTGCTGTCATCGAGCTGACTGATGTGCTGCTGCCAGATACCCATATCGCTGGCGGTGACGCCTGCGTCGGCCGACAGCAGAAAGATCACCGCCTGCGCATTCGGCAGCATTGACAGGGTGAGTTCTGGCTCGCTGCCCAGGGCATTGAGGCCAGGCGTATCGAGAATGCGCAAACCTTGGCGCAACAGAGGATGGTCGAAGTTGACCATGGCGTGCCGCCAGGCCGGCACCATCACTTCGCCGGCAACCTCCGAATCCTCCAGTGAGGCGGGATGGAAGCCGAGCTGAATGGCGTGCTCGACGGGCATCGATTTGGTCGAGGCGACCTGGCTGAACGCTTCCACCATGGCGTCCGGGTCGTCCGGATCCAGTGCAATGCTTTGCCAGTAGCGCGGCGTACGCTTGAGCTGGGCGATGCTGTTGTCGTCCAGGCGCGACTCGATCGGCAGCAGACGGATATAGGACCGCTCCGCGCGTGGATCGAAGAACAACTCGGTCGGGCACATGGTGGTACGGCCGGCGCGCGAAGGCAGGATGCGCTGGCCGTATCCCGAGAAAAACAGGCTGTTGATCAGCTCGGTCTTGCCGCGAGAGAACTCCCCGACGAAGGCCAGGGTGATGTGGTCGGTCCGCAGCAGCTTCAGCGCACGCTCCAATCTGGAGTCGACCGCCTCCGAGGTGAGGCGGTTGTGAGCCAGCCAACTGCGGTAGCGAGTGATCTCGCGGACCAGATCGCGCTTCCAGTTGACGTAAGCATCCACCTGTCGGTCGAGTCGTTCCATGATCGTCGTGCTTCCAGAAAGGCGTGATCGGGCGATTATCCCCGCAGGCCGGTACAGGTCAATCGAGCCGCTGTGAACTGACGCTCAAAGGCCGTATGAGGCGATTGAGCGGTTGCGCCTCAGATCAGCGAGCGGAGGATGTTGGGCATATGCGTCATCATCGCCAGGTTGTTGATTACCAGCATGTCGATCAGCTTGATCGCGAGAAACGCGAAAATCGGCGAAATATCCAAGCCGCCAAGGTTGGGCAGCAGGCGGCGGAAGGGGGCGAGCGCCGGTTCGACGATCTGGCTGACCAGTTGCGCGCCGGGGTTGTGGCTGCCGGGCGCTACCCAGGACAGGATCACGCTGATGATCAAGGCGTAGAAGAAGATGTTGAGGAACAGCCCGGTGACGCCAATGATCGCCCAGACCAGCAGCTGCAGCGGGTTACCGATGGTGCCGTAGGCCAGCATCAGGATTGCGGCCATCAGCAGCACTTGAACCACGATGGCCAACACCAGTGAGGATAGGTCGAGCCCGCCGACGCTGGGGATCACCCGGCGCAACGGCTTCAGCAGCGGGTGCGTGGCGCGCACGATGAACTGGCTCAGCGGATTGTAGAAATCAGCCCGGACCAACTGCAGGATGAAGCGCAACAGAACGATCAGCAGGTAGAGGCTGCCGAGCGTCTGGACGATCAGGATCAGGGCTTGCGAGAGTTGTGACATGAAGGTTCCTTATTTGCCCAATTGTTCAGCGAGCTCGGCTGAGCGTCGTGCGGCTGCGTTCATCGCCTGTTGTACCAGGGCCTCGAAGCCGCTCGTTTGAAATGCTTTGATCGCCGCTTCGGTAGTTCCGTTCGGTGAGGTGACCCGGCGACGCAATTCGGCGGCTTCTACATCGCTTTCGCAGGCCATTCGCGCGGCGCCCAGCGCGGTGTGCAGGGTCAGCTGAGCCGCAGTGGCGCGAGGTAGGCCCATCTGTTCACCAGCGGCGGTCATGGCTTCGATCAGCAAAAAGAAATAGGCCGGGCCGCTGCCCGAAACCGCGGTCACGGCGTCGATCAGTTCTTCCTTGTCCAGCCAGAGCGCCAGACCCACTGCCGACAGCAAATGCTCGGCCTGCTGCCGTTGTGCATCGCTGACCTGAGCGTTGGCATAAAGACCGCTAACGCCCTGACGCAGCAGCGACGGAGTATTCGGCATGCAGCGGACGATTGCCCGTGGCGTTTGCTCGCCGAGCCAAGTTTGCAGGCTTGCGCAGTTGATGCCGGCGGCGATCGATACGATCAGCTGGTTCGGTTGCAGGTGCGCGGCCAGGTCACGACAGACAGCCTGCATCACCTGCGGCTTGACCGCGAGCACGACGACATCGGTTCCAGTCAGCGCCTGGCCGTTGTCGGCGAAGGCCTCGACGCCATGGGTCGCTGCCAGCTCGTCACGTTTGTCGGTGCCAGGGTCGCTGGCGCAAATGGATGCGGCTGGAATGCCCTGGGCACGCAGCCCGCCGATCAGGCTGGCGGCCATGTTGCCGGCGCCGATGAAGGCGATACGGGGTGTGCTCATACGGGGTTTCCTTTATTCATGCGAAGGGGCGTTCGTCGCTGTCTGCGAAGGATAAGCGCGGGCGCCGAACAAAGCGGTACCGATGCGGACCCAGGTGGCGCCCTCGGCAATGGCGGCCTCCAGGTCCTGGCTCATGCCCATTGAGAGGGTGTCGAGATCGAGGCCGAGCTCGTGCTGCAGCTGACGCAGGCGGGCGAACGCGGCGCGCTGCTCGGATGGGTCATCGGTCGGTTCGGGAATCGTCATCAGCCCCCGCAAATGCAGGCGAGGCAGGGCGGCGATGGCGTGGGCCAGCTCTGACACGTCCTGCGGTTCGCAGCCGGACTTGCTGGCTTCGCCGCTGACGTTGACTTGCAGGCAGATTTTCAGGGGCGGCAGCGACTCGGGGCGCTGATCGGAGAGACGCTGCGCGATTTTCAGACGATCCACCGAGTGGACCCAGTCGAAGTGCTCGGCGATCTGCTTGGTCTTGTTCGATTGGATCGGCCCAATGAAGTGCCAGGTGAGGGAAAGGTCGCCAAGATCGGCCTGCTTCTCCAAGGCTTCCTGAAGATAATTCTCACCAAAATCGCTCAACCCGGCGTCGCTGGCCTGGCGGATGGCCTCGGCCGATTGCGTCTTGCTCACCGCCAGCAGACGCACCTCGTCAGGATCGCGCGCTACAGCTTGCGCCGCCTCACGGATGCGCGCTGCGACCTTTGCAATATTGTTCGCTATCGTGGACATTACCTGCGCCTGCCACCTTAGGGTCTGCGCGGCATTCTACCTGCTTGCTTGTAATTGGGGAGTCCCATGGATATCACAGAGCTGCTGGCCTTCAGTGCCAAGCAGGGTGCGTCGGATTTGCACCTTTCGTCCGGCTTGCCGCCGATGATCCGCGTCGACGGAGACGTGCGCCGCATCAATCTGCCCGCGATGGACCACAAGCAGGTACATGCGCTGATCTACGACATCATGAACGACAAGCAGCGCAAGGATTTCGAAGAGTTCCTCGAGACTGACTTCTCGTTCGAAGTGCCAGGCGTAGCGCGCTTCCGGGTCAACGCCTTCAATCAGAACCGCGGCGCTGGCGCGGTGTTCCGGACCATTCCGTCGAAGGTCCTGACCATGGAGGACCTGGGGATGGGCGAGGTCTTCCGCAAGATCACCGACGTGCCACGCGGGCTGGTGCTGGTCACCGGGCCGACCGGTTCGGGCAAGTCCACCACTCTGGCGGCGATGCTCGATTACCTGAACAACACCAAGTATCACCACATCCTCACTATCGAAGACCCGATCGAATTCGTTCACGAATCGAAGAAGTGTCTGGTCAACCAGCGCGAAGTGCATCGCGACACCCTGGGCTTCTCCGAGGCGCTACGCTCGGCATTGCGGGAAGACCCGGACATCATTCTGGTGGGTGAAATGCGTGACCTGGAGACCATCCGGCTGGCGCTGACCGCTGCGGAAACCGGCCACTTGGTGTTCGGCACCCTGCACACTACCTCGGCGGCCAAGACCATCGACCGCGTGGTCGACGTATTCCCGGCAGAAGAAAAATCCATGGTCCGCTCGATGCTTTCCGAGTCGCTGCAGGCGGTGATTTCCCAGACGCTGCTGAAGAAGGTCGGTGGCGGTCGGGTGGCGGCCCACGAAATCATGATCGGCACGCCGGCGATCCGGAACCTGATTCGCGAGGACAAGGTGGCGCAGATGTATTCCTCGATCCAGACCGGCGGTTCGCTGGGTATGCAGACGCTCGACTCCTGCCTCAAGGGGCTGCTGGCAAAAGGGCTGATCTCGCGCGACAGCGCCAAGGAAAAGGCCAAGCAGCCGGAAAACTTCTAATCTTTATATAGGCGGTTCGGCCATAAACGCCGACCCGCCGAATTGCTTCAATGCGGTTTCGCCCGACGAATACGAGAACGACAATGGAATTCGAGAAACTGTTGCGCCTGATGGTGGAAAAGGGCGGCTCCGATCTGTTCATTACCGCTGGTGTGCCACCTTCGATGAAGGTCAACGGCAAGATCATGCCGGTGAATAAAACGCCGATGTCGCCGGAAATGACCCGCGAAACAGTGCATGCGGTAATGAACGAGCAGCAGCGCCGCGAATTTGCCGAAAACCACGAATGCAACTTCGCCATCAGTGCGCGGGGCATCGGTCGTTTCCGCGTCAGTGCCTTCTATCAGCGTAACCTGGCGGGGATGGTGCTGCGCCGCATCGAAACGAATATCCCGACGCTCGAAGATCTGAAGCTGCCGGACGTACTGAAGAAGCTGGCCATGACCAAGCGCGGCCTGGTGCTCTTCGTCGGCGCCACCGGCACCGGTAAGTCTACTTCGCTGGCAGCGATGATCGGCTACCGCAACAAGAACTCCAGCGGCCACATCATTTCCATCGAAGATCCCATCGAGTTCATTCATCAGCATCAGAGCTGCATCGTTACCCAGCGTGAAGTAGGGATCGATACCGACTCCTTCGACGTGGCATTGAAGAACACTCTGCGCCAGGCGCCGGATGTGATCCTCATCGGTGAGGTGCGAACCCGCGAGACCATGGACTATGCGGTCGCCTTCGCCGAAACCGGCCACCTCTGCCTGGCGACGCTGCATGCCAACAACGCCAACCAGGCGTTGGACCGGATCATCAACTTCTTTCCCGCCGACCGGCAGCAGCAGGTCTGGATGGACCTGTCGCTGAACCTCAAAGCTATCGTCGCCCAGCAACTGATCCCGACGCCTGACGGTAAGGGCCGCCGCGCGGTCATCGAAGTGCTGATCAACACGCCGCTGGCCGCCGACCTGATCCGTAAGGGCGAGGTGCACGAACTCAAGTCGTTGATGAAGCGTTCCACCGATCTGGGCATGCAAACCTTCGATCAGGCGCTCTACAACCTTTATGTGCAGGGCGAAATCACCTACGAAGACGCCCTGCTGCACGCCGACTCGTCCAACGACCTGCGCCTGATGATCAAGCTGGGCTCGGAAACCGATGGTGAACACCTGAGCAGCGTCTCCCAGGGGCTGACATTAGAGGTCAGCGACGACGATCCGGGGCGCAGCTTCCGCTAAAAAATCGTTGCAAAAACGTAAGCGAGGCAGGCAAGACGAGGCAAAACAGCCGAAGACGCGGAGTGGTCTAAATGCGAGTCTGACTGGGCTCGCAACCGAGGCTGTTTTAACGATGTATTGGCAACGCAGCTAGTTTTGCGGGCCGATACGCTTGCCCGGCTGGCTGGCAACACGTTCGGCCTGACCGTCGCGTTGCGCACCGGCGCGGGCGCGGCTCATCAAGAGCGGAATCAGCGGCCCCTCCGGCAGGTTCTTCCAGAAGCGCACCGGCAAATTGCTCTGCATCACCTCGCGATTCAGCCGCGCGGGGTTGAAGGTGCTTTCGTAATAGGTCTTCCACAGCTCGGCGCCGGTATCTTGTACCTCTTGCGCCAGCTGCCGCCAGTGAGGCGGGCAGGGGCTGGCGTAGTGCATGTTCTGGCCGTCCCATAACACCGCATCATCAGGCGTTGCGATCAGCCAAGAATGCAGGCCCATGCGTCCGGCGAAATGCGGCGCCGCGCTGGGCAGAATGTCATGTGCGGGTTCGAACCAGGCTACGTAGTCCGGAACGCCTTCTCTATTCAGTGGACTGAAGCGGAGAAAGGCATGCATATGGTGGGCTTCACGGCGTACCGCCTTGATCCGCGCATGCAGCTCGCTGCCATCGACATCGCCGGCGAGCCTGGCTGTCTGATCGCCTTTGGCGACCCGCCAGAGAATGCGATATAGCAGACTCCAGCGGTCGGCGCTGCGAAAGCGGGCGGCGCTTTCCAGCTCATCTAGTAATTGCCGCGGAATTTTGATGGGCAGTGAGGGCTCGATCGGCTCGGGGGAGGCATCGCAACAGTCGAACAGACTGCCTGGTGCATCGCCGCTCAGCCATTCGGCGTCATGAGGTGCGACGCCCGAGCCAAGCAGGGCGCGGGCAGCGGCGCGCCAGCCATCGAAGCTGCCGTCGAAACGCACCTGGAGCATCACCACAGCGCCATCTGCTGGGGGCCTTCGCTGAGCTGCTGGCGCAAGGCTGCGGACTCGCGGTAGGCCAGCGGCGGCCGGTAGTCCTGAGTGATGACGAAGGGTTTGGCCTTTTCCAGCGAGCAGCGCAGCCGCGTCAGATCTTCGAACCGGATGCGTTTTTGCCGTCGCAGGGCGACCAGACGTTTGGCGCTGAGTATTCCGATACCGGGGATACGTGCGATCAGCGACGGCTCGGCGCGGTTCAGATCGACCGGAAAGTGCTCGCGGTTGGACAGCGCCCACGCGAGCTTGGGGTCGATGTCCAGCGGCAGATTGCCTGGGCCAGCGAGTAGCTCGCCGGCCCGGAAGCCATAACCGCGCATGAGAAAGTCGGCCTGATACAGTCGATGTTCGCGCAGTAGCGGCGGCGCTTCGAACGGCACGGTCTTGGGGCTGTGCGGAATCGGACTGAATGCCGAGTAATAGACGCGCCGCAGGCGGAAGTCGCCATATAGCGACTGAGCCGTGTGGAGAATCGTGCTGTCGTCGGTGGCGTCGGCGCCGACGATCATCTGCGTGCTTTGCCCGGCCGGGGCGAAGCGCGGTGCGCGCTTTTCTGCTTGCGCTTCGGTCTCGCCCTGATGGATCGAATGCATCGCCTGTTTGATGGAGACGACCTGTTTTTCCGGTGCCAGACGGATCAGGCTGCTTTCGGTAGGAAGTTCGATATTGACGCTGAGCCGGTCGGCGTAGCGGCCAGCCTCGGCGATCAGCAGCGGATCGGCGTCCGGGATGGTCTTCAAGTGGATGTAGCCGCGAAACTCGTGTTCTTCGCGTAGCAGTTTGGCCACGCGGTTCAGCTGCTCCATGGTGTAGTCGGCCGAGCGAATGATGCCGGAGCTCAAGAACAGGCCGCTGATGCAGTTGCGGCGATAGAAATCCAGTGTCAGCGTCACCACCTCTTCCGGGGTGAAGCGCGCGCGCGGCACATCGCTGGAACGGCGGTTCACGCAGTACTGGCAGTCGTACAGGCAGAAATTGGTCAGTAGGATCTTCAGCAAGGCTACGCAGCGGCCATCGGGGGTGAAGCTGTGACAGATGCCCATGCCATCGGTGGCGCCAAGCCCGCTGCGGCCTTTCGAGCTGCGTTTTGGCGCGCCGCTGCTGGCACATGACACGTCGTATTTCGCGGCGTCAGCCAGAACGCTGAGTTTGTCGATCAATTGCATGATAAGGAGCGTCAATATACTGTTCGTGCATACAGTATCACGACCGCTTCATCCGGCAACCTCCGCTCGGCAGAAGGTTCGAGTGCAGCGAATCGGATAAGCTCGACATGCAATGCCAACGCAGGTGCTTCAATGGCCTGCTAAACAGACAGCGAGGCTCAGATGCGGCAGAACACTCATAGCACCCTGATCGGCTATCTCCTGTGGATATTCGGTTTTCTCGGTTCCCACCGCTTCTATTACGGCAAGCCGGTCACCGGAACCATCTGGTTCTTCACGCTCGGCCTGTTCTTCATCGGCTGGATCATCGACCTGTTCCTGATTCCCTCGATGGACCGCGAGGCCGACATGCGCTTTCAGCCGGGACCGATCGATTACACGATTGCCTGGATCCTGCTGACCTTTCTCGGCGTATTCGGCGTGCACCGGACGTATCAGGGCAAATGGATCACAGGGATCATCTACCTGTGCACGGGCGGATTGTTCTTCCTCGGCGTGCTCTACGATTTCTGGACGCTGAATGATCAGGTCTCGGTGCGTAACGTAGAAAAGAATCGATAAGCGCACCGGAGGCTGGACAAAAAAGTCGAGCCTCCGATTTCAGGCTTCAGATCTGATAGCTGACCCTGCCGTCGACAAGGGCGTAGCGCACCGCGCCCGGCAGGCAGTGGCCGATGAAGGGGCAGTTGCGGCCTTTCGAATACCAGACCTCGCCCGCGAGGGTCGAGCTGTGCGGATCGAACAGCACTAGGTCCGCTGCCTCGCCGACAGCCAGGCGTCCAGCGGGTAGCCGCAGGGCGCTAGCCGGGCCGTGGCTCAGGCGGGCGAGCAGAGTCGGCAGGTCCAGCAGGCCGTCTTCCACCAATGTCAGCGCCAGTGGCAGAAGGATGTCCGCACTGCTGATGCCGGGCTCGGTTTCGCCGAATGGGGCCTGCTTGGCATCTATTTCATGGGGTTGGTGATGACTGGAAATGGCTGAGATCACGCCGGACCTGACCGCTTCGCGCAGGCCGTCACGATCGGCCGTGCTGCGCAATGGCGGCTGGACATGGTACAGGCTGGAAAAACCATGCAACGCTTCATCGGTCAGGATCAACTGATACATCGCCACATCGGCGGTGACCGGCAGGCCGCGCGCCTGGGCATCGGCAATCATCTGTGCGCCGCGAGCGGTGGTGAGCTGGCTGAAGTGGGCGCGTACGCCGGACTGCTCCACCAGCAACAGGTTGCGGGCCAGCGCAATGGTTTCCGCCGTTTCGGGGATGCCGGCCAGGCCGAGAAAGGCCGCGCTGGGGCCTTCATGCGCCAGTCCACCTTCGGCCAGGTCGCTGTCCTGGGAATGGATGATGACGGTGAGGTCGAAGGTCGCCGCATATTCCAGCGCGCGGCTGAGGTTGCGATTGCTGGTGAAGTTGGTCAGCCCGTTGCCGAAGGCCACGCAGCCTGCATCGCGCAGCGCGACCAGTTCCGATAGCTGTTCGCCGGCCAGGTTGCGGGTCAGGGCGCCAATCGGAAAGACCTTGGCGTGGCCGGACTCGCGCGCCCGATCGAGAATAAGCTCGGCCACGGCGGCGGTGTCCAATACCGGTTTGGTTGCGGGCGGACAGCACAGGCTGGTGATGCCGCCGGCGGTGGCCGCGAGTGTCTCGTTGGCAATGCTCCCCTTACGGCTGTAACCCGGCTCCCGTAGGGCGACGGACAGGTCGACGAGGCCGGGGGCGGCTACCAGCCCTTGGGCGTCGATCGTATGTGCGGCTTCGAAGCCTGCCGGCGCCTGGCCGATGGCAGCGATCTTGCCGTCTGTACAGTAGATATCGGTGATTTCATCGCGACCGCTGGCAGGGTCGATCAGCCGAGCACCGAGGATCTGGGTTGGCATCAGTTCTGCTCCTCGGCGGCATATTCGTTTTCGAGCTGGCGTTGCGCGGTTTGGCCGCTCATCGCCATGGACAGTACCGCCATGCGGATAGCGATGCCGTAGGTCACCTGATTGAGAATCACCGACTGGGCACCGTCGGCTACCGCCGATTCGATTTCCACGCCGCGATTGATCGGCCCCGGATGCATGACGATGGCGTCCGGTTTGGCCAGCGCCATGCGTTGCGTGGTCAACCCGTAGAGCCGGTAGAACTCGCCCTCGCTGGGCAGCAGGCCGCCCTGCATGCGCTCGCGTTGCAGGCGCAGCATGATCACCACATCGACGTCGCGCAGCCCTTCGTTCATGTCGTGGTGGACGCTGACCCCGTATTGCTCCAGCCCCACCGGCAGCAGGGTTTTCGGGCCGATGACGCGGATGTCTGGGCAGCCCAAGGTCTTCAATGCCAGCATGTTCGAGCGAGCGACGCGCGAATGCAGGATGTCCCCGACGATCGCTACGGAGAGTTTTTCGAAGTCGCCCTTGTGTCGACGGACGGTGAGCATGTCGAGCATGCCCTGGGTCGGGTGCGCGTGGCGCCCGTCGCCGCCATTGATGACCGCAACATCGGGGCAGACGTGCTCGGCAATGAAGTGCGCCGCGCCTGAGTCCGCATGGCGCACGACGAACATGTCGGCCGCCATGGCTTCAAGATTACGCAGGGTGTCGGTGAGGGTTTCGCCCTTGCTGGTCGACGAGGTCGAGACGTTCAGCGTGATCACGTCCGCGGACAGGCGTTTAGCCGCCAATTCGAAGGTGGTGCGCGTGCGCGTGGAGTTTTCGAAAAACACATTGCAGACGGTCTTGCCGCGCAGCAGCGGAACCTTCTTGACCGCTCTGGCGCCGACTTCGAGAAAGGAGTCGGCCGTGTCGAGTATTTCAGTCAGCAGTTCGCGCGGTAGGCCGTCCAGCGACAGAAAATGGCGCAGTTGACCGTTATCGTTCAGCTGTAGCGGGCGCTTGGCGTCGAGAGGCGTCATCGAAGATCTCATTGGGCGGAAACGAGGGTCTGTAGCTCAAGAGCGAGCGGCGACGGACCGAGCAGCTTGATCCGTTGATCGGGCGCCAAGGATAGCGTCGCGCCAACCACATCTGGCCGGATAGGCAATTCACGGGCGTCGAGATCCAGCAGGCACACCAGACTGACGCTGGCGGGCCGGCCATAGTCGAACAGCTCGTTGAGCGCGGCGCGAATGGTGCGGCCGCTCATCAGCACGTCATCGATCAGCACCAAGTGCTGGCCTTCGATCTCGAATGGCAGCGCCGATGGGCGAACCTGCGGATGCAGACCGTTCTGGGTGAAATCGTCGCGATAAAAAGAGACGTCCAGAACGCCGAGCGCTTCCTGCTGGCCGCGCAGGTCCAGAAGCGCCTGAGCAACCCATACGCCGCCAGTGTGGATGCCGATGAAATGGGGCTCGGTTATGCCGTGCCTGGTGAGGTGTCGATCCAGCGCTGCGGCCATTTCGGGCAGTAGCTGATCGGGGTTCGGCAATGTCATGGGTTCTCCTTGATGGCGGCTCAGGCGGTTTGCTGCGCGGCCAGCCAGCCTTCGAGCAAAAGCGCCGCGGCCAGGGCGTCGACAGGACGCTCGCGATAACCGCCTTGCTGTCCGTTGCGCAGGCGTTCGCCTTTGGCTTCGTAAGTCGTCAGGCGCTCGTCGTGGGTATGCACTGGCAGATTGAAGCGGCCATTGAGGCGCCGGGCGAACTTTACCGCACGATCGCTCATTTCGCTGGGGCTGCCATCCATGTTCAGCGGCAGGCCCACCACCAGCGCGTCCGGCTGCCACTCGCGCAGCAACGCCTCGATCTGCGACCAGTTGGGCACGCCATTCTGCGCCTTGAGCACGCAGAGTTCGCGCGCCTGGCCGGTAACGGCCTGGCCGACCGCGACGCCGATCTGTTTAGTACCGTAATCGAAACCCAGCAACAGACGCAGGGTGCTCATGCGTGGCCCACCTGTGTGCTAAGCAGGCCGAGGTCGACACCCAGCGATGCGGCGGCTGCATTCAGGCGCTGATCGTAAGGCAGGTCGAAGAGAATGTGTGGTTGTGCCGGACAGCTCAGCCAGGCATTGTCGATCAGCTCAGCCTCCAGCTGGCCTGGCTCCCAACCTGCGTAGCCGAGGGCGATGAAATGCTGTTTGGGGCCGTAACCGTCGGCTATGGAGAAGAGCACGTCCTGGGAGGTGGTGACCCCTAGCTGACCGAGGCCGAGCGTAGCTTGAAACTGAGCATCGGCCGGATGCAGCACGAAGCCTCTATCAGTTTGTACCGGCCCGCCTGAGAAGACCGTTACCTGTTGGCTCGCAGGGTCGGCGGGCTCATCCGGGCGCAACTGTTCCAGTATGTCGAGCAGGTTCAAACCGCTTGGGCGATTGATGATGAGGCCCATCGCGCCGTCCCGATTGTGCTCCACCAGATAGATCAATGCCTGGGCAAAATTAGGGTCCGCCATGTGCGGCATGGCAATCAGGAAATGATGCTTGAGATAGGACGTCTTGGCGTTTTTCATGCGGGCTAGTTTCGGGCTTCGACGCGGCGGCTTCAAGCTTCAAAAAGCAGCGATAAGCTTCAAGCGGCGAGCTTCAGGTAAAGCGGAAGCCTGGCAGCCGTTCGGGGCCAGTCGCTACTCCTGGCCGCTTGCGGCTTATTGGCTCGACAGGCGGTCGCCGCGCTCGAAACGCCAGGTTCTGATAATTTCCACCTGATCGAATTTCTGCGCGAGCTCTCCCGAGAAGGGCGCGAACGGTGCTGCGAGCCTGACGATGCGCATGGCGGCCTCGTCGAGCACCGCCTGCCCCGACGACTCAAGCACCCGAAGCTCCTGCACGGTACCGTTGCGGTCAACCACCACCAGCATGCGCAAACTACCGTAGATCCTTTGACGACGCGCTTCGTCGGGGTAGTTGAGATTGCCGATGCGCTCGACTTTTTTGCGCCATTCATCGCGATACCAGGCGCTGATGTCACGCATGGTGGCCGCGCTGTTCTGGCGGCTGACGCGCGGCCGTTTGGCATATTGCTCGACCTGCTGGGCGAGCTCTGCCTCAAGGCTGGCGATTTCAGCGCTCAGTTGCGAACTGTCAAAGACCGGTGCCGGCTGTGCCTGCGGTTGCGGCTCGTTCTTCTGCGGCTTGGTCGGGGTCTTGTCCGGCTGCGGCGCGCGCGTTGATACGGCGGTCTTTACCGGTGCCTCGCTCCGGTTGCTTGGTGGCGGCGAGGCGGCCGGCGTGACCTTGCGCACCTGGTTGTCCTGGAACGGCGCCTGCTCGGTCGTTTTCGGAGATGCCTTGTGTTCCAGGGTGCCGCTGCCCTGTTGGTTATCTTGTGCCAGGAAATCGGCGTCCTTGGGTTTTTCTTCGCTTTTGAAGGTGGAGAGAGTGATTTCCAGCGACTTGCTGATCTGCTTCGGTTCGCTCAGGGAGAAGCCAAGGCCAAGGATCAAGACTGCGTGCAGTACGGCTGCGAGAAATATCGTGAAGCCGAGACGATCCGCCGGACGAACGCCGGTGTTGGCAGGGAGGGGTTGGCGTGTAGCGGCGTTCATCGAATGTCGGTCGGCTAGAGGTGCGCGCAGTCTGCCGACTTTGAGCTTGAGGCCGCAAGCTTCAAACTCAAAGCTGATAGCTCGGTCATAGAAAAGCGGTTAGAAGCTTGAAGCTGGAAGGAAAGAGCTGGCAGCCCCTGCATTTCCAGTTTCCAACTTTTAGCGCTTCAGCTTTCCGGCGATCGCATCCATCAGGCGTTCCGCTATGCGCGTGTCGAACGCATTGTCGATCTCGCGAATGCAGGTCGGGCTGGTGATGTTGATTTCAGTGAGGAAGTCACCGATCACGTCCAGCCCGACGAACAGCAGCCCGCGCTTGCGCAGCTCTGGCCCGACGATGGCTGCGATCTCCCTGTCGCGGTCGGATAGCGGTTGTGCGACGCCGCGCCCGCCAGCGGCGAGATTGCCGCGGGTTTCGCCGGCTGCCGGAATGCGAGCCAGACAGTAGGGCACCGGCTCGCCATCGATCATCAGAATTCGCTTGTCGCCGTCCTTGATGGCCGGGATGTAGCGCTGCGCCATGATCTGGCGGTTGCCGTGTTCAGTCAGCACTTCGAGGATCACTGAAAGGTTGGGGTCGCCTTCGCGGTGACGGAAAATCGAGGCGCCGCCCATTTCATCCAGTGGTTTGAGAATGATGTCACGCTGCTCGCGGGCAAACTCCCGCAGAATGTCGGACCGTCGACTGACAAGCGTTGGCGGCGTGCATTGCGGGAATTGGGTAGCGAAGAACTTCTCGTTGCAATCACGTAGGCTCTGCGGTCGGTTCACTACCAGCGTGCCGGCTTGTTCAGCGAGTTCCAGCAGGTAGGTCGCGTATACGTACTCGCTGTTGAAAGGCGGGTCCTTGCGCATCAGGATGACGTCGAGTTCAGCGAGAGGGATGTCAAGCTCGTCGCCGGTTTCGTACCAGTGCTGGGGATCGTTGAAGACCTTGAGCGGGCGCATGCGGGCGCGCGCTTCGCCGCCTAGCTGGTACAAGTCGCGCTGCTCCATATAGTAGATCGTCCAGCTGCGAGCCTGGGCTGCCAGCAGCATGGCCAGGGAGCTGTCCTTCTTGAATGCGATCTGCGCGATTGGGTCCATGATGATCCCGACGCGAACAGTCATGTGATGATCTCCAACGAGGGGGCAGAACAGGGCTGCCGAGGCTGAAATGTCGACGCAGATTGGCGGTGGATGTGCGTTGGGTCAAGGAAAATCCCGCTGCTACGGTGGCGGATGGCTTGCATTTGAGGAGTGTGCTAAAAAGGTCCGGCGATTGGGTGCAGCCCATCGATGGCAGGGCCTCTAGCGCACTGACATAACGATAAACTACGACTCACCGAGGCGATGGTAGGGCGAAATGGAACAGCACTCCGAGGGCTTGAAGGTCATGGTGATCGACGATTCGAAAACGATTCGTCGCACCGCCGAAACGCTGCTGAAGAAAGTAGGTTGTGATGTGATCACGGCGGTGGATGGCTTCGATGCGCTCGCCAAGATAGCGGATAGCCGCCCACGCATCATTTTCGTCGATATCATGATGCCTCGGCTTGATGGTTATCAGACTTGCGCGCTGATCAAGAACAACAGTTCGTTCAAGTCCACGCCGGTAATCATGCTGTCTTCCAAGGATGGCCTGTTCGACAAGGCCAAAGGGCGGATTGTGGGGTCGGACCAATACCTCACCAAGCCTTTCAGCAAAGAAGAGTTGCTCGGTGCTATCAAGGCTCACGTGCCTGATTTCGCACCGATAGAGCAAGTATCCTGAAGTTCGGCCCTGTGTGCCGCTGAAGCCTTTCCGTGGAGAAATCATGGCTCGCGTTCTGATTGTTGATGACTCGCCGACCGAGATGTACAAGTTGACGGCCATGCTGGAGAAGCATGGTCATGTCGTTCTGAAGGCCGAAAACGGCGCCGATGGCGTAGCGCTCGCTCGTCAGGAAAAACCCGATGCGGTTCTGATGGACATCGTCATGCCTGGCCTGAATGGCTTTCAGGCTACTCGCCAACTGACCAAAGATGCTGAAACCAGTCACATTCCGGTGATCATTGTGACGACCAAGGATCAGGAAACCGATAAGGTCTGGGGCAAGCGTCAAGGCGCCAAGGATTATCTGACCAAACCGGTAGATGAAGCGACACTGCTGAAGACCCTGAACGCGGTACTCGCCGGTTAGTCGGCGGTTTGCAATTCGAACAAGGGATGTTGCCAGTAATGTCGGATACGCCTACGCCGTTTCAGCGACTCCTAGAGATTGATGCTCGTTGTCGCGCAATGGCCGCCGGACTGCCTTCGCAGCAGGAAGCCATTCAGACCTGGGCTGGTATCGGTTTTCGGATGGGGGGGCGACTGTTCGTTGCTCCGATGGGAGAGGTCGGCGAAATACTCCATGAGCCACGCTATACCTTGCTGCCCGGTGTGAAAACCTGGGTCAAGGGTGTGGCGAACGTGCGCGGCAGGCTATTGCCGATCATGGATCTGTGCGGTTATTTCGGCCTGGAATTGTCGGCGCTGCGCAAACAGCGGCGCGTGCTGGTGGTCGATCACCGGGAAGTGTTTGCGGGACTGACGGTCGATGAAGTGTTCGGCATGCAATATTTCCCGGTAGATGCCTTCTCCGAGCAATTGCCCCCGGTCGAGGCGTCGATTCAGCCCTTCATTCATGGTGTCTTTCAGCGTGAGCAGCCCTGGCTGGTCTTCAGTCCGCACGCGCTTGCCGCGCACCAGACATTTCTGGACGTGGCGTATTGATTTAGGTGGGGTCGGCTGATGCCGGCCTTTTGGTTCTTGGAAGGAAACGTACGGGTGGTCCAGGCGGGGGCCGGAAAAAATGAAAAAAATGAACGCAAAAGCATTGCTGGCAGGGGTGCGTAGCAATACGTTGATCGCCGGGCTGTTTATCCTTCTGATCGTATCGATGGTGCTGTTGTTCGTGAACTTCGCGTACATCAATACCCAGGCCGACTATGACAACGAATACATAGGACACGCAGGTGAGCTGCGAGTTCTGTCTCAGCGCATCGCGAAGAACGCGGTGGAAGCGGCCGCCGGTACGCCGGAAGCGTTCGCCTCGCTGAAAGACGCACGAAACGACTTCAGCCAGCGCTGGGGTTATCTGTCCGAAGGTGACGACCGTATCGGCCTACCCGCCGTTCCGCAGTCGCTCCAGGCAGAAGTGGCCACGGTACAGCAGGACTGGGATACGTTGCGGCAGAACACCGACGCGATCCTCGCCAGCGAACAAACCGTGCTGTCGCTGCATCAGGTCGCCGCGACCCTCGCCGAAACCATCCCGCAGCTGCAGGTTGAGTACGAAGAGGTCGTCGACATTCTTCTCGAGAGTGGTGCGCCGGCGGCTCAGGTTTCGGTTGCTCAGCGCCAGTCGCTGCTTGCGGAACGTATTCTGGGCTCGGTGAACAAGGTGCTGTCCGGCGACCAGGACTCGGTTCAGGCCGCCGACATGTTCGGTCGTGATGCCAGCCTGTTCGGTCGTGTACTCACGGCGATGCTCGAAGGCAATGAAGCCATGGGCATCACCCGCGTCAACGATGTCGAAGCGCTGGATCGCCTGGCCGCGATTTCCGAGCTGTTTCAGTTCGTTTCCGGCTCGGTGGACGAGATCCTCGAAACCTCACCTGAACTGTTCCAGGTACGCGAATCGTCGAACAGCATTTTCGAGGTTTCGCAGACGCTGCTTGAAAAGACTTCCGTGCTGACTCAGGGCCTACAAGAGCGTGCTGACGCCCGTTACGTCAATACGCTCGCCGGTTATGTTCTCGGTGCGCTGGCCCTTGCGTCGATTCTGCTGATCGGTCTGGTCATGGTGCAGGAAACGCGCCGTCGTCTGACTGAGACAGCGGAAAAGAACGAGCGTAACCAGACCGCGATTCTGCGTCTGCTCGACGAAATCGGCGACTTGGCTGACGGTGACCTTACGGTGGCCGCTACGGTTACCGAAGACTTTACCGGCGCCATCGCCGACTCGATCAACTACTCCATTGACCAGCTGCGTGATCTGGTCGAGACAATCAACCAGACAGCCGTTCAGGTGTCGGGTGCGGCGCAGGAGACCCAGGCGACCGCGATGCACCTGGCCGAGGCGTCCGAGCATCAGGCCCAGGAAATCGCCGGGGCCTCGGCGGCCATCAACGAAATGGCCGTCTCGATTGACCAGGTCTCGGCTAACGCCGCCGAGTCGTCCGCGGTAGCGGAGCGCTCGGTAGCTATTGCCAACAAGGGTAACGAGGTCGTTCACAACACCATCACCGGCATGGATAACATCCGTGAGCAGATTCAGGACACCTCCAAGCGGATCAAACGTCTCGGTGAGTCCTCCCAGGAGATCGGTGACATCGTAAGTCTGATCAACGACATTGCCGACCAGACCAACATCCTCGCACTTAACGCCGCCATCCAGGCGTCCATGGCCGGCGACGCGGGTCGAGGCTTCGCGGTGGTTGCGGACGAAGTACAGCGTCTTGCTGAGCGTTCATCCGCTGCAACCAAGCAGATCGAGGCGCTGGTCAAGACCATTCAGACCGACACCAACGAAGCCGTTATCTCCATGGAGCAGACGACCTCCGAAGTGGTACGAGGCGCTCGCCTGGCACAGGACGCCGGTGTCGCGCTGGAGGAGATCGAGAAGGTATCCAGGAGCCTCGCGGCACTCATCCAGAATATTTCCAATGCCGCTCGCCAGCAGGCGTCTTCGGCCGGTCATATTTCCAACACCATGAACGTCATCCAGGAAATCACCTCGCAAACCTCGTCGGGCACCACCGCGACCGCGAAGAGCATTGGTAATCTCGCAAAGATGGCCAACGAAATGCGGCATTCGGTTTCCGGCTTTACCTTGCCGGAAACACAGGAACAGGCCTGATTGAGAACACGGCAGCCGGATGACGGCTGTCGTGAACGTTCATGAGTGAGGGGCAGGGCATGCAGCCAAGCGTTGACTGGTCACTGAGACCCTTGGCCGATATGTCGTCAGCGGAGTTCCATG
Source organism: Pseudomonas sp. MTM4 (assembly GCF_019355055.1). NCBI lineage: Bacteria > Pseudomonadati > Pseudomonadota > Gammaproteobacteria > Pseudomonadales > Pseudomonadaceae > Pseudomonas > Pseudomonas sp. MTM4. Next base: position 3,441,082 of record NZ_CP048411.1, read on the forward strand.
ATTGGCAGGCGTTGCTCGAAGAACGCTCCGGCATGGTGGTCACGGAGCAACGACGAGCATTCCTGCAAGCGAACCTGAGCAGCCGTATGCGCGAAGTCGGTGTGGCTGATTACGCCAGCTACTATCGTCAGGTTACCGATGGCCCACGGGGTGCGGTGGAGTGGTCGTCCCTGATGGACCGCCTGACGGTGCAGGAAACCCGCTTCTTTCGCCACCCGCCTTCGTTTGCGCTGCTTTCGCGCTACATGCAGCAACGCTGTGACGTGCGCAACGATGCGCAGCCCTGGTCGTTATGGAGCGTAGGTTGTGCAAGCGGTGAGGAAACTTACTCGTTGGCGATCTGTGCTGCCGAGGCGCTGACACGCAGCGGCGACGAGGCGCAATACGGCGTGATCGGCACCGATATCAGCCTCAGCGCCTTGGCACGGTCGCGGGATGGCTTCTACAGTCATCGTCGACTCGAGCACCTGGCCTCAGACCTGCGCGAACGGTATTTCCAGTTGCTACCGGATGATCGTTTTCAAGTGTTACCCGGCTTGGCGGCACGTGTGTGCTTCGCCAGGCTTAACGTGCTGGAGCTGGCCGGCGCGCCCATGTCCAATATGGACGTCATCTTTTGTCAGAACCTGTTGATTTACTTCCGTCGCTGGCGCCGCCGCGAAATCCTCAATCGTCTGGCCGAGCGCCTGGCGCCGGGAGGGTTGCTGGTCATCGGTGCGGGAGAGGTAGTCGGCTGGCAGCACCCGGAGCTGGTGCCGGTGGCTGATAGTCAGGTTTTGGCTTTTACCCGGAAATGTTTATGAGCGGAGTCGCTATGGGTGATCGGCACGATTATGTCGCCCTGGAGTGGGTGAAGGGCGAAATTGCCGAAACGCTGAAGCAGGCGCGGCAGGCCTTGGAAGCGTTCGTCGAAAACCCACAGGACTCGACACGGATGCGCTTCTGCCTGACCTATGTGCATCAGGTGCACGGCACCTTGCAAATGGTCGAGTTCTACGGTGCTGCGCTGCTTGCCGAAGAAATGGAGCAGCTTGCCAGTGCCTTGCTGGATGAGCGCGTCGCCAGCCAGACCGAAGCGCTAGAAGTGCTGATGCAGGCCATTCTGCAGATGCCGGTGTACCTCGACCGTATTCAGAGCGCCCGTCGTGACCTGCCGATGGTCGTGCTTCCGTTGCTCAACGACCTGCGTGCCGCGCGCGGCGAGAAGCTGTTGTCGGAGACCAGCCTGTTCTCGCCCAATATGACTGTCCGAGCACCGGCGCTTGCGGATGAGTTTCTGGCCCAGCGGCAAACCGCCGATCTACCAGGACTGCTTCGTAAGCTGCGGCAGATGCTGCAAGTCGCATTGGTCGGGGTTATCCGTAACCAGGACCTGCCTACCAATCTGGGATATATGGCGCGGGTGTTCGCGCGCCTGGAAATGCTCTGCAAGGATGCCCCGCTGGGCGCGTTGTGGCGGGTCGCATCGGGTGTGGTCGAGGGGATGGCCAGTGGCGCGGTCGTCAACGGCACCACGGTCCGAAACCTGCTGCGCCAAGTCGACAAGGAACTCAAGCGGCTTGTCGCGCAAGGCGCCGATGGTATCAACCAGGCTGCACCTGACGAGCTGACCAAAAATCTACTTTTCTATATAGCCAAGGCGCCAACCCAGTCCCCGCGCATCCAGGCCTTGAAAGCCGAGTACAGCCTGGACGATGCGCTGCCCGACAGCACTGTAGTCGATGAAGAGCGCGCACAGCTGTCAGGCCCGGATCGCGGCGCCATGCGTTCGGTTGTAGCGGCGCTATGCGAAGAATTGGTGCGGGTAAAAGACAGCCTGGATCTGTTCGTGCGCAGCGATCGCATGGGCGTGACCGAGCTTGGCGCGCTACAGCCGCCGCTCAAGCAGATTGCCGACACGCTTGCGGTGTTGGGGTTCGGTCAGCCACGCCGGATCATTCTCGATCAGATCGGGGTGATCGAAAGCCTGATGCAAGGGCAGCAGCAGCCTGACGATGCGGCGCTGATGGATGTCGCGGGGGCGCTGCTGTACGTCGAGGCGACGCTGTCTGGCATGGTCGGTGGCACGCCCGAAGAACGGCGGGAGGAAAGTCATCTTCCGACAACGGATGTCGCGCAGATCCACCAACTGGTCATCCGCGAAGCGCGCACGGGGCTCGAGCAGGCCAAGGATGCGATCATCGAATTCATCGCGTCCCAGTGGAATCACCAGCACCTGGCTCGCGTGCCGGAACTACTGACCCAGTCACGAGGTGGGCTTGCGATGGTCCCGCTTGCACGGGCCGCTGCTTTGCTGGATGCCTGCAATCGCTATATTCAGGAGCAATTGCTCGAGCCACAGGCGATCCCCGACTGGCAGAGTCTGGATACGCTCGCCGATGCCATCACCAGCGTTGAATATTACCTAGAGCGCCTTAGCGAGGATCGCGGTTCGCAAGGCGATCTCATTCTCGACGTGGCCGAAGAGAGCCTGCAGACGCTGGGCTATCCGCTGCGAGAGCAGTCAATGCCGAATACCCGCGACGAATTCAGTCGTGAAGCGGACCTCGATTTGTCCGATCCGCTGGATGAAATCGAAATACTGTTGCCCGAACCTGCGGTGGATGTGCTGGCAGATGAACCGTCGGGTCAGGGCGATGCCCTGATACAGGCATCGATTGATGGGCAACTGTCAGACGTTACCTGGCCGGCCGTCGATTGGAGTGGCGAAGAACGAGCAGCTTCTGCCGAGGATCTAGCCGAGCCCGAAGTCGCCGACCTGCCGGGCGAGACCGCCGAGCTTGCGTCCTCCCCGGAAAACATTCCTGATAGCAACGATCTCTTGGTTGACGAGCAGACTGCCGGCGACTCGCTCGGCTATGGGGTGGAGTGGAGCGAAGCCGAAATGGCAGAGCTCGACATTCCAGAGGTGATCCTGCCTGAGCTGATGGAGCAGCCGACGGTTGTCGAACCGGCGTTGAGCATGGAAGACGTCATGGCTGCGCCGGTCGTCTCGATCAATCCTCCGGCACAGAACGTTCCGCCAAGCTTGCTGCCACCGCCTGAGGATGAGGAGCCGGTCGACGAAGACCTGCTCGAAGTCTTCATCGAGGAAGCAGCCGAAGTGCTCGAAACCATCGACGAGCACCTGCCACGCTGGTGCGTCGATACCACCGACAAGGGCGCGCTCGGTGAAGTGCGGCGAGCCTTCCATACCCTCAAGGGCAGCGGACGCATGGTGCGTGCACTGATCATCGGCGAGCTCGCCTGGTCTGTGGAAAATCTGCTCAATCGCGTTCTCGACCGAAGCATCGACGCCAGTGAGCCCGTGAAGAAACTTGTGGCCGATGTGGTCGCGCTGATGCCGGCCCTGGTCGAAGAATTTGCAGCGAAGGCACAGCGTCAGCGCGACGATGTCGATCGGTTAGCGGCCGACGCCCACGCGCTCGCTAAGGGTCAGCCGATCGACCCTGGTCCGCAGGGTGGCGTAGCGCTCGATGAGTCACCGGCTCCGGAATCTGCAGCTAAAGAAATGCTCGATCCGCAGTTGCTGGAGATCTTTCGTAACGAGGCGGAAGCCCATCTCGGTACGCTGGTCGACTTCCTCGCCGACTGTGCGCAACGCCTGCCTCAGCCGGTCACCGACGCCTTGCAGCGAGCGTTGCATACCCTCAAGGGTAGCGCACACATGGCCGGAATCTTGCCAGTGGCGGAGATTGCCACTCCACTGGAAAAAATGGTCAAGGAATTCAAGGCCAACCTGATTCCAATGGATCTGGCCGAGGCGGAATTGCTGCACGCTGCGGAGCAGCTGTTGCGTCATGGGCTCGAGAACCTTGAGCGCGACCCGCTGGCGCCCATCGATGGGGCCAGTGAGTTCATCACCCGAGTCCATGCGCAGCATCAGGCTCGGCTGGACGCTGCCAGCGAGCGTGGTGACAACGATCAGGGCGAGCCGCGGGATCCGGGCATGATCTCGCTCTTTCTCTCGGAAGGCATGAACATTCTGCTGGATGCCGAAGACCTGTTGCAGCGCTGGCGCGAGCATCCTGCCGAGCGCCAGGAGTTAACTGCGCTGCTCGAAGAGCTGACGACGCTCGGCCGTGGTGCGCAAATGGCCGACTTGCCGCAGATCGATGCGCTATGTCAGGTGCTGCTGAATCTGTATGCCGTAGTACAGGATGGTCGTCTCGCGATCAGCGGGCGCTTCTTCGATGACGTCGAGCAGGCTCACGAGGCGCTGGTTGGCATGATGGATCAGGTTGCCGCCGGTCTGCAGGTTACCGGTCAGCCTGAACTGGTCGCCCGTCTCGAAGAATTGCTCGCCGAGGCGATCGACCCGCACGCATACGAAATCCCTGCTGATGACATGCAAGTGGAAACCGCTGCCTCGCCTTCCGCTATCGAGAGTGCCGCCGAGCATATTGCCGAAGCCGAAGCCGAAGCCGAAGCCTGGCCTCTCGACACATCCTTGGTTGAGGACGACCTGAATGAGGAAATGGTCGACATCTTCCTCGATGAGGCGGTCGACCTGCTCGAAAGTGCCGGTGGTGCGCTGGAGCGCTGGCTGGGTACCCCCACTAACCAATTGGCACTATCTGCTCTATTGCGAGATCTGCACACCCTCAAGGGGGGCGCGCGGATGGCTGAGATCCGTCCGATCGGCGATTTGGCCCATGAGCTTGAAACCCTCTATGAAGGGCTTTCGGATGGTCGCTACGTGTATGCGGACGATCTTGCCGCGCTGCTGCAGCGCAGTCACGATCATCTGGCGGTGCAGTTGGAACAACTGCAAGCACGCAGGCCGATGGACGCCGCTGCGGAGCTAATCGAGCATGTTCGAGCCTATCGGCAAGGCGTTACGCCGACGTTCGAAAGTGGTGCTTTCACGTGCGAAGAACCGGTAGTCACGGGTGTGGATCAGTTGCCGGAACTCCCCGCGGATGGCTTCCTGCTTTCGGCCAGTGAGCCGGCGGATCGGACCGATGCGACGGCCGGCATGGATATCGGCCAGGTTGAAACCGAAGCTCCATCGGACGAAGCCTTCGCTTTCGAACCCGAAATTTCGGACGAGGACGCGTTGCAACTCGCGGCCAATGAGCTGGACCCCGAGCAGTTCGAGACTGCCGAGGAACAGGTGCCGACAGAGATGGCGGAGCCCGTCAAGACAGCAGCAGAGAGTTGGGAAGAGCGTGACCCTGAGCTGGCGGAGATCTTCCTGGAGGAAGGCTTCGACATCATCGAACGCGCCGGAGCATCGCTACAGCGCTGGATGGAGGACGTCGACAATACGTACGAAGTCGAAGCGCTACAACGGGATCTGCACACCCTCAAAGGTGGCGCGCGAATGGCGGACATCCGTGAGATCGGTGATCTTGCGCATGAGCTGGAGTATCTATACGAGGGGCTGTGCGCCGGTAGTTACCGGGCAAGTCCGTCCCTGTTCACTTTGCTGCAGAGTTGCCACGACCGGTTGGCGGCGATGCTCGATGCGGTGCGCGCCTATCGCGAACTGCCGAGCGGGTTGGACCTGATCGAAACGATCCGGCGCTTCCGGGCGAACCCGGAAGAGCAATTGAGCATGCCCAGCAGTGTCGCCTTGACCTCGGCTCAGGACGCCGCCGAAGCCGAGATTCTGGACATTTTTGTCGAAGAGGCTGATGAGCTGCTGGAAGAGATGGAGTCCGCGCTGGGACGCTGGGAAGCCACGCGTGATGGCGTAGCGCCCTTGGCCGACATGATGCGCGTTCTGCACACGCTGAAGGGTGGCGCGCGGCTAGCGGCTCAAGGTCGCCTGGGTGATATGGCGCACGACCTGGAGCACAGGCTAGGTGAGGCGCAGCTGCAGGGCGAGTCCTGGACGGACAGCTTGTTTCTTGATGTACAGGCCGGCTACGACGGGTTGCTCAAGGAAGTCGAATCGATGCGTTCGCGGTTGTCGAGCGAGCCTGACGTCGTTTTCACTGAGCAAATGCCGGAAGGTGTTGAAGAAGATCAGCCGCAGTCTTCGGTTATCGTGCTCGAAACACCGATCGTCGCCGCCAGCGTGCAGGCGCCGACAACCAATGCACCAGCCAAGGTACTACCGTTCGTCCGCAAGGCCGAACAGGCGGCGCTGGATGCCGCATCACGTCGCGCGCCGCAGGAACTAGTCAAAGTACCGGCCGAGCTTCTCGAAGGGCTAGTCAACCTGGCCGGCGAAACATCCATTTTCCGCGGTCGGGTCGAGCAGCAAGTCAGTGACGTCGGTTTCACGCTGAGCGAAATGGAAGCCACCATCGAGCGGGTTCGCGACCAGCTGCGGCGGTTGGATACCGAAACCCAGGCGCAAATTCTCAGCCGTTATCAGGCCGAGGCAGAGCGCGCGGGCTACGACGATTTCGATCCGCTTGAAATGGACCGCCACTCGCAGCTCCAGCAGCTCTCCCGCGCCTTGTTCGAGTCGGCTTCCGACTTGCTGGATCTAAAGGAAACCCTGGCCGCGCGTAATCGCGATGCTGAAACCTTGCTGCTGCAGCAGGCACGGGTAAATACGGAACTCCAGGAAGGACTCATGCGCACTCGCATGGTGCCCTTCGACCGACTGGTGCCGCGCTTGCGTCGAATCGTTCGGCAGGTCGCCGGTGAACTGGGCAAGCAGGTTGAATTCCACGTCGGCAACGCAACGGGGGAGATGGACCGCAGCGTTCTCGAGCGGATCGTTGCGCCGCTTGAGCACATGCTGCGTAACGCCGTAGATCACGGTATCGAAACCGCGGTTAAGCGCGCGGCCGCAGGCAAGCCCGAACAGGGCAACATCCGTCTGGATCTGACGCGCGAAGGCGGCGACATCGTTCTCTCGCTGAGCGACGATGGCGCGGGTATCAATCTGGAAGCCGTGCGACGCAAGGCGTTGGAGCGGGGCCTGATGGTGCCCGGTAATGATCTGTCGGACCATGAGATCCTGCAGTTCATCCTCGAGGCAGGGTTCTCCACTGCCGAACAGGTAACGCAGATATCCGGCCGCGGTGTCGGCATGGACGTGGTGCACTCGGAAGTCAAACAGCTCGGCGGCTCCATGAGCATCGAGTCGACGCTTGGCAGTGGCACGCGCTTTCTGATCCGCCTGCCATTCACCGTATCGGTCAACCGGGCGCTGATGGTGTATTCCGGCGAAGACCTTTATGCAATCCCGCTGAACACGATCGAGGGTATCGTGCGTGTGTCGCCATACGAGCTGGAGGCCTACTACCAGCCGGGCGCGTCGCGCTTCGAGTACGCAGGTCAGACATACGAGCTGCGTTATCTCGGCGAGCTGCTGAATAACGGACAGCGACCCAAGCTGGTTGGTCAGAGCCTGCCTCTCCCGGTGATTCTGGTGCGCTCGAACGAGCACAGCGTGGCGGTACAGGTCGATAGCCTCGCCGGCTCCCGCGAGATCGTGGTGAAGAGTCTTGGCCCGCAATTCGCCACGGTTCCGGGCATCTCCGGTGCGACCATTCTGGGTGATGGTCGCGTGGTGGTGATTCTCGACTTGCTCGCGACCATCCGTGTGTTGCATGCGCATCTGCTCACGCAGCAACAACCGCTTCGGTTGCTGAGCAATGACGAGCCGGTCGAGACCGAAGTCGATCGACCGACGCTGGTCATGGTCGTCGACGACTCGGTTACCGTGCGCAAGGTCACCAGCCGCTTGCTCGAGCGCAACGGCATGAACGTCATGACTGCCAAGGATGGTGTCGATGCGATCACGCAGCTGCAGGAACGCAAGCCGGACATCATGCTGCTGGACATCGAAATGCCGCGGATGGACGGTTTCGAAGTGGCGACCCTGGTGCGTCACGATGAGCAGCTGAAGGATCTGCCGATCATCATGATTACCTCGCGAACCGGTGAAAAGCACAGGGATCGAGCAATGGGCATCGGTGTAAACGAGTATCTGGGCAAGCCGTATCAGGAATCCCTGCTACTCGAGGCCATCCAGCAACTGGTCACGCGTCATGAGTGACGTTACCGCGGCACGCATCGGCGTGATCGCCGATACTTCGTTGCAGCGCCATGTGCTGCAGCAAGCCTTGAGTGCCAACGGATACCAAGTGGTGCTGAACAGCGATCCAGCACGGCTGGAAGATGCGGACCTGACAGCGGTGGAAGCCGATTTGTGGCTGGTTGATCTGGCGCAGACGGAAGATTCGCCGCTGGTCAACGCCCTGCTCGAGCGGGACAGTTGTCCAGTACTGTTCGGCGAAGGCCATGCGCCAGAGCGTCATTCCGAGCACTATCCGCGTTGGGAGCGGCGCTTGTTCGGCAAGCTGAAGCGACTTGTCGGTGATCCGTCGAGGGTCGTCGGCCCTCGTCTTGAAGGGCTGCGTGGGGATGCGGAGCGTCCCGCTTGCCTGGAATTACCCGCGGCCTTGGCAAATGCCAATCCGGTAGCGGGCCAACCGGCCCAAGAGGTCTGGTTGCTGGCGGCTTCGTTAGGTGGACCTGAGGCGGTAAAGGCCTTTCTCGATGCGCTACCGGCAGGCTTGCCCGTTGGTTTCGTCTACGCCCAGCACATCGAGGCCAGTTTCGAGTCGGCACTGTCGCAAGTAGTCGGACGGCACAGCCAATGGAGCGTCAACCAGAGCCGGCAGCGCGACTCGATTCGCTGCGGCGAAGTCGTGGTAGCGCCCATCGGTCAGGAAATGGGTTTCGACAGGGATGGCGCCATGCTGCTCAGTGGCCGTAGCTGGCCCGAGCCCTACAGCCCTTCCATCGATCAGATGATGCTCAATCTGGCGCAGCAGTTCGGCAGCCGTTGCGGCGTGATCGCCTTTAGCGGCATGGGCAGCGATGGCAACGCCGCGGCGGCTTATGTACTACGTCAGGGTGGCCGTGTCTGGACCCAGCGTGCCGATTCCTGCGTTTGCTCCAGCATGCCGGACAGCCTTCGCGAAGGCGGCTACAGCTCGTTCAGCGGCGACCCACGCGAACTGGCCCAAGCGCTGGTCAATCATTTTTTGCAGCAGGCTCGCCCGCCCGTTGCGGCTTTGCAAATGGATAACTTATGAGTCAATCCGCTATCGCTCAGGATACGCCCGCCAGCATCACCGGTCTTTTGGTGCCACTGGCCGACCGGACGCTACTGTTACCTAACGTCGCCGTTGCCGAGCTGATCCCTTATCGCGCGCCGCAGCCAGCCCAGGACGCCCCGGCCTGGTTTCTCGGACAGGTGTCGTGGCGAGATTTGACTCTGCCGCTACTATCGTTCGAGGCGGCGTCCGATGGCCAACCGGAAACGGGATCGCGGGCTCGGGTGGCGGTACTCAACGCCGTGGGCGGACGTGATCATGTGAGATTCATTGCGTTGCTGGTGCAGGGCATCCCTCGCTCGGTCAAGGTTGACCCGAGCCTGGCGCGTTCGGACATCGTGCCGGCTCCGCTGGAGCTGGACGTGGTGAACCTCGGCGACGTACAGGCGAGAATTCCGGACCTGGTCGCGCTGGAGCAGAAGCTGGCTGATGCGGGGTTGGTCTGACGCTATAAAAGCAGCGGTGAGCTTCAAGCCGTGAGCTTCAAGTAGATGGCGCTGAACAGCTTGCAGCTGCAGCTTAAAAATCCCCCCACAACTGCTGCGCTACGCTCAGGGCGACGACAGGTGCGGTTTCGGTGCGCAGCACGCGAGGGCCGAGGCGGGCAGGATGGAACCCGGCGGCGCGCGCCTGCTCGACTTCCGTATCGCTCAGTCCACCTTCAGGGCCGATCAGAAATGCCAGAGAGCCTGGTTGTTCATGGCGTGCCAGTGGTTCGGCGACAGGATGCAGGACCAGCTTCAGCTCGGCCTCCACGGCGAGCCATTGCGCAAGTGGCGCGGGTGGATGGATCACTGGAATGACCGAGCGCCCACACTGCTCGCAAGCGCTGATGGCGACTTGGTGCCAATGAGCCAGGCGCTTGTCGGCCCGCTCATCCTTCAGCCGCACTTCGCAGCGCTCGCTGACAATAGGGGTGATTTCCGCAACGCCCAGCTCAATGGCCTTCTGGATCGCCCAGTCCATCCGCTCTCCACGCGACAGGCCTTGACCAAGGTGAATTCGCAGTCGCGATTCGGGCAGACCGACGAGTTGTTCATGCAGCTCTACCCGCACCTGCTTCTTGCCAACCTCGACTAGTTCGCCTTGATACTCCCGGCCGCTGCCGTCGAATAATTGCACGGCCGCGCCCGGCGAGAGGCGCAGCACTCGACCGATGTAATGGGCCTGGGCCTCGGGCAGTTCGTGCTGGCCGAGGGAGAGCGGGGTGTCGACGAAGAAGCGGGATAGGCGCATGAGAGCAGCTGCGAGCGGCAAGTTGGGACCGGCAAGTTTAAAGCATCTACCGTCCTGCTAGCAGTGCTTGGCTTGCCACCCGGGCGTCAGCCCGGATCGTGAAAGTTCGCAGGAGCGCCGGGCGCCACGGCTACGGTGACCGAGGCCCGGGTGGCTATGTCGATGCCCTCGGTGGCGACTTCGGCGAGAAAGTCGATCTGCTCTTCGGTGATAGTGTAGGGCGGCAGGAAGTACACGACGCTACCGAGTGGGCGCAGCAGGGCGCCGCGCTGCAGCGCATGCTGGTAGACCTTGAGGCCGCGCCGTTCCTGCCACGGATAGGGCGTCTTGCTGGCTTTGTCGGCGACCATCTCGATAGCGACGGCCATACCGGTCTGTCTGACTTCAGCAACCTGCGGGTGATCGGCCAGGTGCGCGGTGGCCGTTGCCATGCGCGCCGCCAGCGTTTTGTTCGCTTCGATCACCCGGTCCTGCTCGAATATATCCAGCGTCGCCAGCGCCGCAGCGCAAGCCAGTGGGTTGCCGGTGTAGGTATGCGAATGGAGGAAGGCGCGCAACGTCGAGTAATCATCGTAGAACGCCTGATATAGCTTGTCGGTGGTCAGCACGGCGGCCATCGGCAGGTAGCCGCCAGTGAGCGCCTTGGACAGGCACAAGAAGTCGGGCGTGATGCCGGCCTGTTCGCAGGCGAACATGGTTCCGGTGCGTCCGAAGCCGACGGCGATCTCATCGTGGATCAGGTGCACATCGTAGCGATCGCAGGCTTCGCGCAGCAGCTGCAGATAGACCGGATGGTACATGCGCATGCCGCCCGCGCCCTGGATCAGCGGCTCGACGATCACCGCCGCGATTTCACGGTGATGATCGGCCAGGGTCTGCTCCATGTGCGCGAACATATTGCGCGAATGTTCTTCCCAGTGCATGCCATCGGGACGCAGATAGCAGTCGGGGCTTGGCACCTTGAAGGTGTCCAGCAGCAGCGGTTTGTAAGTGTCGGTGAACAGCGCGACGTCGCCCACGGACATCGCCGCGACGGTTTCGCCGTGGTAACTGTTGGTCAGGGTGACGAAGCGCTGTTTGTTCGGCTGCCCACTGTTGCGCCAGTAGTGAAAGCTCATCTTGAGCGCAACCTCGATACCGGTCGAGCCGTTGTCGGTGTAGAACACTCGATCGAGACCTGGCGGCGTAATCTGTACCAGGCGCTCGGACAGTTCGACCACCGGTTGATGGCTGAACCCGGCGAGCATCACGTGCTCCAACTGGTCGAGCTGATCCTTGATGCGCTGATTGATGCGCTGGTTGGCGTGGCCGAACACGTTGACCCACCAGGAGCTGACCGCGTCGAGGTAGCGCTTGCCGTCGAAATCTTCCAGCCAGACGCCATCGCCGCGCCGGATCGGAATCAGGGGCAGCTGTTCGTGATCCTTCATCTGGGTGCAGGGGTGCCAGAGAACGGCAAGGTCGCGCTGCATCCAGCTGTCGTTCAGGCTCATCATCGTTCCTCGTACAGGTGAGACGGCGCAGCCTAGCAGAAGTAATGCCGGCTTTAGGGAGGCGGACGGAAACATCAACCTGTTCGATATTTTGCAACGAAAAAATACGCTCTACTTCGATCGGTTACTCGTTAGGCTTGCCTCACCTCAATTCCGGAGACCCGTCGATGCAATGGCGAAACTCATCCACCAACTATGGCCTCGTCAGCATCCTGCTGCATTGGCTGGTTGCGATTGCCATGGTTGGCTTGTTCGCGTTGGGTTACTGGATGGTCGGGCTGACCTATTACAGCAGCTGGTACCGCACGGCTCCGGATATTCACAAAAGTGTCGGACTATTGCTGCTTGCTCTGATGGTGGTTCGGGTCGCCTGGCGATTCGTCAGCGACGGTCCCGCTCCGTTGCAGAGCCACGGTCGTATGACACGTCTTGCGACGAAGGTGGGACATGGCGTCCTCTATATCGGTTTGTTCGCCCTGATGATCTCCGGTTACCTGATTTCCACTGCCGATGGGCGACCAATCGGGGTGTTCGGTTGGTTCGAGGTGCCCGCGCTGATCACTTCGATTCCGAAACAGGAGGATATCGCCGGCCTGGTTCATGAATATCTGGCCTGGGGCCTGCTGATCTTTGCCGGTCTGCATGCCCTGGCGGCACTCAAGCACCACTTCATCGATCGCGATCCGACTCTGAAACGGATGTTCGGCCGCGCCGATGACTAATCTCACTCAAAGGAAAATTCCTATGCTCAAGAAAACCTTTGCTGCACTTACCCTGGGTTCGATGCTTTTCGCCGGACAGGCGATGGCCGCCGACTATGTGATCGATAAGGAAGGCCAGCATGCCTTCGTCAATTTCAAAATCAGCCACCTTGGCTACAGCTGGCTGTGGGGCACCTTCAAGGATTTCGAGGGCAGCTTCAGCTTCGATGCCGCGCAGCCGGAAGCCAGCAAGGTCGAGGTGACTCTGCAGACCGACAGTGTCGACTCGAACCATGCCGAGCGTGACAAGCACCTGCGCAGCGAGGACTTCCTCAATGTCTCCGAGCACCCGACCGCGACCTTCGAGTCCACTTCGGTGAAGCCGACTGGCGAAGGTACTGCCGATATCACGGGCGACCTGACTCTTAATGGCGTGACCAAGCCGGTCGTGATCTCTGCCAAGTTCATTGGTGAAGGTAAGGATCCATGGGGCGGCTATCGCGCCGGTTTCGAAGGCACCACGACCTTGAAACTGAAAGATTTCGACATCAAGATGGACTTGGGTCCGGCATCGCAGACCGTGGATCTGATCATCTCGGTCGAAGGTGTTCGTCAGTAATAGAACACGTGTAAAACCACGCCGGCGCAAGCCGGCGTTTTGCTTTTCGGCCAGCGGGCGGGGCGGCTGGAAGCAGGTTGCAGTTGGCTTGTATGGGCTGCTGTAGCCGGGTTAAAGCACTATCGGCTATTTACAAACAGTCGTGCATGTAAGTATATTCGCCGCATTCTGCCATCATTATCTGGCCCAGGGGCGTCCGCTTTCCTGGTTTGCCTGTTCAACGAGGTTCCCAATGTCCATCAAGTCGGCCAGCGCTGCATTGATCTCTCTTTTCGCCGTGGCAACACTGCTCGTAGGCTGCCAGGACGAACAGGCAGCGGTACCTGCCGCGCAGGAGACGCCTCAAGTCGGAGTGGTGACGCTTGAGGCCGAGTCTTTTGCGCTGACTACCGAGCTGCCCGGTCGGGCTCAACCCTATCGCATCGCTGAGGTCCGGCCTCAGGTAGATGGGATCATTCAGAAGCGCTTGTTCACCGAGGGCCGTGACGTCAAGGCCGGACAGCAGCTCTACCAGATCGATGATTCGGTTTATCAGGCTGCATACAAGAGCGCCCAGGCCAGCCTGGCCTCTGCCAAGTCGCTATCCGATCGCTACGCGTTGCTGGTCGAAGAGCAAGCGGTGAGCAAGCAGGCTTACGACGAGGCGCGGGCGACCAGCCTGCAAGCCGAAGCCAATCTGGAGCAGGCACGCATCAATCTGCGCTATACCAAGGTGCTGGCGCCGATTTCGGGACGCATAGGCCGCTCGGCTGTAACTGAGGGTGCGCTGGTGAATAATGGCCAGGCTCAGGAGATGGCGATCATCCAGCAACTGGATCCAATCTATGTCGATGTGACCCAGCCGGCCCGGGAACTGCTCAATCTGCGTCGCGATCTTGCGGAAGGCCGCTTGGAAAAAGCCGGTGAGAACGCCGCCAAGGTGACGCTGACTCTGGAAGACGGCACCGAGTACAGCCACGAAGGCACGCTCGAATTTTCTGAAGTATCCGTGGATGCCGGCACCGGTTCCGTGGTGCTTCGCGCCGTGTTCCCAAACCCCGACAAAGTGCTGCTGCCCGGCATGTTCGTTCATGCGCAACTGGTCGCCGGGGTGAAAAGCGAAGCCATCCTGGCGCCGCAGCAGGGCATTACCCGTACGCCTAATGGCAATGCGACGGCACTGGTCGTCAACGCGGAGAACAAGGTCGAGCTCCGCCAGGTCGTGGCTTCTCGTACCGTTGGTAATCGCTGGCTGATCAATGAAGGGTTGAATGCCGGAGATCGCCTGATCACCGAGGGGCTGCAGTTCATTCAGCCTGGTATCGAAGTCAAGGCCGTGCCGGCTTCAAACGTTGCGTCTGCCCAGCCACAAGCCCAGTAAGGCTGAGCCAAGGATTATCACCTAATGTCCAGATTCTTTATCGATCGTCCCATCTTCGCCTGGGTAATTGCCCTGGTGATCATGCTTGCCGGGGGGCTGGCGATCCTTGGTCTTCCGGTCAACCAGTACCCCAGCATTGCTCCACCTGCGGTCGGCATTTCCGTGAGCTATCCCGGTGCCTCGGCACAGACGGTCCAGGATACCGTGGTGCAGGTCATCGAGCAGCAGATGAATGGTATCGACGGTCTGCGCTACATCTCCTCGGAGAGCAACTCCGACGGCAGCATGACGATCACCATTACCTTCAACCAGGGCACCGATCCGGACATCGCCCAGGTTCAGGTGCAGAACAAACTGCAGCTCGCCACGCCCCTGTTGCCGCAGGAAGTCCAGCAGCAGGGCATCCGCGTAACCAAGGCCGTTCGAAACTTCCTGATGGTGGTCGGCGTCGTCTCGGCGGACGGCAGCATGAACCAGAGCGACCTGGCCGACTATATCGTCTCCAACATCCAGGACCCCTTGTCGCGTACCAACGGGGTGGGCGATTTCCAGGTGTTCGGTTCGCAGTACGCCATGCGCATCTGGCTGGATCCGGCCAAGCTGAACAACTTCCAGCTCACGCCGACCGACGTCGCCAATGCGATCCGCACCCAGAACGTACAGGTCTCCGCCGGCCAATTTGGTGGGTTGCCAGCGGTTCCCGGGCAGCAACTGAGCGCCACCATCATCGGCAAGACGCGTCTGCAAACGCCCGAGCAGTTCCGCGAGATTTTGTTGAAGGTCAACGGTGACGGCTCCCAGGTACGTCTGAAGGATGTCGCCAGGGTCGAACTGGGCGCCGAGCGCGCAGCCATCACCGCGCTCTACAACGGCATGCCGGCTGCCGGTATTGGCATCAAACTGGCCACCGGCGCCAACGCGCTGGACACCGCCAAAGCGGTACGCCAGACCATCAGTGACTTGCAGCCTTTCTTCCCTGCGGGGATGGAAATCGTCTATCCGTACGACACGTCCCCGGTAGTCTCGACGTCCATTACCAACGTAGTGCACACCCTGTTCGAAGCCATCGTGCTGGTGTTCCTGGTGATGTACCTGTTCCTGCAGAACTTCCGCGCAACGCTGATTCCAACGCTGGCGGTGCCAGTGGTACTGCTGGGTACGTTCGGCCTGCTGGCAGTGTTTGGCTTCAGCGTCAATACCCTGACCATGTTCGCCATGGTCCTGGCGATCGGCCTGTTGGTGGACGATGCCATCGTCGTGGTGGAAAACGTCGAACGGGTAATGGCCGAGGAGGGGCTGTCGCCGCTGGAAGCGACACGCAAATCCATGGTCCAGATCCAGGGCGCGCTGATCGGTATCGGTCTGGTTCTTTCGGCCGTGTTCTTGCCGATGGCCTTCTTTGGCGGCTCTACGGGCGTCATTTACCGGCAGTTCTCGATCACCATCGCCTCCGCGATGACCCTGTCGGTACTGGTTGCGCTGATTTTCACTCCAGCGCTTTGCGCGACCATGCTCAAACCGATCGAGAAGGGCCATCATCACGAAAAGCGCGGCTTCTTCGGTTGGTTCAACCGCACCTTCGATCGCGGCGTGAACCGCTACGAGAAGGGTGTCGTTGCGGTACTGAAGCGCAAGATCCCCTTCATCATCGTGTATCTGGTCATCGTTGCGGCGCTGGCGGTGCTGTTTAGTCGTTTGCCCAGCGCGTTTTTGCCGGACGAAGATCAGGGCGTGCTGTTTGCCCAGGTGCAGACGCCGGTGGGTTCGACCGCCGAGCGTACCCAGAAGACCGTCGATGCGATGCGCGAATACCTGCTGACCGAAGAAAGTGAAGTGGTCAACTCGGTGTTTACTGTCACTGGCTTCAATTTCGCTGGCCGCGGTCAGAATTCGGCATTGGCGTTCATCGGACTCAAGCCCTGGGATGAGCGTCCGGACGCCGAAGATAGCGTCTTCGCTCTGGCGCAGCGCGCCCAGCAACATTTCGCCATTTATCGAGATGCACAGGTGTTCGCCTTCGCGCCGCCTGCGGTCATGGAGCTCGGCAATGCCACCGGCTTCAACTTCTTCCTCCAGGACCGCGCCGGCCTTGGTCATGAAGCCCTGATGGCTGCGCGCAATCAGTTCCTCGGGATGGCGGCGCAGAGCCCAGTGCTGCAGGCGGTACGCCCGAACGGCCTGAACGACGAGCCTCAGTATCAGCTGCTGATCGATGACGAGAAGGCCCGGACGCTGGGTATCTCCCTGGACCAGATCAACAGTGCACTGTCGATTGGCTGGGGGTCGAGCTATGTCAACGACTTCATCGATCGTGGTCGGGTGAAGAAGGTCTACATGCAGGGCGCGGCGCCTTCGCGCATGGGACCGGAGGACTTCGACAAGTGGTTCGTGCGCAACGATCAAGGTGAAATGGTGCCGTTCAGCGCGTTCGGCAGTGGCAAATGGGTTTATGGCTCGCCCAAGCTGTCGCGCTACAACGGCGTTTCGGCGATGGAGATCCTCGGTGAGGCGGCCCCGGGTTACAGTACGGGTGACGCGATGGCCGAGGTCGAGCGCCTCGCGCAACAGCTACCGTCAGGCGTAGGTGTGTCCTGGACGGGACTGTCCTATGAGGAGCGCCTGTCCGGCGATCAGGCGCCGGCGCTCTACGCGCTGTCGCTGCTGGTGGTGTTCCTCTGTCTGGCGGCGCTCTATGAAAGCTGGTCGATTCCGTTCGCGGTGATGCTGGTGGTCCCGCTGGGTGTCATCGGCGCACTGCTTGCGACCCTGGGCCGCGGTTTGTCCAATGACGTGTTCTTCCAGGTGGGTCTGCTGACGACCATCGGTCTGACCGCGAAGAACGCGATTCTGATCGTCGAGTTCGCCAAGGATCTGCACGAACAAGGCATGAGTCGCTTCGATGCGGCGGTCCAGGCATGCCGCATGCGCCTGCGCCCAATCATCATGACCTCGCTGGCCTTCACCCTTGGCGTGGTACCGCTGGCGTTGGCGAGCGGTGCGGGTGCTGGCAGTTCGCATGCTATCGGTACGGGTGTCATCGGCGGCATGGTGACGGCCACGGTGCTGGTCATTTTCTGGGTGCCGCTGTTCTATGTTCTGGTGTCTTCACTGGGCGAGCGTAAAAAAAACGCCGCTGAAGAACCGAAGGGAGATGCGCAATGAACAAGTCGGTACTGGCCCTTGCACTGCTGACAGCGCTTAGTGGTTGCTCGCTGATTCCCGAATATCAGCGCCCTGATGCGCCCACGGCGGCCAGCTGGCCGGAAGGCGAAGCCTATGAGGGCACATCTGCTGCGACCCAGGAGCAGATCAATCTGGGCTGGGAAGCGTTTTTCCGCGATCCCGCGCTGCGCCAGCTGATCGAAGTGGCGCTGGAAAATAACCGTGATCTACGGGTCGCGGCACTTAACGTCGACGCCTATCGCGCGTTGTATCGCATCCAGCGCGCCGATCTGCTGCCGCTGGTAAGTGCCGACGGTAGCGGCAGTCGCACCCGTACACCTGGCGATCTCAACCAGACCGGGCAGAGCGGCATCAGCAGTCAGTACAGCGCGACGTTCGGCGTCTCCTGGGAGCTGGATCTGTTTGGCCGTCTCGACAGCCTGCGTGAGCAGGCGCTGCAGGAATACTTCGCGACCGAAGCGGCGCAGCGCAGCACGCAGATCAGCCTGATCGCCAGTGTCGCCAACGCCTGGTTGACCCTGCAGGCTGATCAGGCCTTGCTTCAGGTCAGCCGCGACACGCTGAAGACCTACGAGCAGAGCCTCGGATTGACGCAGCACAGCTTCGATGTGGGCGTCGCTTCGGCGCTTGAGCTCAGCCAGGCCCGCAGTGCGGTGGATACGGCGCGGGTGCGCATCGAACAGTATACCCGCCAGGTCGCTCAGGACCGTAACGCGCTGACCCTGCTTCTCGGTCAGAACATCCCCGTCGGCCTTCCGGCTGCCGGCGATCTGGAACGCGAGCAACTGGCGGTGCTGCCAATCGGCCTGCCTTCCGACCTGCTCCACAAGCGTCCCGACATCATTCAGGCCGAGCGTCAGCTCAGGGCGGCAAATGCGAATATTGGCGCGGCCCGAGCGGCGTTTTTTCCGCGTATCAGCCTGACCGGCGCGGCGGGTACGGCGAGCAGCGAGCTATCCGGCTTGTTTGATGGTGGCTCCAGCTATTGGACGTTCTCGCCGAGCATCAGCGTGCCCATCTTCAATGCCGGGCAGTTGCGCGCCAATCTCGATTACGCGGAAATCAGCCGTAACATCCAGGTTGCACAGTACGAGACGGCCATCCAGACCGCATTTCGTGAGGTGTCCGATGGCTTGGCCGCCCAGGCGACCTATACCCGTCAGGTCCAGGCTCAACGTGACTTGCTGGATACCAGTGAAGATTATTTCCGCCTGGCGGAACGACGTTACCGCACCGGCGTGGATAGCTACCTGACCTTGCTCGACGCTCAGCGCCAGCTGTTCGACGTGCAGCAGCAGTACATCGCTGATCGTCTGGCGCAGATGATCAGCGAGGTCAATCTGTTCAAGGCATTGGGTGGCGGTTGGGACGTGCAAGCCGAGCCGATTCCCGGCGAAGGCTGATCGTCTTCGGTGGGCGCCAGCGCCCGCCGGACACCTACCCACCGCTGTACAAACAAGAACGCCGCCCCGAAGGGCGGCGTTCTTGTTTAGCGTCCCGAATCAGCGATTGCGGGTCAGCAACGCGGGCTTCTCGCCGCGGGGCTTTGTCGGAAGCTGATCCAGTTGCTCCACGCTTGGCAATCGATCGAGTTTCGATTCCTTATGGATGATCACTGGCTGCTTTTCCTTCGGCTTGGCCGCGACATCCTGACGGGCACGGCTATCGTTGTCGATCCGACGTCCTTCGTTCTTGCGTCGTGGTTGACCTTCGCCGCGGGGTTGGCCTGGCTTCCGTTTGCCTTTGCTGGCGGCGCCTGGCGAGCCCGCACCGCCGCCGCGCGGCCCTGCCGCAGCACGAGGTTGGCCGGTGCCGGGTTGCGCGGGAGCGCCCGGGCGGCGGCCACGGCCCTGTTTGTTCTGGTAAGGGCTGACGTAATCGACGCGATTGCCGAAGTTGTCCAGATCGTCATCGAGAAACACTTCTGGATCACGGTCACTGGGCAGGCGCGGAGGACGATTGGCCGGTGTAGTGGCGGCCTCTGCTGTCGCCGAGCCTTGGCTGGCATTGGCGTTGCGCGGTTTGTTCCGACCGCGGCGGTTGCGCTCACGGTCTTTTGGCTCAGCACTGGTTTCGGCCGCCTTGGCTGCACGCGGCTTGCGCTCGCCGCTGCGTGCTGGTCGCGGCTGACGCGCTTCGCGCACTTCGGGTTTTTCCGCCTCGATGGTGCTCGCGTCGAAGCCCATCAGGTCGCCATCCGGAATCCTCTGCTTGGTCATCCGCTCGATGCCCTTGAGCAGCTTTTCCTCGTCCGGCGCGACCAGCGAAATAGCCTCACCGCTGCGTCCGGCACGGCCGGTACGGCCGATGCGGTGGACATAGTCCTCCTCGACGTTGGGCAGCTCGAAGTTGACCACATGTGGTAGCTGATCGATATCCAGGCCGCGAGCGGCGATATCGGTGGCGACCAGAATTCTTACCTGATTGGCTTTGAAGTCAGCCAGTGCCTTGGTCCTGGCGTTCTGGCTCTTGTTGCCGTGAATCGCGACAGCCGGCAGACCGTGCTTGTCGAGGTATTCGGCAAGGCGGTTGGCGCCATGCTTGGTACGGGTGAACACCAGCACCTGTTCCCAGGCGCCCTGAGTGATCAGGTGCGCAAGCAGCGCGCGCTTGTGGCTGGAGGCGATGCGGAACACGCGCTGCTCGATGCGCTCGACCGTGGTATTCGGCGGCGTGACCTCGATGCGCTCCGGCTCGTGCAGCAGCTTGCCGGCCAGGTCGGTGATGTCCTTGGAGAAGGTTGCCGAGAACAGCAGGTTCTGCCGCTTGGCGGGCAGCTTGGCCAGCACCTTCTTGACGTCATGGATGAAGCCCATGTCGAGCATGCGGTCGGCTTCATCGAGGACGAGGATTTCCACATGGCCGAGATCAACGGCCTTCTGGTTGGCCAGATCGAGCAGGCGGCCCGGGCAAGCCACGAGCACGTCGAGGCCCTTGGCGATAGCCTGGACCTGCGGATTCATGCCGACGCCACCGAAGATTACTGCGCTTTTCAGCGGCAGATCGCGGGCGTAGACCTTGAAACTGTCGTGCACCTGCGCGGCGAGTTCGCGGGTCGGTGTCAGCACCAGCACGCGGGGTTGGCGCGGTCCGTGGCGGTGTTCCCGGTCTGGATGACCGCCGGGAAACAGCAATTCGAGTACAGGAAGGGCGAACCCACCGGTCTTACCGGTGCCTGTCTGTGCGGCGACCATCAGGTCGCGTCCTTGCAACACGGCGGGAATGGCCCGCTGTTGCACTGGTGTAGGCTGGGTATAGCCAGCGGCCTCGACGGCACCGGCTAAAGCCTCGGAGAGACCGAGGGAAGCAAAGGACATGAGTAATCCTGTCTTGTAGAGGGCGAAGCCCCGGGATGGTCATGCCTGGCCCGAATCGCGACTGGCGTGCGATCCCGTCCGGTCCTGTCGCATTTGGGAGAATGCCGACATCCGGACGTAAGCCTGGCGGAAACGCGGAGTATAACAGAGCTTGTTAACGCCGCATTGGTGGGACAGTGTGGCAGTTCGCAGGTTCATTGGCCAGCTCCCTGTTTCGCAGGGAGCTGGCGAAGTGATCAGCGGGACAGCCCGAGGTTGTCCCAGATCGCCAGGCTCGGCTCGGCCTGGTTCAGCGTGTAGAAGTGCAGACCCGGCGCGCCGCCAGCGAGCAGCTTCTCGGACATCTCGCTGATGACCTGCTCGCCGAAGGCCTGGATGCTGGGCATGTCATCACCATAGGACTCCAGCTGCTTGCGCACCCAGCGCGGGATTTCCGCGCCGCAGGCGTCGGAGAAGCGCGCCAGTTTGCTGTAGTTGGTGATCGGCATGATGCCCGGCACGATCGGCGTCTCCACACCCAGTTTGCGCACCCGCTCGACGAAGTAGAAGTAGCAGTCAGCGTTGAAGAAGTACTGGGTAATGGCACTGCTCGCGCCGGCCTTGGCCTTGCGCACGAAGTTGGCCAGGTCGTCCTCGAAATTGCGCGCCTGCGGATGCATCTCCGGGTAGGCAGCGATTTCGATGTGGAAGTGATCGCCCGTTTCGGCGCGAATGAATTCCACCAGTTCGTTGGCGTAGCGCAGCTCGCCGCTGGCCATGCCCATGCCCGACGGCAGGTCGCCCCGTAGCGCGACGATGCGTTTGATGCCTGCTTCCTTGTAGAGATTCAGCAGCTCGCGCAGCTCCTGCTTGCTGTCGCCCACGCAGGACAGGTGCGGCGCCGTCGGCACCTTCACCTCGCCGTCGAGCTGCAATACGGTGTTCAGCGTGCGATCGCGGGTCGAGCCGCCAGCGCCATAGGTGCAGGAGAAGAAGTCCGGCTTGTACTCGGCCAGTCGCCGTGCGGTGGCCAACAGTTTTTCATGCCCGGCTTCGGTCTTGGTGGGGAAGAACTCGAAGCTGATGGAGGGGCGATTCAGAGAAGTCATTTATTTTTACCAAGCTTGAAGCCTGAAGCTGGAAGCCAAAGCAGCGGGAACTCCCCGACTACTTCTGGCTTCCAACTTCCAGCTATTAATACCGATAGCTGTCCGGCTTGAACGGCCCTTCAACCTCGACGCCGATGTACTCGGCCTGCTTCGGCGTCAGCTGGGTGATCACCCCGCCGAAGCCACGGACCATTTCAGCCGCGACTTCCTCGTCGAGCTTCTTCGGCAGGACCATGACGGTGACGTTCTTGGTCTTTTCCACGACCGGCAGGTCGGCGAACTTCTCGTTGAACAGGTGGATTT
Organism: Pseudomonas sp. MTM4; assembly: GCF_019355055.1. Classification (NCBI taxonomy): domain Bacteria; kingdom Pseudomonadati; phylum Pseudomonadota; class Gammaproteobacteria; order Pseudomonadales; family Pseudomonadaceae; genus Pseudomonas; species Pseudomonas sp. MTM4. Next base: position 3,463,414 of record NZ_CP048411.1, read on the forward strand.
GCGCCAGCACCTGGTTGGCGAAGGAGCCGTCCATGATGCGGCTCGGGTGACCGGTGGCGTTGCCCAGGTTCACCAGGCGGCCTTCGGCGAGCAGGATCAGGTAGTCGTCGTTCTGTGCATCGAAGCTGCCGGCGCCGGTGCGGTGGATCTTGTGCACCTGCGGCTTGACCTCTTCCCAGGCCCAGTTCTTGCGCATGAAGGCGGTGTCGATCTCGTTGTCGAAGTGACCGATGTTGCAGACCACGGCGCGCTTCTTCAGCGCCTTGAGCATGCCCGCGTCGCAGACGTTGGCGTTGCCGGTCGTGGTGACGATCAGGTCGATCTTGCCCAGCAGAGCGGCGTCGATACAGGCGTCGGTGCCGTCATTGATGCCGTTGTTATACGGGGAGACCAGCTCGAAGCCGTCCATGCAGGCCTGCATGGCGCAGATCGGGTCGACTTCCGAGACCTTGACGATCATGCCTTCCTGGCGCAGCGACTGCGCCGAGCCCTTGCCTACGTCACCGTAGCCGATCACCAGCGCCTGCTTGCCCGACAGCAGATGGTCGGTGGCACGCTTGATGGCGTCGTTGAGGCTGTGACGGCAGCCGTACTTGTTGTCGTTCTTGCTCTTGGTGACCGAGTCGTTGACGTTGATCGCCGGGATCTTCAGGGTGCCTTTCTTCAGCATGTCCTGCAGGCGATGCACGCCAGTGGTGGTTTCCTCAGTAACGCCGTGGATGCGCTCGAGCGCCTGCGGAAATTTATCGTGCAGGATCTGGGTCAAATCGCCGCCGTCGTCGAGGATCATGTTGGCGTCCCAAGGCTGGCCGTCCTTGAGGATGGTCTGCTCGATGCACCATTCGTATTCTTCTTCGGTCTCGCCTTTCCAGGCGAATACCGGGATGCCGGCGGCGGCGATGGCTGCAGCGGCCTGGTCCTGGGTAGAGAAGATATTGCAGCTGGACCAGCGTACTTCGGCGCCAAGGGCGGTTAGCGTCTCGATCAGTACGGCAGTCTGGATGGTCATGTGGATGCAGCCGAGGATCTTCGCGCCTTTGAGCGGCTGCTCGCCGGCGTACTTGCGGCGCAGGCCCATCAGTGCGGGCATTTCCGATTCGGCGATGATGATCTCGCGGCGACCCCAGTCAGCCAAAGAAATGTCGGCGACCTTGAAATCAGTGAAACCGGCAGGCGTCATGACAGCGCTCATGAAGAGTTCTCCATTCGTTTTGTGCGAATGGGCGCCGTTGATGCGTATGGTTAACGCCCCATCCGAGCCTGACAGGTGATGCTTGATTGGATCTGCTGCGGCGCGCCAGGTAAACAGCGTGGCTTGCAAGATCCAAACAGTTATCAAAACCTGCTGCAGCGCCCCTCGGACAGGTGGCGGGCACGGTCGAACAGTGTCGACCGCGTGAAACCCGGCGATTATAGCCGCGACCGCGAGTAATCCCAAGCCCGGCGCGGCGCATGCTGGCGGGGTTCTTGGCCCCATAGCGCGATTCGATACATGGCTCGCGCGCCGATGCGCCGTCCGTTTGCCGAACTCCATCAGGACCACGGTGGTCGAACCTGAAGGTTCGGTGAGCCTCGCCGGGCGACGATCTACAGGAGCTGCCAACATGAACCTCTTGTTCCGTTCTGTTCTGCTTGCATCTATCGCTGCGTTGAGCCTGCCAGTGGCGGCCAATTCCTGTTATGTCAAAGCCGAAACCTCGGGCGCCGTGCCGCCGCCGGTGGTCACCGAAAAGTGCTTCGAATTCCAGGGGCTGGATGTTGAAGCCCTTGACTGGGTTTGCAGTGACACCGAGGCGGTTAAGAATTCCCAGCGTGAAATCCGCGACAGCTGCCCGTCTGGCCATTTCGGAGTATGCACCGCAGCGATCACGCCGGAGACGCTGGCCAACGAACGCGCCACTGGTACGCAGGCGGACGGCTCGCCAGCGCCAACGACCCTGCCTGAAGACGCGCGCATCGTGACATACAACTACGAATCGACTGATCGCGCGCAGGCCAAGATCGACTGCGAAAGCGCGGGCGGTGAATGGTCGCAGTAGCGGACGTTTGGTGAAACAGCCGCTTGCGGGGATAATCGCCAGCCGTCGTGTTTCGAGTGGTTGAACCATGAAGCTGATCCCGTTGAGTGTGTTGCTGGTCGCCGTTTTCGCATTGGCCGGCTGTGATCGCATCGATCCCGACTCGCCGCTCGGCAAGCGCAAGGCCATTTATCAGCAGATGCTCGATACCAAGGAAGACCTTGGCGGCATGCTGCGAGGCCGGCTGCCGTTCGATTCGCAGAGCTTTACCAGCGGCGCGGCAAAGCTGGACGAGCTGTCGCGGCAACCCTGGCAGCATTATCCGGAGGTCAAGGAAGAGCAGAGCGATGCTCGCGAGGACGTCTGGCACAAGCAAGAGCGTTTCAATCAGCTGGCCCGCGAGCTGGAAGCGCATACCGCCGCGCTGGTCGCCGCGACGGCTCAGAAGCCGCTGACCACCGAGAGCGTCACGCCGGCTTTTCAGCGTGTGGAGGATGCCTGCGAGGCTTGCCACAAGGAGTTTCGTGCGTATTGATACGGGCCTTGATCAGGCCTCTTTTGCATTCAGCGCTTGGCCGCTTCGAGCTCTTCCCGAGCCTGATCCAGGCGTCGTTTGTGCAGTTCGATCATCTGCGCATCACCCGTTCCGAGCGCTTCGCGCAGCTGCGCTTCCCGCTCGCTGGCTAGTCGAGTCGCCCGTTCCACCTCTGCATGGTTGGGTTGGATCGGGATCATGCCGCGGCAGCGTTCATTAAGGCTCGTCACGCGCTCTTCGAGCGCCCGGCGATGAGCGTCCTCGCCCTTGAGGCGGGCATCCTGAATCTGCTCGCCAAGGATTTTGCGCGCGTCACGGCAGGCTTCCGCCGGTTGCGGTGCTGCAATGGATGGCTGCGTAGTGCAAAGGCCGAAGAGCAGCAGCGAGAGAATGCTTCGCCGGAACATGGGGACTCCTTTCTTATTGTTGATCTTCTGACTGAGTCGAGCCGGCTAAGTGCCGTCAGAAACCGGCTATCCCGGCGTTGCGTAGCCGATCACGCAGTTTGACGACTTCCGGCTCCCGGAAAAATGCATGCAACTGGTTGGCGCGGGTGACGCCGATTCCGGGCTCGGCCTGCCATTGTGCGGTGCTTCGGGCCGCGAGGGTTTCCCAATCCGTCTCGATGAAAGCACTGCCGCTTGGCGGTAGACCGATTGCGCGCAGCCAGGCGGCGAATGGGCGTTCGCGCGCGAGTCGATAACTGGCCATCAGTGCTTCGGCGCTGGTTTTGCCGATGCCAGGGATCCGATGAAGATCGGCCTCGTCGAGATCGAGCCAGCCGAGCAGTTCGTGAAGCGCGCCTGCATCGACCAGCGCCTTCCATGTGCCCGGCCCCAGGCGCGGCAGGTCCAGGCCCTTTTTGCCGCTCAGCCAGGCGAGTCGGGCAACGAACTGCTGATCGCAGCCAGGGCTGGCGTTCCAGCAGCTTTGCCAGTGGTAGTTGGCGGGGTCGGGCGCCTTGATCACCTGCCGCTGTTGCGCACGCAAGACGACTGAATCCAACTGTGGAATCGTCAGGCCGGCAAGCTTGATCGCGACCTGATCGCCAGGCTGAATGTCGTCCGCACGCCAGCGTTCGAGGGAGCCGAGGCTGACGCGGGTGATGTGGCGATCATCCAGCCGGACCGGCTCGATCTGCAGAATCGGCGTGATTCGGCCGCTGCGGCCGATCGTGAACTGCACCTGCCGAACCTGCGCCAGGGCGGTGCGAAGCGGATATTTCCAGGCGGCCGCCCAGTGCGGCGGTTGAGCTTGCCAACGTGTGCCGTTCGGCCGCGTGCCCTGGCGCAGCACGACGCCATCGGTAGCGAAGGGCAGCGGGTAACGGTACCAGCGATTACGCCAACGCTCGGCTTGCGCCAGGTCGCCGATTGGCTGGGTCAGTTCCGCGCTTGCTTTGAAGCCAAGGGCTGAGAGCCCCTCTAGGCGCGTCTGCATCCGTGCCGGCCCGTTCGGCCAGTCCCAAACGAACAGCCCAATCTGCGCCGCAATGCTGTCGTCGATGGTCTGGCGTGCCATGGCGCCGGAAATTTTGCCGCGCGCGCCGACACCGCCAGCCTGCATCTGGATATGCGCATCGAGACGCCAGTAAAGCTCGCCTTGCAGAATCAGCTCGCCATCGCTCGCCAGGCTTTGCGGTATCGCTGGTAGTTGCCGGGCCCGCTCGGTCCAGTCTTGGCCATGGCTGCCATCGCCGCGACTGATGGCTTGGACGAGGCGGCCGTTCCGGTAGTGCAACGTGACCGCGACGCCATCGACTTTCGGTTGGATCCACAAGCCGTTGCGCGCTTCGATCCAGGCCTGCACCGAGGCCGCGTCGGCCAGTTTGGTGAGCCCCGTCTGAGCAATGGGGTGCTCGATGGGGCCGGCGCTATTGGCCAGCGGATCCGAAGCGTCCGTGGCGATCCCCGGAAAGCAGGCTTGCCATGCCCTTAACCGGCTGCGGGATTGGTCGTAGAGCTCATCGTCCACCAGCGAGATGCCACGCCCGTGATAGGCGTCGTCCCATAGCCGAAGCTGCTGGGTCAGCGCAGTGAGCTCGCTGGTGGCGCGTGATTCGGACCAGTCCGGACAGTTGGCCTGTACGGCGGACGTCAAAAGAAGCAGGGTCAACGCGATCAGGCGTGACATGGCGGAGCATCCTTGCTCGATTGGAAAATGCAGGGTAAGCCGCTTGGCATGGCTGGCAACTCACTAGATCGTGGTCGCGCTGTGCTCGGCGGCGGTGCTGGCGCATGGTAAACAATTTCGGCTTAAAGTCTTCGGCAGTCGGACCTCGGCCGATCAAACCGTGCCGCAAGTCACTCCAATGTGTGGGTCCGCAGCGCGATATGGCGCGGTTTCGCCAGTCCGGCTGCTGCCTATGATGGGTGTCAGACGCTGCCGGCGATCACCTCGCAGCCCATCGCAGCACCTGGTTAATGAGCGAGCTAACCAGTTGCGCTTACAATTGCCGGTCAATCCTTATGGAGTTATCAGTCCGTGCAACCCGTGATCTCCATCGAACAACTGAGCAAGACTTATGCGTCCGGGCATCGGGCGCTCAAGCAGATCGATCTGCACATTCGCAAGGGCGAAATCTTCGCCCTGCTCGGGCCCAACGGAGCGGGCAAGACCACGTTGATCAGCATCATTTGCGGCATCGTCAATCCCGGTAGCGGGCGGGTGCTCGTCGATGGTTACGACATCATTGGCGATTACCGCCAAGCCCGCTCGAAGATCGGTCTGGTTCCGCAGGAATTGTTCAACGAAGGCTTCGAGAGTGTCTGGGCCACGGTGCGCTTCTCCCGCGGCCTGTTCGGCAAGGCGCCGGACGATGCCTATCTGGAAAAGCTGCTGCGCGACCTGTCGCTGTGGGACAAGAAAAGCGCGCGCATCATCGAGCTGTCCGGCGGCATGAAGCGCCGGGTGATGATCGCCAAGGCGCTGTCCCACGAGCCGAGCATCCTGTTTCTCGACGAGCCCACCGCTGGCGTCGATGTCGAGCTGCGCCGGGACATGTGGGAGATGGTTCGCGGTCTGCGTGAGCGCGGCGTGACCATCATCCTCACCACGCACTACATCGAAGAGGCGGAGGAAATGGCCGATCGCATCGGCGTGATCAGCCGGGGCGAGATCATTCTGGTCGAGGACAAGCACGTCCTGATGCACAAGCTCGGCAAGAAGCAGCTGACACTGCACCTGCAACGGCCGCTGGCAGAAATCCCGGCGGAGCTGGCTGGATATCCGCTGGAGTTGATCGACGGCGGCAACGAACTGGTCTTTACCTTCGATGCCCAGCACGAGGACACCGGCATCGCCGATCTGCTCAGACGTCTCGCGGCACACGGGATCGATTTCAAGGATCTGCAATCGAGTCAGAGCTCGCTGGAAGAAATCTTCGTCAACCTGGTAAAGGGAAGCCGCACATGAACTTCCATGCAATCCGCGCCATTTACTTATTTGAGCTGGCACGCACCTGGCGTACGTTGCTGCAGAGCATCGCCACGCCGGTCATTTCCACATCGCTGTACTTCGTGGTGTTCGGCTCGGCGATTGGTTCGCGGATGGAAGCCATGCACGGTATCCCGTACGGTGCTTTCATCATTCCCGGCCTGATCATGATGGCGCTGCTGACGGAGAGTGTTTCCAACGCCTCGTTTGGTATCTACATGCCGCGCTATTCCGGGACCATCTATGAGGTCCTGTCGGCGCCGGTTTCCTATCTGGAAATCGTCATCGGCTACGTCGGCGCGGCTGCGACCAAGTCCATCATTCTTGGCTTGGTGATTCTGGTCACCGCGCGGCTGTTCGTCGATTATCAGATCCAGCATCCGCTGATGATGGCGCTATTTCTGGTGCTCACGGCGGTGACCTTTTGTCTGTTCGGCTTCATCATCGGTATCTGGGCTGACGGCTGGGAAAAGCTGCAGATCGTGCCGTCGCTGGTCGTCATGCCGTTGGCCTTTCTCGGCGGCAGCTTCTATTCGATCGAGATGCTGCCGCCGCTGTGGCAGAAGATCACCCTGTTCAATCCGGTGGTCTACCTGATCAGCGGTTTCCGTTGGAGCTTCTACGGTGTTTCGGACATCGGTGTCGGTATCAGCCTGGCGATGATTTTCGGCTTTCTCATCGCCTGCCTGCTGGCCGTATGGTGGATATTCCGGACGGGTTACCGGCTGAAGAATTGAGTCACAACGCTTTCCGACCCGCATCGCCGGTAACATGCAATGCACCCTTCTTTTCGAGGCAAACATGAAACTTGTTTCTTCTCTCGCCGTTCTGGCCGCTCTCAGTCTGGCAGCCGGCTCGGCTACCGCCTTCGATCTTGGCGAGGCTGCACGGGCGGTTTCGGGCATCACCGGCAACGGCGCCACGCAGAACTCGTCGCAGGGCCAGGCGCTTAACCTTATCGGTCAGCTCGACGAGCTAGACGTCACGCCCACCCAAGCTCTTGGTGGCAGCGGGGCGCTGCTGCAACTGGCAAAACAGCAATTGGGCAGCGCCGATTACGCCCAGCTGGCCAAATCCGTGCCGGGCATCGACAAACTCACCGGCGACAGCGGGCTGGATCAGCTCGGCCAACTGGGTGCGCTGACTGGACTGCTGGGTCAGTCGGATACCAGTGTCAATGCGCAGACGGCCGCCGCGGTGGACAACGTGCAGAGTCTGGGCGACGTCAACCAGGCATTCTCCGCGCTGGGCATGGATGCCGGCATGGTCGGCCAGTTCGCGCCGATTCTGCTGCAGTATTTGGGCAGTCAAGGAGTGGGCGGCTCGCTGTTGCAGAGCTTGGGCGGCATCTGGGATGTTGGCGGCGCTTGATTCACGCTCGGCATAGAAGCCCCGTTCGGTATTGCCGGCGGGGCTTTTTCATTCCGCAGAGCGTGAGCTACCAGGAGCCGTAAGGGATGCCGTTTTTATCTATGTAGGCTTTGGATTCAGGCTCTAACGGCAATGCGTATCGACCGCCGGTCTTGCCTTGGGATGGCCCTTTGGGCTCGATTTCCGCCTGGGCGCGTAGAACCTCGATGGGACCACCGCAGGTGCTCATTACCCAGCCTCTTACCACACCGCCAGGGGCGAGCCCCAGCGCCAGAGCATGGCGGTAGTCACTGGTGCGGCAGGGCGGGTCGAGCCGCTCATTCATCAATTGCCGCGCACGCTCAGGAATCTCAAGAGTGACCCGGTAGGTTTGTGGCTCCGCGAGCGACTGCCAGCGTACATAAATGCGCCTGGGTAGCTCGGCTCCGTTAACGTGGCGGCCCGCGCCCCAGCCGAAGCGTTTGCCCCATCCGGCAGCATTTCCTTTGCCTTCAGATGGCGTGCGAACGGCAGCTATGCCGCTGCCTACGTGGAAGAATTTGTGTTCGCGAATATCTTCCACATCGGCGGTTTCCACCCAAACTTCCATATAGTCCGGAGCGAGAAAGCCCAGGCGCCAATACGGATAGGGCAGGTTGCCTGCGTACTGTTCGGGAGTGGCGCAACCTGAGAGCAGGAAAGCTAGCAGGCCAAGCAATACCGATTTCATCGCTTCGCTCCCAAGGTATCGTCGTGATGCACGCGGCCGTTCTCGGCCGGGGCATTTACGAAAACTACGCTCCATCTGCCACCGCCCTGTCCAATCGCGGCATTCCAATTAGACGAAAGGTGGATATAGCGCTGGCGAAGCAGCCGTTCTTCATCCTCATCCAGTAATCCACTGCCCCCCATCGCCCGCGCCAGCAACTTCTTGCCGATAGATAGGAGTTCCTCTGGCACGATCAAGTCCTCAGTTTCAGGTATCTCCTTGAAAGGCACTTTCTCGTCAACTGCCAACGCATGCATTACTCGCAGATACACCCGAGACAAATGCCCATACACCGTGCGCTCCAGATAGGGCGCTGCTATTACGTATTTCATCTGGTCGTTGCGCGAACCGCTGAGTGGCGGGAAATATTCCCAAGCATCGGTTGCCAGGCGAGCGGCGTGGTCCTGCGGATCGAGCAGATCGGCTTGGTGAGCGAGAGCGGTGTCCTGCTGCGCCTGTTGATAAGCCAGCGTGCGCAGCGGATCGGTCTCACGGCTGACCCAGTTGCGGCGCGGGCGAACGAGGTAGAGGCGTTCCACGGACTCTTTCAGGTAACCGCCGCCCAGGTCTGAGTGAGCGCCTGGCAGCATGATTTCGCGGTGTGGCGAAGAGACCCGGTTGAGGGAGAAGTTGCGGCGGTGTTCGTCACGAGCCACCAGATGCACGACCTGGCGGGCCGCATCAGGCGCCAAGTAAAGATCGATGTCACCGTTTATGGCGTCGCTGGGGTTGGCCCAATCGTTCCAGCCGCCGATTGCTGCAACCGTATCGAACAGACCGATGAAATTGATGGTGACGTTGTGATGCCAGTCGAACCCTGGCCCGGGGACGAATTTCCCCTTACGACGCAGTGCACCCAATGGCCCCTGGACGCGCTTGTTGACCTGATTGGCGAAATGCCGAGCGGCCGCTGCGCCCCGACTGAAGCCGAATATGTCCAGCTCCAGGGCTCCGAGTACTGAACTCGGGTTTGTCTGCTGGAATGTATCCAAGGCCTGGGTAATGAGCGAAAAACCTTCGTCGACTTTGGCTTCAACGCCGGTGTCGCCCCGCCCGAGTGCCTGCCCAGGAAACTGCGAGTCCTTTTCGCCAGTCGTTGTACCGATGCCAGTTACATAAATACGGAGAGTGGCTTGAGTCAGTTCTTCTGCCAATGGCTGGCCGGAATCGTCCTGATACAAGTCATACAACCGCCAGATATTGCTCATATCGTTCCCATAACTACTATCCGGATCGAGGTGGTGAGCTTCGCAGCGCTGCACGATCGCCAACGTTTCTTCCTCGCCCAAACCAATATCCGAGGCGCGGCACTGCGCGCCGACAGCACTATTACTTGCGTTGTTGCCGGTGCCGTCGAAGAACACGCCGATGCGCAGGGTGACGGCCTGGCGGCAGTCGAGTTCTTCCTCTTCCTCCTCTTCTTCCAAGCCGTGCGGAGCATCGCGGCCAGGGTCTGCTTGCTCCAACGCTCGGGCCTGGCTGGGAGTCGGTTGCGGCGGATGAGGTGAGCGCAGCGATGTGGTCCTATCGAAGGCCTGAGCTTGCGCCGCTGGCTGAAGGTTCAGGGGTGCAGGCGGTGTAAAAGGTGCCGAGACTGAAGCGTTGCCGATGACGACAGTTCCGGAGCCGCCCACGATCACGTCGCCGTGAGCGCCAACGCTGCCCAGCGTGGCGGCCGGTTTACCGTTGATCAGTACTTTGGAAACGAGGTTGCCCGATAGCGCACTACCACAGCCGGTGGCGTCACCCAGGCGAGCGGCGGGCAAGCTGTCGAACAGTACGTCGGGTGAGCCGGTGGCGATGGGGTTATTACCGTGCCCAGTCTTTGGGCAGGCCGTAGGATCACCGAGGCGGGCGGCAGGTTTGCCGGACATGACCAATCTCCTTATCGGTATGCGAGCCGGCACCTTGCCGCAAGGCAATAGCGAGCGCAAACGACGCTCCATTTTTTATGGGCTGGTTCGCAGCCTGTGCCCCGGCCGTGCCAGAACTTGCGCAGCGAAAAAAGAAAAGCCCCGTCAGCACAGGGCTGGCGGGGCTTTCTTGCAGCATGAGGCCTGCAGCTTGCCGCTGCTTTACAGCCCGGCAGCCGCGCGCAGTGCGTCGGCCTTGTCGGTCTTTTCCCAGGTGAATGCGGTGAAGGTGTCGCCACCGACCGTCATTTCATAAGGATCGCGACCGAAGTGACCGTAGGCCGCAGTAGCCTTGTACATCGGGTGCAGCAGGTCGAGCATGGTGGTGATCGCGTAGGGACGCAGGTCGAAATGCTCGCGCACCAGGGCGACGATTCGCTCGTCGCTGAGCTTGCCGGTGCCGAAGGTGTTGATCGAGATCGAGGTCGGCTGGGCCACGCCGATGGCGTAGGAAACTTGGATTTCGCAGCGCTCGGCGAGGCCTGCGGCGACGATATTCTTGGCCACGTAGCGGCCGGCGTAGGCCGCCGAACGGTCGACCTTGGACGGGTCCTTGCCGGAGAAGGCTCCGCCGCCGTGACGGGCCATGCCGCCGTAGGTGTCTACGATGATCTTGCGCCCGGTCAGGCCGCAGTCGCCCACTGGGCCGCCGATGATGAACTGGCCGGTCGGGTTGATGTGGAACTGGGTGTCCTTGTGCAGCAATTCGGCCGGGATGACGTGCTTGACGATCAACTCCATCACCGCTTCCTTGAGGTCGGAATGCTTGACCTCGGGGTTGTGCTGGGTGGAGAGGACGATGGCGTCGATGCCTACGACTTTACCGCCTTCGTAACGGCAGGTGACCTGGCTCTTGGCATCCGGGCGCAGCCACGGCAGCAGGCCGTTCTTGCGCGCTTCGGCCTGGCGCTCGACCAGTGCATGGGAAAAGCGGATCGGCGCGGGCATCAGCACATCGGTTTCGTTGCTGGCGTAGCCGAACATCAGGCCCTGATCTCCCGCGCCCTGGTCTTCCGGCTTACTGCGGTCGACGCCCTGGGCGATATCTACCGACTGCTTGCCGATGATATTGATGATGCCGCAGGTGGCGCCATCGAAGCCGACTTCCGAGCTGTTGTAGCCGATGTCGATGATGACGTCGCGCACCAACTGCTCAAGGTCAACCCAGGCGCTGGTGGTGACTTCGCCGGCGACGATCGCCACACCGGTCTTGACCAGGGTTTCACAGGCCACGCGGGCGTGTTTGTCTTCGGCGATGATTGCGTCCAGCACCGCATCGGAGATCTGGTCGGCGATCTTGTCCGGGTGCCCTTCGGACACGGACTCGGAGGTGAAAATCGAATATTCGCTCATCTATCGGTTCCTAATTACCGGTGGGTGAGTCGGCTGTCAGTGGCGGGCCGGGAAAAGTACCGGGCCTGGATCTGAAAACCGTTCTTCAAGCCAATGTAGAGGCTCTCGCCGGGCGTGAGCCCCGCGGCATCGGCCCAACGGGCCAGATCGTCCTGTTCGAAGCCCAACCAGAGATCGCCGCAGGCCTTCCTGGCCCAACTCTGATTGTGGCTGCACAGCTCGGTGAGTAGCAGGCTGCCGCCCGCGTTCACCAGCCGCGCCAGTTGCTTGAGCGCATCACCCGGCGCGGCCAGGTGATGCAGAACCATGTTCAACACGACGCAATCGGCCGATGGGCATTCGTCCTGTAAAGCATCGGCGAGTTTCAATTCGACGTTGTCCAGCGCCTCTTCTTCGCAACGTGTGCGCGCCAGTTCGAGCATCGCCGGGCTGTTGTCGACAGCGATCACCCGCGCGAAGCGTGCGGCCAGCTCCGGTAGAAAACTGCCATCGCCGGGGCCGACTTCCAGCGCGGTCGCAGTCGGCGCGAAGTTCAGTGCATCGAGCAGCGCCACCACGCTATCGCGGTATTGCGGCAGTCCGGCGATCAAATCCTGGCGTGCCTGGAAGCTGCCAGCCATGCGCGTGAAAAAGTCTTCGCTGGCGGCGCTGCGCTGGGCATGCACCGCGCTAATCCGAGTCTGGACGTCGACTGGCAATATCAGTTGATCGACTTCCTCCAGCAGGGCGGCATGCAGCTTGCCGCCGAGAGATTCGCCCTGGGGCAGGCTGCGACGATAGAAGATGGCGTTGCCTTCACGTCGTGTCGCCAGCAGACCGGCCTGGCTCAGCACTTTCAGGTGGTGGCTGATGCCGGACTGGCCGGTGGCGAAGATCTGCGCCAGCTCCAGTACGCCGAACGAATCGCTGGCCAGCGCCCGCAACACATTCAGCCGCAACGAGTCGCCGCCGGCCTTGCACAGGGCGGCGAGCTGATCGCTGTCGTCGAAGGAAATCCGGGGGATGCGCAGGCTCATAAGTCGCGCAGTCTAGTCGGTCGTTTTTCGTCCAGCAATGGCAGTATCAAAAAGTTTTGATATTGGACAAGCCGGCTGTTCAGCTCACCAGGCTGTTAATGCCCATTGCGCACGACACCAACCCGAGGGCGAGCAGGAAGAAGCTCGGTAGCAGGTCGAGTGCCCGCTGCAGTTTGTCGTGACTGGACAGGCGACGTGATACCAGGCTGTAGGCGACCAGAATGGACACATCGACCAATGCCCAGATGATGATCAGTGCTGCGGCCTGGGGCGCGAAGGGTTGCGCGGGAAGAATGAACCCCGGCAGAAACGCGAGAAAGAACAGGATGTCCTTGGGGTTCGACAAGCCTACCGCCATCGCACGCCAGAAGTAATGCGCGTGTGGCCGCCCCTGTTTCGGTTTTTCGTCATCGCCGCCACACAGGCCATCCGCGCCGAGCCAGATCAGATAGAGGCCACCGAGTACCTGGCCCCATTCAAGAATGGCCGGCTTCAGATCGAGCGCCAGATAGATCAGTACCAGGGCGGCGATCAACAGAAGCTGAGCAGAGAGCACGCCGCCGAGAATGGTCCAGGCCGGCCAGCTGCGCCGCGCATCGGCGATGACCAGCGCGACCACTGGCCCTGGGGAGGCGATCAGCAAGGTGACCGCGGCGGCAAAGGCTAAGTAAGTGGCGCTCATAGCTCGGTCACCAGCTCGAAGATGCGTGATTGGCGGCCCAATTTTTCGGTGTAGAAAGCCAGGTTGCAGCTGGCGAAGGTGCGCTGCATCCAGCGGTCGCTGCCATCGAAGCGGGCTGGGAAGGGGCTGCGCGCGTGCGCGGTGCGTCGATTGTCGATGATCAGCAGATCGCTGCGGGCTAGCCGTACCGGCTCGACGACGTCCCAGGCGATGCGGCGCAACGCATCGAGCGAGTGCTGCGCGCGGTCGCTGTAGGCCACCATGAACTGGGGATCGAAGCGAAAGAAGGGCGCATCGGGGTCGCCGTACAGCACGGTCTGATGTTTATTGATGTCGATGCGCTGGTTCTTCTCGGTTGGGCCGTAATCAGAGAAAAAGTTGTAGGGCTCGTTGAGAAAGAAAGCCTGCTGCTCGTAGCTCAGGTGCTCAAGGATGCGATCGACCGAAGCGATGTAGGTAATGGCTTGCGCTGTAGGATCCTGGCGCAGGCAAAGCAGTAGCAGGTAGTCCGGCTGGATCGCATGAAAGGCGTTTTCGGTATGCAGGTCGAGCTCGGTATCGAAGCTGTCCGAGCTGGCGGCGCGCGATTGTGTCGGCTGCGGGAAGAGGTTGTTGACGATGCAGCCGCCGGATTCCTGCACGTAGCCGATCGGGTCACCCAGCAGGGCGGTGGCTTGCAGCAGCAGCTTTTCGCTGCGCTCGTCCGGCTTGTGCACGTCGGCGCGGGATTGAGGTGTCGGCGGGATATCGCCTATCTCCATGCCTTGCAGCCGTAGAAAACCCTGCGGGTTGCCGAACACCTTGAAATCGAGAATCTGCGCAATCTGCTCCTGGCCCAGTCCCCCGTTACGGATGGCGGCAGACAAAAGTAGGTCAAAGTTGCGATTGGACATGTCATTCTTCCCTGCGGTTTTCTACGGCATACGCCACGCTTGTGAGCCGAAGCCATCGCACTGTTGGCTCGGCTGCTGGCGCAGTATTGGTGGGGTTCGGAGGGTTGAAAAATGGAAAAAAGGGCCGGCTGTCATGAGTTTTACTCATGCCGGAGTGGGGCGGCATGACAGTGCGGATGCCTCCCCTGTATGCGCTGCGAGCTTTCGAAGTGGCGGCGCGATTCGGCTCGTTCACCCAGGCGGCTGAAAGCCTGTGCATCACGCAGAGCGCGGTCAGCCGGCATGTGAAGGCACTCGAGGAGAATCTCGGTTGTCAGCTCTTCGACCGGCGCGGCTCCAAGCTGGCGCTGACCGACACGGGGCGGATGCTGGCGCAGGAACTCAAGGTGGGCTTTCGCACCATCGAAAACGCCTGCATCGCGGTCAATCGACAGCAGAACGCGCTCCGGCTGAAGGCCCCGTCGACGCTGACCATGCGCTGGTTGCTGGGTGCGCTGGAAACATTCCAGCTAGCCCACCCGCAGAATCAGGTACAGCTCACCAGTGCCTGGATGGACCTGGACGCGGTGGATTTTCATAACGAGCCGTTCGATTGCGCGATTCTGCTCGGACACGGCGGTTTCCCGGCTGACTGGAACCGCGTGAAGTTGTTCGATGAATGGCTGGTGCCCGTGTGTTCACCGGACATCCTCGGTGACGGATGCTGGACCGCGTCCCAGCTGGCGTCCGCCGAGTTGATCCATCCGTCGCGTGACTGCCGCGACTGGCGGCGTTGGCTGCAGCGGGTCGGGCTGATCGACGTGATCGCGTGGCAGCAGGGCAAACTGTTCGACACGCTGGAACTGGGCATCTCCGCCGCAGCGCAGGGGCATGGCGTCTCCATCGGCGATCTCGCACTGGTCGGTGCGGAGCTGCACAAGGGCACGCTGGCGCTGCCGTTCGAGCAGGCGGTGCGCTCCGGCGATAGCTACTATCTGGTCTGGCCGGCGACCGGCGAAACCCCGGAAACGCTCACTCGGATGAAGGATTACCTGCTGCGGCATCTGCCGGATGCCGGAAGCTGCGGCGTCAGTCTGCTCGACTAGAACGCGCAGCGCGCATCAGTCATTGCCCCCCATCCCGCGAAAGGGGAAAATGGCCGCCTTTTTCACGTACTACCCCCGCAGGAGATTCAGCGATGCCCAGCCGTCGTGAGCGAGCCAATGCCATCCGCGCCCTCAGCATGGATGCTGTGCAGAAAGCCAACAGCGGCCATCCCGGTGCCCCGATGGGCATGGCGGACATCGCCGAAGTACTCTGGCGCGACCACCTGAAACACAGCCCGACCAACCCCTTGTGGGCCGATCGCGACCGCTTCGTGCTGTCCAACGGCCACGGTTCGATGCTGATTTATTCGCTGCTGCACCTGACCGGCTACGACCTGTCCATCGATGACCTGAAGAATTTCCGCCAGCTGCACAGCAAGACGCCTGGCCACCCGGAGTTCGGTTACACCGCCGGCGTCGAGACCACCACCGGCCCGCTCGGTCAGGGTCTGGCCAACGCCGTGGGCTTCGCCCTGGCGGAAAAGGTCATGGCGGCGCAGTTCAACCAGCCCGGCCATCAGGTCGTCGACCACAACACCTACGTGTTTCTCGGCGATGGCTGCCTGATGGAAGGCATCTCCCATGAAGTCTGCTCGCTGGCCGGCACCTTGGGGCTGAACAAGCTCACCGCCTTCTACGATGACAACGGCATCTCCATCGATGGCGAAGTGCACGGCTGGTTCACCGACGATACCCCGCGCCGCTTCGAGGCCTACGGCTGGCAGGTGATTCGCAACGTCGACGGTCACGACGCAGACGAGATTCAGATGGCCATCGAGACCGCGCGCAAGAGCGACCGTCCGACGCTGATTTGCTGCAAGACCATCATCGGCTTTGGCTCGCCGAACAAGCAGGGCAAGGAAGAATCCCACGGTGCCGCGCTTGGCGACGCCGAAATCGCTTTGACTCGTGAGGCGCTGGGCTGGAAGCACGGCCCGTTCGAAATTCCCGCCGAGATCTACGCCGAGTGGGATGCCAAGCAGAAGGGCGCCGACGCCGAAAACGAATGGAACAAGCGCTTCGCCGCCTACGAAACCGAATTCCCGGCGCTGGCCGCTGAATTCAAGCGGCGCATGGCCGGCGAACTGCCCGCCGACTTCGCCGAGAAAGCCAGCGAATTCATCCGCGAAGTGGCCACGAAGGGCGAGACCATCGCCAGCCGCAAGGCCAGCCAGAACTGCCTGAACGCCTTCGGCCCGCTGCTGCCAGAACTGCTCGGCGGCTCGGCGGACCTGGCCGGCTCCAACCTGACCCTTTGGAAGGGCTGCAAGCCGGTAGTCGCCGAGGATGCCTCGGGCAACTATATGTACTACGGCGTGCGCGAGTTCGGCATGGCCGCGATCATGAACGGCGTCGCCCTGCATGGCGGACTGATCCCCTACGGCGCGACCTTCCTGATGTTCATGGAATACGCGCGCAATGCCGTGCGTATGTCGGCGCTGATGAAGCAGCGGGTGATCTACGTCTTCACTCACGACTCCATCGGCCTCGGCGAAGACGGCCCGACCCACCAGCCGATCGAGCAACTGACCAGCCTGCGTACCACGCCGAATCTGGACACTTGGCGTCCGGCCGACACCGTCGAGTCCG
This sequence comes from Pseudomonas sp. MTM4, assembly GCF_019355055.1. NCBI lineage: Bacteria > Pseudomonadati > Pseudomonadota > Gammaproteobacteria > Pseudomonadales > Pseudomonadaceae > Pseudomonas > Pseudomonas sp. MTM4. The sequence goes on from NZ_CP048411.1 coordinate 3,480,053, forward strand.
CGGTAGCCTGGAAGCATGCCGTCGAGCGCAAGGACGGCCCGAGCGCGCTGATTTTCTCGCGCCAGAACCTGCCCTATCACGTACGCGACAACGAAACCGAGGCCGCCATCGCCCGCGGCGGCTACATCCTGAAAAACTGCGAAGGCGAGCCGGAGCTGATCCTGATCGCCACTGGTTCGGAAGTGAGCCTGGCGGTCGACGCCGCCGACAAGCTGACCGCGCAAGGTCGTAAGGTGCGCGTGGTGTCCATGCCCTGCACCAGCGTGTTCGATGCCCAGGACGCCGCCTACAAGCAGCAGGTGCTGCCGGTGGAAGTCGGTGCGCGCATCGCCATCGAGGCGGCGCATGCGGACTACTGGTACAAGTACGTCGGCCTCGAAGGCCAAATCATCGGCATGACCACTTACGGCGAGTCGGCCCCGGCCGGTCAGCTGTTCGAGGAGTTCGGTTTTACCGTCGATAACGTTCTCGCGGTTGCCGAAGAGCTGTTGGAAGACTAACGAGTCAGCTGGAAGCCTGAAGCTGGCGGCTTGAATAAAAGCAGCCGGATCAGGCTTAAGGGATCACAGCAGCTGAGAGGTTACGGCTGGATGGTGGAAGTGCCAGCGGCATGAGTACTTCCAGCTTCCGGCTTCCAGCTTCCAGCTCGCCCAGAGACGAGCCGCGAATGTCCCGAACTCCCTCTTACCGCATCGCGCTTAACGGCTACGGCCGTATCGGCCGCTGCGTGCTGCGCGCCTTCTACGAACGTGATGCCGCATTCGATTTTCAGATCGTTGCCCTCAACGACCTGGCCGACATGGCCAGCTTGGAATATCTGACCCGCTTCGACTCCACCCATGGGCGCTTTCCCGGCGAGGTGAGCGTGGACGGAGACTGTCTGCACCTCAATGGCGACTGCGTGAAGGTGCTGCGTGAGTCTACGCCGGAGGCTATCGACTGGTCGGTGCTGGGTGTGGACCTGGTGTTGGAATGTTCGGGCGCCTACAACACCCGAGCCAGCGGCCAGCGTTTTCTCGATGCCGGCGTGCCCCGCGTGCTGTTTTCCCAGCCGATGATGGGAGCCGCGGATGTCGACGCCACCGTAGTGATGGGCATCAACCACACGCAGCTGACCGGCGCCGAACGGCTGGTTTCAAATGCGTCCTGCACCACCAACTGCGGTGTGCCGTTGCTGAAACTGCTCAACGACGCGGTGGGCATCGAGTACGCCTCCATCACTACCATCCACTCGGCGATGAACGATCAACCGGTGATCGACGCCTATCACCACGACGACCTGCGCCGCACGCGCTCGGCCTTCCAGTCTGTGATTCCGGTGTCCACCGGATTGGCCAAGGGAATTGAACGGCTGCTGCCGGAACTCTCCGGACGGATTCAGGCCAAAGCCGTTCGGGTGCCGACGGTGAACGTGTCCTGCCTGGATATCACGCTGCAGACGTCCCGTGACACGGACGCGCAGGCGATCAACCGGGTGCTGCGCGAGGCCGCCGAATCCGGCCCGTTGAAGGGATTGCTGGCGTACACCGAGCTGCCCCATGCCAGCTGCGACTTCAATCACGACCCGCATTCGGCGATCGTCGATGGCAGCCTGACGCGAGCCTCCGGGCCGCGGCTGGTGAATCTGCTGGCCTGGTTCGACAACGAATGGGGATTCGCCAACCGTATGCTGGACGTCGCCGAACACTATCTGCGCGTGGCTCATCGCCCCTAGCGGGCCGCGTCTTGAATTTCGCTGTTTCGTACTTTTAAGGAAGATCGACATGACCGTTTTGAAGATGAACGACCTCGACCTGCAGGGTAAGCGCGTGCTGATCCGCGAAGACCTCAACGTGCCAGTGAAGGACGGCGCGGTGAAAAGCGATGCGCGCATCCTGGCCTCGCTGCCGACCATCAAGCTGGCGCTGGAAAAGGGCGCGGCGGTGCTGGTCTGCTCGCACCTGGGCCGCCCGGAGGAGGGCGTGTTCAGCGAGGAAGACAGTCTCAAGCCGGTCGCCGACTATTTGAGCAAGGCGCTGAACCGCGAAGTCCCGCTGGTCCGCGATTACCTCGACGGCATCGAGGTCAAGGCCGGTGAGCTGGTGCTGCTGGAAAATGTACGCTTCAACAAAGGTGAGAAGAAGAACACCGACGAGCTGGCGCAAAAGTACGCGGCACTGTGCGACGTCTTCGTGATGGATGCCTTCGGCACCGCTCACCGCGCCCAAGGCTCGACTCATGGCGTGGCCAAATTCGCCAAGGTCGCCTGTGCCGGTCCGCTGCTGGCCGCTGAACTCGATGCGCTGGGCAAGGCGCTGAAGAGCCCGGCCAAGCCGATGGCCGCCATCGTTGCCGGTTCCAAGGTCTCGACCAAGCTCGATGTATTGAACAGCCTGAGCCAGGTGTGCGACCAGCTGATCGTCGGTGGCGGCATCGCCAATACGTTCCTCGCCGCTGCTGGCTTCCCGGTGGGCAAGTCGCTGTATGAAGCCGATCTGGTGGACACCGCCAAGGCCATCGCGGCCAAGGTCAGCGTGCCGCTGCCGGTGGACGTGGTGGTAGCCAAGGCCTTCGCCGAGGACGCCGAGGCCACGGTGAAAGCCGCTGCCGATGTGTCCGACGACGACATGATTCTGGACATCGGCCCGCAGACCGCGGCCAATTTCGCCGAGCTGCTCAAGTCCTCGAAAACCATTCTCTGGAACGGCCCGGTTGGGGTATTCGAGTTCGATCAGTTCGGCAACGGCACCAAGGTGCTGGCCGAGGCCATCGCTGAAAGCCCGGCATTCTCCATCGCGGGCGGCGGTGACACCCTGGGGGCCATCGACAAATATCGTGTGAGCGAGAAGATTTCCTACATCTCCACCGGTGGCGGCGCCTTCCTCGAATTCGTCGAGGGTAAGGTGCTCCCGGCAGTGGAAATCCTCGAGCAGCGAGCCGCACAGTAGCGCTCGTCAGGCATAACAAGCGAAACGCCAAGGCAACCCCTGGAGCTTGATGAGGTCTCTGTTTTGTCTGAGCACGGAATGGAGACTTACCATGCGTTATGCCGCTCTAGCTGTTTGCTGTCTTGGCTTGGCCGGTTGTGCCGGTGGCGCGCCGGATTCGCTTTGCGAAGTGATCGACCCGCCACCAATCGAAAGCCCCACTGCACAGAACGATCAGCGGGTGCAGATGCAAAGCACCGGCGATCCAACCGCTGGAACCGCTGCGGACGTTCAGGATTGCCCGTGAGCCGATGCAGCCAAGCAAGGAGAAGCGATGAAAGGCCTGTATATCCCGTTTGCCGCACTGCTGCTCAGTGGTTGCGGTCACTGGCAGTCCGGCCCCGACGCACCCTTCGTTCGCTGGAAATGCCAGAGCCAACAGAACATCGCCTGGCGCTACGCCGATGACAGTCGCCAAACGGTGGAGCTGAAGATCGGCGATAGCGAGCAGGTTCACCGGCTGCGCAAGGAACCTGCCACTCGTGGTGCTTTCTATAGCGACGGTGTGGTGGCTTTCCACGACAAAGGTAACCAGGCGTTGGTCTTTCGGACCGCCGACGACAAGCTGCTGGCCCATGGCTGCAGCGCTTCGCTGATCACCATTTGAGATGCCGAGACGCCCCTACGCAGCGGGTCGGCATGGAGCGATTTGCGGCGTTTCGCCAGAACTGATGGTTTTTGAGCCGTCCGCCACTACAATGCCGCGCCTTACCGCGCGGTGCTTGAACAGCGCCCGCCCCTGCGGCAGGCTTTAAACGAATAAACGACCCAAACCGGGAGAAAGGAAAACATGGCACTCATCAGCATGCGCCAGATGCTCGACCACGCCGCCGAGTTCGGCTACGGCGTGCCGGCCTTCAACGTGAACAACCTCGAGCAGATGCGAGCTATCATGGAAGCGGCCGATAAGACCGACTCCCCGGTGATCGTCCAGGCTTCTGCCGGCGCCCGCAAATACGCTGGCGCCCCCTTCCTGCGCCACCTGATCCTGGCGGCGATCGAAGAATTCCCGCATATCCCGGTGTGCATGCACCAGGACCACGGCACCAGCCCGGATATCTGCCAGCGCTCGATCCAGCTGGGCTTCAGCTCGGTAATGATGGACGGCTCGCTGCGTGAAGACGGCAAGACGCCGTCCGATTACGAATACAACGTGCGTGTCACTCAGCAGACCGTTGCTTTCTCCCACGCCTGCGGCGTATCGGTGGAAGGCGAACTGGGCTGCCTGGGTAGCCTGGAAACCGGCATGGCCGGTGAAGAAGACGGTGTCGGTGCCGAAGGCACCCTGGATCACAGCCAGCTGCTGACCGATCCGGAAGAAGCCGCCGACTTCGTGAAGAAGACCAAGGTGGACGCCCTGGCCATCGCCATCGGCACCAGCCACGGCGCCTACAAGTTCACCAAGCCGCCAACCGGCGACACGCTGTCGATCCAGCGCATCAAGGAAATCCACCAGCGCATTCCCGATACGCACCTGGTGATGCACGGCTCTTCCTCCGTTCCGCAGGAGTGGCTGAAAATCATCAATGAGTACGGTGGTGACATCAAGGAAACCTACGGCGTGCCGGTCGAGGAAATCGTCGAAGGCATCAAGTACGGCGTGCGCAAGGTCAACATCGACACCGATCTGCGCCTGGCGTCCACCGGTGCGATCCGCGAGTTTATGGCGAAGAACCCCGCCGAATTCGATCCGCGCAAGTACCTGGCCAAGACCGTCGCGGCCATGCGTGACATCTGCATTCTGCGCTACGAAGCCTTCGGCACCGCTGGCAATGCCTCGAAGATCAAGCCGATCTCCCTGGAAGGCATGTTCCAGCGTTATGCTTCCGGCGAGTTGGACCCCAAGGTCAACTGAGTCGGCGCTGACGTCCGAGCCAGGCCCGCTTGAAGTGGGCTCGAAATAACAAACCCCGCCTTGGCGGGGTTTTGTTTTTAAGCGTTGTGCCGGCCGAGGCAATTGTCGCGGCCGCGCCTCTTATGAGCTTTTGCGGGAGGCCCGCCCTCGGGGTGAAGCTTTTGCCTTGCCCGGTATTACCAGGCGCACTTGGTCTTTGAGCATTAGATGGAGAATCCTTAGTCCAATAGTTGCTGAATCTGGCTGTGCAGATTATCGAGCGAGAAGGGCTTTGCGATGATCGGAGCGGAGCGGGCAATGGGGCTTCCGGACTCGTGGATTTCGATCGGATAACCGCTGATGAAGATGACTTTCAGATCGGGCCGCAACTTGATTGCCGGTTCCGCGATCATCACGCCTGAAACTCCACCGGGCAGTCTGAAATCGGTTACCAGCAAGTCCAGTCGCGGCTTGGTTGCCAAAATCTCAAAAGCTCGGGCGGAATTCGCCGCCTCCAGAACCGTATAGCCTTCCCCGGCTAGATAGTCAGACAACAGGCCGAGAATGTGGGGTTCGTCCTCAACGAGCAGGACAACTTTGGTTGGTGCTTGGCTCATCGGGGTGATTCTCGATTCTTGTGAAAATAGCTTGTGAACGTATTTTGTGTCAGGCCAGTGATGGTTCCGGCGCGGGACGAGCACTTGGAGCACGACGGTGCTCCGCAAGTTCATGAGTGCACTGGCAATCGGCTGATCCAGTCGAGTGTCCGTCAGTGCATGCCCAGCAGAGTACTGAACTATGGTACGAACCTCTATTGGAGAAGCCCACGGCTCATGTCAGTTACTTCGGAAGCCCACCATGACCAATGAAGACACCCGGACCATCGCTGATCGGACGCTGGATGACTATCGTGCCAATGCCGAGGCGTTTCGCGAGGGCACGCGCGACCACGACGTCAGCCAGAATATCGATGCATTGTTGCGAAACATCCACGGCGAACCGCCTTTTCGCATTCTCGATCTGGGTTGCGGACCAGGGCGGGACCTCAAGACATTCACCTCGCTTGGCCATATCGCCGTCGGGCTGGACGGTGCCGAACCCTTCGTACGCATGGCGCGGGCCGACAGCGGTTGCGAGGTGCTGCAACAGGACTTCCTGCAGTTGGACCTGCCCGCCGAAGCGTTCGACGGCATCTTTGCCAATGCGGTGCTGTTTCATCTTCCCAGCCGTGAAATCAGCGCGGTTCTGTTGAAGTTGCATGCTGCGCTTCGCGGCGGTGGCGTGCTGTTCACCTCCAATCCGCGCGGCAACAATCAGGAGGGCTGGAGCGGTGCGCGGTATGGCACCTGGTATGACTGGCCCGCCTGGCGTGAAGTGCTGCAGTCGGCGGGCTTCATCGAGCTCGATCACTATTACCGGCCGGCAGGTCTGCCTCGCGAACGGCAACCGTGGCTTGCCAGCGTCTGGCGCAAGGGCTGAAGTGGCGGACAGCGGCAAGCGGCGGTTGTTCATCCGTAACGCAGAATGCATGTCGTGAAGCTTGGCTTCATGCGTTTTGCATGCATCCAAAACGCTATTATGTGACGCAAGTCACTGAATTTCGTAGGTTTCGTGATCTATCCCGGTTGGCATGAACGCTGCTCTAGTTAAGGAAGCTGGACCATAACCGGAGTACACAATAATGATCGCCGCTGAAAAAACTCTCTCTGCCGCGTTTCCTGAGTTCGAAGTACTCACCACCCCTCGTCCGGATGGGGGGCTTCTCTTGACGCTGCGTAACGATGATCGGGACATCATCAAGCGCGCTCTTTCCAAGGGTCAGACCCAGACCAATATTCAGCTGGAATGGGTCATCAGCTCGATCCGCCGCGACCTGGCGCTGGAGGCTGGCATGTCGCCTGCCATCGCCCGGTTGCAGAGCCAGAGCCGCACTGGGCTGCCGACCTACGATTACGCCTGAACCGATCGTTGGGCCCGCCGTGTAGTGGGCCCACCTTCGGATAAGCACTGCGCGATCTGGCGCAGGCGAACCTACCGGATCAGAAGAGTCCGGGTGCAGCAAGCCGTTTAAGTGATGAGGAATCCCACATGAATGCCATTGACCTGTTGATTGAAGACCACGAACGAGTGAAGGACATCCTGACGCGCCTGACCGAGAGCACAGAGCGTGCGGTAAAGACTCGTACCGACCTGCTGCAAAAACTTGAGATGGAAGTGACCATCCACACCCAGCTCGAAGAGCAGATTCTCTACCCGGCTTATAAGGAAGCGGGTGGAAAGGAAGAGCTGAAAATGTATTACGAGGCCAAGGAGGAGCACCGCGCGGTGGATTCCCTCGTGCTGCCTGATCTCAAGGTGACCGATCCGGGGAGCGTTGAGTTCTCCGGCCGCGCGAAAGTGTGCAAGGAGTTGCTCGAGCATCACATCGAGGAAGAGGAATCGGAAATGTTTCCCCAGGCGCGCGAGCTGTTCGACGAGGCCAGGCTGGAAGAGATGGGTAAGCAGATGAGCGAACTCCGAGACCGCCTGAAGAAGGAATTCGTTGCTAGCAAAGCGGCTTGACGTATTTCGTACCGGGGGGCGCAACGCCTCGGCACATTGTTCACACCCAACCGGCGCGCAGGTAACTGTCGCGCCGGTTGACGTATCGGCTCGATAGCCAGGCCGAACGGCCCGCAAAGCATCGACTGAGATCGATCAGAGCCCTCGTTTTATACGCTAGCGTGCTGGATATGCATGGCAGGACCGATACCGTTGAGCGGTTGACGCCCAGTCTGCGGGGTTGCGTGGGCACTCTCCTCCTTGTGAAAGGTCAGTTTCAGAAGGATTGATTTGTCCTATCTCCGGCTTGTTAGTCGGCTTTCATCTTTCTGGAGGGTTATCCATGCGTCTTGCTTACTTGTCTGCCCCTGTTCTAGGTCTGCTGCTGGTCGGCTGCGGCCCGGATGAGGATCTTGAGCGCGAACAGACCCCGCCGCCACCTGCAACCGAGCAGCCTGCGGCTCCTGCAACTACGCCGCCTGCTGCCACACCGCCGGCTACCGGAACTGGCGCTGGAACGGGTGCAGGGCCGGGCACTACCGGAACCGGTACGGGCGCCGGCGCGGAAACCGGCACCGGAACCGGCGTCACAACTGGAACGGGTAATTCGGATGGCATGAACGCCGCACCGGCCGACAACGGCAGCGGTCTGGGCACCGAGTCGGGTGCCGGCACCGCGCCCAATCCCACCGGCACCGGTACGGGTGCGTCCCAGTAAGATTTTAAATTCAACGGCGCCTCGCGAGCTTGGCGAGGCGCTCTGCTGGAGGTTTGGATGAAGACGAAATATATCGCCGTCGCCGCTGCGCTACCTGTTGCGCTGATGCTGAGCGCCTGCTCGCCGGACGAAGAGCCGTCGGCAATGGATAACACCAGCGAAAATCAACAGGAATACCAGAACACGGCCACCGACCCGGCCGGGCCGCGCGAGATTTCGCCACCTTCGAATATGGCCAACGAATGACAGGGCTCGTACGCTGCGGCTGAGCGAGCCGCTACACGTACTGGGCCGCCGCGTAGCCGGATGCCCAGGCCCATTGGAAATTGAAACCGCCGAGATGGCCGGTAACATCCAGCACTTCACCCACGAAGTACAAGCCCGGTGCCTTCTGCGACTCCATGGTCTTCGACGACACTTCGCGCGTGTCGACGCCACCCAATGTCACCTCCGCGGTGCGATAGCCTTCGGTGCCGGCCGGGACCAGTTGCCAGTTGCCGAGCTTTTCCGCCACGTCTTCGAGCTCAGCCGGGCTGTACTGCTTCAGCGGCCTGGAAATGATCCAATGCTCGGTCAGCAGCCCCGCCATCTTGCGTGTGAACAGCTCGCCGAGCAGCGTTTTCAACTCGGTATTGGGGCGTTCACGGCGCTGTTCGTCCAGCCAGTCGACGAGGTTCAGGTGCGGCAACAGGTTGATTTCGATGACATCGCCCGGCTGCCAGTACGAGGAAATCTGCAGAATCGCCGGCCCGGAAAGTCCGCGATGGGTGAACAGGATGTTTTCCTTGAAACTCTGGCCGTTGCAGCTAACCAGGCAATCCTCGACCGAGGTGCCCGACAGGGCTTCGCACATCCCCTTGAGCTGCGGTTCGGTGATGGTGAATGGCACCAGGCCGGCGCGAGTCGGCAGTACGCTGTGGCCGAACTGACGCGCAATCTGATAGCCGAAACCGCTGGCGCCGAGCGTCGGAATCGACAGCCCGCCCGTCGCGATCACCAACGACTGGCAGGCCAGTTCGCCGGCATCGCTTTGCAACCGATAGCCGTCCTCGTTGCGTTCGACCGACTGCACGCTCGTATTCAGGTGAAGGTCGACGCCCGCTTGTCGGCACTCCTCGAGCAACATGTCGAGGATGTCGCTGGCCTTGTTGTCGCAAAACAGCTGACCGAGTTTTTTCTCGTGATAGGGCACGCCATGACGGCTGACCATCTCGATGAAATCCCATTGGGTATAACGCGCCAGAGCGGATTTGCAGAAATGCGGATTGCCGGAGAGGAAGTTGGCCGGCTCGGTGTACATATTGGTGAAATTGCAGCGTCCGCCGCCGGACATGAGAATTTTCTTGCCGGCCTTGTTGGCATGGTCGAGCAGCAGAACGCGACGGCCGCGTGCCGCCGCCGTGAAAGCGCACATCAGTCCGGCAGCCCCCGCGCCAATTACCACCACATCCGTTTGCAACACCGCTCACCTCGACTCGAAAACGCGAGATGGTACTCCTGCCGCCGGGCTACTGCAGCCTGGGCTTGGGGCAGCCGACGAGACGAACATGGCAATCGGTTCACCGTGTGCTTTGCTATGACTAATGGCGCTTCGCTATGAGGGGCGAGAAGTCCATGAAAGGTTCAAGCCGTCTTCTATGGTTGGCATTGCTGCTGGCGAGCACGTCCCTTTCGGCCGACGTGCTGCGTCTGGCTGGCAACGCTTGGCCGCCTTATACGGATCGACGTCTGCCCGAGGATGGTTTGTCGGTCGAGCTCATCCGCACTGCGCTTGGCCGTGCGGGCTACCGGATCGAATACATCGAGGTGCCGTGGGAGCGCGCTCTGCTGGGGCTGAAGACTGGCAGCTACGACATGGTCAATGGTTGGCCGGCCCTCAACCGAGCTGATTATGTGCGCCGCTCACAGCCTTTTTTGACCAATCGCATGCGTTGGGTGCAGCGACGCGACAGTGACATTCGCTATGACGGCCTCGCCAGTCTTGCGGTCTATCCCGTTGCGCTGAGCCGCGGCTATGGCTATAGCGAGGAGCTGGAAAACGATTCGCGCCTGAACAAGGGGTACGTCGCGAACTTCGTGCAGGCGGCGAGGATGCTGCTGGTCGGGCGCGTCGATCTGACGCTGGAAGATGAGCGCACCGCCCTGTTCCATTTCCGCCGCGAACTGAAGCAGGTAAGCGACGCCTTGTCGTTCGTGCCGGGTGAATTCAGCCTGCGCGATTTGTCGCTGGCGGTACGCAACAGCCATCCGCAGCAGGCGGCGATCCTCGCAGCGTTCAATCGCGAGATCGCGGCGATGGAAAAAGAAGGCAGCTATGCGGCGATCTTTCTCCGCCATGGGCTGCCTGCGCCCGAAGCGTTGCCTCAGCCCTGAGCCGGGGGTGCCTGGCGCACCAGGTGGCTGGCCATACTGCGCAGCGGCGCGAGCTGGCGGCAGATCAGACCCAGCTGGGTCTGTAGCAACCGGTGTGCATCGTCCTGGTCCTCGGAGGCCTGTTCGAGCTGTTGCGCGAGCGCTTCTTCCTCATCGCTGTAGACCGCCACTGGCTGGTTGGTTTGCAGGGCCGTCGCCAGCTCGTCGAGGCTGCTCGCCAGTTGCTGCGCCGCACGTTCGAGCATGACGTCGCGGGCATCGTCGGGCAGGCTTTCGCGGTGTGCGCCCAGCCCTGACAGATAGTTGAGCAGCGTGTGGGAGAGAATCAGAAAGCGAAAGCCGGTCTCGGCATCCTTTCGGAAATGGCCGGGTTCCAGCAGCATGTTCGACAGCGTGGTCGATAGCGCGGCATCAGCGTTATGCGCATTGCGTCGGGCCAGCCGGTACGCCAGATCGTCGCGTTTGCCGCTCTCGTACTGGCGCATGATCTGACGCAGGTAATCCGCGCTGCGGCTGAGGGTATTGGCAACCATCCGATTGAGCCGGCGACCCTGCCAGTCCGGAAGAATCAGGAACACTGCCGCCGCGGCGATCAGACTACCCAGCAGGGTATCGACCAGCCGCGGCCAGATCAGCCCGTAGCCGTCGCCAACCTGGTTGAAGCAGAACAGTACCAGCAAGGTGATCGCCGCCGTCGCCAGGGTATAGCGGCTGCTACGTGTGGCGAAGAACACCACCCCGGCGACCACGGCGAACAGCGCCTGGATCTGCTGGCTCGGGAACAGATCGAACAGCGCCCAGCCCACCACCAGCCCGAGCATGGTGCCGGTCACGCGCTGCACCAGCTTGATCCGTGTCGCGCCGTAGTTCGGCTGGCAGACGAACACTGTCGTCAGCAGCACCCAGTAACCCTGTTCCGGGTGGATCGCGTGCAGCACCGCGTAGCCGCACACCAACGCCAGGCTCATGCGCAAGGCATGGCGAAATAACAGCGACGTAGGTGTGAGCTGCAAGCGGATGCGGGCGAGGGCGTCGCGTAGCGATTGCGGCTCGCGGTCCAGCAGGCTGCTGTCCTGTTCCCCTTCCAGGGCATCGGGATTGCTGGCACTGGCGAGTTGGCGCTGCATCGTTGACAGGTTGCTCGATAGCGCTCGCAGCGAGCGCAACAGCCCGCGCCAGGCCGGATTGCTCTGCATGCGCAAGTGTTCCAGCGACGATTCCAGATCGCCCAGTGCCTGGGCATTGGCTTCGCTGTAGCGAAAAGGCTGGCGCAGCTGAATGGCCTTGGCCAGTTCGGCGCAGGCGATGCCCTGCAGCCGCAGCAGCCTGCCGCAGCGGAACAGCACGTCGCTGTGGAAGAAGGCCTCGGCCAGCGCCTGGTAGGGATAGTGCGAGGAGCTGACGCGCTCGTGCAGGTCTTGGGCGAGGAAATAGAGTTTGAGGTAATGGCTGATCTTGACGCCAGGACGACCGTTACCGAGGCGGTGCAGTAGGGTTTCCTTGGTGGCATTCAGCGCGCTGACCACCCGACAGTTCTGCTGCGCCAACTGCAGGCGGCGCTCCTCCACATCGAGTTGGCGCACCGGCTCGAACAGCGTGGCCTTGAGCTTGAAATACTGACCCAGTTCCCGATACAGCCTGGCCAGGCTCTGTTGCACCGGCTGATGCGAGAACAGGGCGTTCCAGAGCACCGACAGCAGTCCGTACCAAGTCGCCCCGGCGAGCAGCAGCAAGGGTCCTCGCCAGGAGTCGAGATCAGCACCGTCGCGCTGATCAGCGGCGATCATGCTGTAAATGGACAGAATCAGCGTGGCCTGGGCAATGGTCGCGTAGCGCTCGCCCAGCGCGCCCAGCATCACCAGCACGAATGCAGCCACGGCCATGCCGCCGACGAACAGCGGCGGGTACGGGAATAGCAACTGCACCGAGGCGGCGGCGACGCTGAAACACAGCAGCGTGACCATTAAAGCCGAGAGCCGACCGAACCAGCTGTCGTCGGTCTCAGCCAGAGCGCTGGCAATCACGCCGAGAAACAGCGGGATGGCCAGCGACGGCTGCCCGAGGTGCCAGCTCAGGCCCATGCTGCCGGCCAGCGCAATCAGCACGCGCAGGCTGTAGCCGAATTTCTCCAGCGCCCAGAGGCGGCGTAGGGAATGGCTGAGCGATGGTGAGCGCATGGACGTTCGGACCCGACTGAGAAGCTATTTGGACGCCCGAAGCGTTCGGACGTCACGGCGACCATGGCAAAGCTTATACCGTCCGTCCGTCCCGCATCACCGGAACGCCATCGCTTGGTCATGGTTCTGCCGTATTTCGCTGGCTTTATTCATGCGGCCCCTCCACCCATTCCGATAAAAGAGGACAACGCATGAACCGTGAACATGATGCCAGCCGCCGCAGCCTGCTCAAGGGTGGCGCTATCGCCGCCGTAGTCGCCACCACGCCGTTTCTCGGGACCCTGGAAGCTTTTGCCGCGCGCAATGCGCAGGGCCGCGGTGCTGGCCTGGTCCGTAGCAGCTACGGCCCGCTGCGCCCCACCAAGGATCTGAGCACGGGTCTGGAACTGCTGCAGCTACCCGATGGCTTCCAGTACAGGAGCTTTTCTTGGACCGGCGATCTGATGGAAAACGGCCAGCCGGTGCCCGGTTCGCATGACGGCATGGGCGTTATCGACGTGCGTCGCGGGCACAACGGCCCGGAGATTGTTCTGGTGCGCAACCATGAAGCCGGCACCGGCAAGCTGATCGAGGCCGATGGAATCTACGATGGCATTTCCCTTGCCAACGGCCAGCGTCCCGCTGGAGGCACCACCAATCTGTATTTCTCCCATGGCATTGACGATGCAGTACGCACTGTGCCGAGCCTTGGCGGCACGCGCACCAACTGCGCCGGCGGCGTAACGCCGTGGGGCACTTGGCTGTCATGTGAGGAAACCACCGAGGATTACCGCAGCGTCGGTGGCCGTGCCCACGGTTATGTTTTCGAAGTCACCGCCGACCCCGCGCTGACCACCGGCCAGCCGATCGTGCAGATGGGCCGCTTCGCCCACGAGGCGGTGGCTGTGGATCCCCGCAACAGCTACGTCTACCTGACCGAAGATTCCCGCAATCGCTCCGGTTACTATCGCTACATTCCCACCGATGCCAGCCAGCAGCCCGGATCACTGGCGGCGGGCGGAATACTGCAGGCGGCGCGCGTGCGTAATCGCGCGTTGGTCGATCTGCACGCGCCGAAGCAGGGCGACAGCTACCAGCTGGAATGGGTCGAAGTGTCGAATCCCGACCTCGATCCGCAGCCCGAAGGAAGCGGCCCCTATGCCCAGGCACGCCAGGCCGGCGGTCTGAGCATGAGCCGCGGCGAAGGCATCTGGTACAGCGAAGGCAAGCTGTTCATTGTCGACACCAGCGCCGGCACCGACGCCCAAGGCCGCCCTGGCTATGGTCGCGGCGCGGTATGGATGCACGATCTGGTCAGTGATCGTCTGACCTGCATTTTCGCGTCCACCGATGCAGTGATCGCCAACAACCCGGACAACATCACCGTCAGCCCGCGCGGCGGTTTGCTGCTCTGTGAAGATGGCGGTGGCGTGCAGGATGCGTTCGGCTTCGGTGAGCGGCTGCTGGGCCTGACCACGGCGGGCGAGGCTTACATCTTCGCCAAGAACAACGTGGTGTTCGATGATGTGCAAGCCGCGGCGACGGGTAAGCAGGTCTCAGGGGGCGACTACCGCAACAGGGAATTCTGCGGGGCGTGCTTCGATCCGACCGGGCGCTATTTGTTCGTCAACATCCAGACCCCGGGCATCACCTTCGCCATCTGGGGGCCTTGGGCGCGCGGGTCGTTGTAAGAGAGGCAGCTTCAAGCTTAAAGCTGTCTGACTTTCAACGACCGCCCTTTGATCTTCCCGGCGTTGAGGCGATTCAACGCCTGTTTGGCGACGTCGCGCTCGACGGCCACGAACGCCTGGAAATCGAAGATCGCGATCTTGCCGACCTGGGTGCCGGGGATGCCCGCATCGCCAGTCAGCGCACCCAGAATGTCGCCGGGGCGCAACTTGTCCTTGCGTCCCGCGCCGATGCAGAGCGTCACCATCGGCGGTCGCAGCGGCTCGCCGGGCTGCGCTTTCAGGTCGCTCAGCGGCTGCCAGTTGAGCGACGCTTTCTGCCGCTCTTCGATGGCGCGGGCGCGATGGGCTTCGGCGGGCGCCACCAGGCTGATTGCGATCCCTTTTTTGCCGGCGCGTCCGGTGCGCCCGACGCGGTGAATATGTATTTCCGAATCGCGCGCCAGCTCGACGTTGATCACCATGTCCAGCGCGTCGATGTCCAGGCCGCGCGCGGCAACGTCGGTGGCCACCAGCACCGACAGGCTACGGTTGGCGAACATCGCCAGCACCTGATCGCGGTCGCGTTGTTCCAAGTCACCATTGAGCGCCATGGCGGAGATGCCCTTGGCCGTGAGCTGTTCCACCAGCTCCTGGCATTGCTGCTTGGTAAAGCAGAAGGCGACGCAGGTTTCCGGGCGGAAGCTGGCGAGCACACGCACCACTGCGTCCATTCGGTCATCCGCATCGATTTCGTAGAAGCGCTGTTCGATCTGTGAATCGTCATGCAGCGCCTCGGCCTTCACCTGCTGCGGGTCGCGCATGAAGGTGGCCGAAAGCTGCTTGATGCCTGAAGGATAGGTCGCCGAGAACAGCAGCGTCTGCCGCTTGCTTGGCGTCTGCTCGATGATCTCCGCGATGGCGTCGTAAAAGCCCATGTCGAGCATGCGATCGGCCTCGTCGAGCACCAGGGTGTTCAGGCCGTCGAGTTTCAGCGTGCCCTTTTTCAGGTGCTCCTGAATACGACCAGGGGTGCCAACGATGACGTGCGCGCCGTGCTCCAGCGAGCCGATCTGCGGGCCGATGGAGACGCCGCCGCAGAGCGTGAGGATCTTGATGTTGTCCGCCGCGCGCGCCAGCCGGCGCAGTTCCTTGGCAACCTGATCGGCCAGCTCGCGGGTCGGGCATAGCACTAAAGCCTGACAACCGAAGTAGCGCGGATTGAGTGGTTCGAGCAGGGCGATGCCGAAGGCGGCGGTCTTGCCGCTGCCGGTCTTGGCCTGGGCAATGAGGTCCATGCCCTTGAGCATCACGGGTAGGCTCTGGGCCTGGATCGCGGTCATCTCGCTGTAACCGAGGGCCTCGAGGTTGGCCAGCATGGCTGCGGAAAGAGGCAGGGAAGAAAATGCGGTACTGGGCACGGGGAAAGTCTTCGGCGGGGATCGGCCTGCAGTCTATCAGGCCGCTGGCTCACGCGGAGATCAAGCGTGCCACCGAGGCGGCCCGCCATCGCGGCGAAACGTTTTGTAGGACAAGCAAACGGAACCCAGCCAGCGAGTGGTCGATCGATAGCTTGTCCATGACTCGTTCCAGGAGGTTGTTTTTGTCTCGCGTTCTTTTCCTTGCAGGTCTGTTGGCGCTTCCGGCGTTCGCGGCCGAACCCACTCTTTATGGGCGTTACGAACACATCAAGATCGAAGAAATCGGCAAGACCCTGCCAGCCAAGATGGACACTGGGGCTATGACCGCATCGCTGTCAGCGCGTGACATCGAGCAGTTCCAGCGTGACGGTGAGGACTGGGTGCGCTTCCGTCTGGCCGTCGATGGCGCTGATGACACCATTTATGAACAGCCGCTGATTGGCATCAGTCAGATCAAAACCCGCGCCGAAGAGGGCGTTGAGGTCGATCCGGATAGCGAGCCGCCACGGGCGGAGCGGCCGGTTATCGGCATGCAGCTGTGCATCGGCGACCAGCTACGCGAGGCTGAGGTGAATCTCACCGATCGTACCCACTTCAGTTATCCGCTACTGATCGGCGCCCAAACCATCCGCGACCTGAACGCCGCGATCGATCCGGCCGATAAGTACACGGCAGGGCGACCGACCTGCTAAGACGCATGCACATGCATCTGATGGCGGATATGCGAAAGAACGAGCTGATGAGTAGTTGTCAGGGAACACGTTCTGAATTGCTTTTGTCCGCCTTTCTTTAAGTGCAAAGCTTAAAAAACAGAATAGCCATAACTATGCGTCGCATTGTCGGAAGGCTGGATTTTGTTTTCGATATTAAATTGTTTATTTCATTTGATTAATGTGATTCTTAATTTAAGTGTCTGGATTTAAGGCTTGTATTGGATTTTAAATTTAACGTATTGAAGTTCATATCTGATTATTCATGCTGCTTTGATTGGATGTAATCAAGAGCAGGAATGATTGGCGCGCTTTTATGTTCGATTAAGGTTGGTAGTTTCGAGCCGCCGGGGGTGACCGGGTGCTGTTCGCGTTGGCAAGGGGGGCTGGTTTATCCCCGGTCGTAGCGGGACATCGAGCGTCGGACTGTCACGTCGAGGATTGAACGCTATCGAGCGACAGTTTGTTCAGCTATGAAAGCCTGTACGGAATGCCGTATTCAGCGGTTTAGATGGCATTCGGTAGCGTTCGTCAGACTAAAGTCGGGGCTTTCTTTTCAGAACCCATCCTTGCTAGATTCACGATGTGGTTCCTCTCACTCGTAATAAAAATAAGACGGAGAACGTCAATGGCCGACGCCGATAAAGAAAATGCTGCTGCGTACTGGAAGGCGAACGTTCGCCTCATAACATGGAGCCTTGTGGTTTGGGCTCTCGTCTCATATGGCTTTGCTATCCTCTTGCGCCCGTTGCTGTCCGGTATACCGGTCGGCGGAACAGATCTGGGGTTCTGGTTCGCTCAGCAAGGTTCCATCATTACGTTCATTTTGATCATCTTTCACTACGCGTGGCGGTTGAACAAACTGGACAAGGAATTTGGGGTCGAGGAGTAAGCCAGAATGAGTCAATATTGGATTAACATGTTGTTCGTGGGCGCATCCTTTCTCCTATATATAGGGATTGCGGTGTGGGCCCGAGCTGGGTCGACCAAAGAGTTCTATGTAGCTGGCGGTGGCGTCCATCCTGTAACAAACGGTATGGCGACAGCGGCTGACTGGATGTCTGCGGCTTCGTTCATCTCCATGGCGGGGATCATCGCTTCCGGTGGTTATGCCACTTCGGTCTACCTGATGGGTTGGACCGGTGGCTACGTGCTGCTGGCAATGTTGCTGGCGCCCTATCTGCGCAAATTCGGCAAGTTCACCGTACCTGACTTCATCGGTGATCGCTTCTACAGCCGAGGCGCGCGCCTGGTCGCGGTTATCTGCCTGATTCTGATCTCCGTCACTTATGTAATCGGCCAGATGTCCGGTGCTGGCGTGGCCTTCTCCCGCTTCCTCGAAGTGAGCAACTCCGCCGGTATCTGGATTGCCGCTGCGATCGTGTTCGCCTATGCGGTATTCGGTGGCATGAAGGGCATTACTTATACCCAGGTGGCGCAGTACGTGGTGCTGATCATCGCGTACACCATTCCGGCCGTGTTCATTGCCATGCAACTGACTGGCAACCCGATCCCGATGTTCGGCATGTTCGGCACTCACGTCGAATCCGGTATGCCGCTGCTGGACAAGCTGGATACTGTCGTTCAGGACCTGGGCTTCGCTGCCTACACTGCTGATGTCGACAACAAGCTGAACATGTTCCTGTTCACCCTGTCGCTGATGATCGGTACCGCTGGTCTGCCGCACGTCATCATCCGCTTCTTCACCGTACCGAAAGTAGCTGATGCTCGCTGGTCGGCTGGCTGGACGCTGATCTTCATCGCCCTCTTGTACCTGACTGCTCCGGCCGTTGCGTCCATGGCTCGTCTGAACCTTGTCGATACCATCTATCCGGAAGGCCCGCAGGCTGAAGCGATTCAGTACGAAGCGCGTCCGGGCTGGATCCAGACGTGGGAACAAACCGGTCTGATCACTTGGGAAGACAAGAACAGCGATGGTCGTATCCAGATGTACAACGACACCAACGCTACCTTCGCCCCCACTGCCCAAGAGCGTGGTTGGAACGGTAACGAGCTGGTCGTCAACAACGACATCATCGTGCTGGCCAACCCGGAAATCGCCAACCTGCCGGGCTGGGTTATCGGTCTGATCGCTGCGGGTGCCATCGCGGCAGCCTTGTCGACAGCTGCGGGCTTGCTGCTGGCAATCTCTTCTGCCATCAGTCACGACTTGATCAAGACGATCATCAATCCGAAGATCAGCGAGAAGAACGAGATGATGGCGGCGCGTCTATCCATGACCGCAGCAATCATCCTGGCTACCTGGCTGGGGCTGAACCCGCCGGGCTTCGCGGCACAGGTGGTGGCGCTAGCGTTCGGTCTTGCTGCAGCGAGCCTGTTCCCAGCGCTGATGATGGGGATCTTCTCCAAGCGCGTGAACAGCAAGGGTGCCGTTGCTGGCATGCTGGTTGGTCTGGTGAGCACTAGCGTGTACATCTTCCTGTACCTGGGCTGGTTCTTCATCCCAGGCACTGCGTCCATCGCCAACACGCCTGACAACTGGATATTCGGCATCTCTCCGCAGGCCTTCGGCGCCATCGGAGCGGTACTGAACTTCGCAGTTGCTTACGCTGTGTCTATGGCCACTGAGGCTCCGCCGCAGGAAATCCAGGATCTGGTGGAAAGCGTTCGTACTCCGAAAGGTGCTGGCGTTGCGCTTGATCACTAAGTAACAGTTCGACCAGAAGTTGGGTTTAGAATCTGGCCCATGGTTGAGATATAAGTCGGGCTTCCATTTGGAAGCCCGACTTTTTTAAGGAAGATTCATATGATCTGGCATCTAATCGCTGCAATCGTCGCCGCAGTGGCGGGTGCGGGGGTCGCGCTGCTGCTGCGCAGCCTGACTCGTAAACGACTGCCGAAGTGGATCATCCCGGCGTTCGCCGGTCTGGGCATGCTCGGCTACACCATCCATTACGAATACACCTGGTTCGATACCAAGCAAGCGCGCCTGCCGCAGGGCTCCGTTGTGGTATCGAGTGAACAAGGCGAGATGTTCTGGCGCCCCTGGACCATCAAGTTTCCGATGCCACTGGTCTATACGGTGCTCGATGGCGCGAACGCGCAGATCGAAGAGACCAGCAAGGGGCCCGTCGCTCGTTTCACCCTGTATCGCTTTGAAAAGCATCATCTGATGTCCACGGTAAAAAGCGCGAATTACCAGGCGCTTTGCACCGAGAAGGTGATGTTCCGGCTGAACGAGGAAGGTCAGGCGAAGTTTGAAACCATGACCGAACTGGACGTGGCTGCGCCGCTTTACCAGGCCGTTTGCACAGCCGATCACTCTTGATCACTCCATGCCAGCAATGCCGCCTGCTATGGCGGTCAGGGCTGCTGGCGCCGGGGGATGATCCTTTCGCTACCGGCTCGGCCTCCGCGGCCGGGTAGCAGGGGCCATAGCCCCAGTCCCGCCTGCGCGCCCAACCCGAGCCAGGCCAAGGTATCCCACCAGCCATCACCCAACAGCGCGGCGAATAGTCCGGCCATACCGAGCAGGGCGATGAGGCTGGGCAGCAGGAAAGTCGATTGGCGCCAACTCATGCCATCACCTCGCGCGTCGTTGTCGCGCCGCGGCGTCGTACCCACCATAGGTAGAGCCCACTGCCGAGTACGATTATCGTCAGCACGTCCAGCACCGCCCAGAGAATCTGCATTGGACGTCCGCCGTAGTCGCCGAAGTGCAGCGGCGAGGACAGCGACAGCGCATCCATATACCAGGGGCGGCTGCCGGCAGCTGTGATGTCGAGCGTTTGCGCATCGATCAGCACCGGTGTGAGCAGATGCGAGGTCAAATGGCTACTGCCGTTCATGAACACCGTGTAATGATGCTCGCTGGAAAAACGCGTACCGGGAAATGCAATGAAATCCGGCTGCATGCCTGGTGCTGCCTGAGCGGCGATTTCCAGCAACTGACTGGCCGGTGCGCGTTCCGTCAACGGCGGGGCATCCCGGTAGGGCTCGAGCATCGCGCTCAGAGATTCGGCACGCCAAGCCTCGATCAGCAGGTCCGCACAGGCGCTGACCACGCCGGTGATGCCCACCACCAAGGCCCAACTGAGCGTGACGACACCGATCAGGTTGTGCAGATCGAGCCAGCGCGTCCTGCTGGAACGGTCGTGGCGCACCTGAGCAAATTCCAGACGCCGCATAAAGGGCGCGTATAGCACCACGCCCGAAATGATCGCCACAATGAACATAATGCCCATGAAGGCCAGGAATAACTTGCCCGGTAATCCGGCGAACATGTCCACGTGCATGCGCAGAAAGAACATCATCAGGCCGCCATTGGCCGCAGGCATCTCCACCGCTTCTCCGGTGCGCGCATCGAGCATGAAGGTATAGGAGGAGTTTGGTTCGGTGCCGGCGGTCGCAGCGGTAATGGCCACGACGCCGTTAGGTTCGTCGGCTTCCCAGCCAAAGTACTGTACTACCTCGCCGGTCCGGTGCTGCTCGGCGGCACTGACCAACTGCTGCAGATCCAGATGTGGGGTGTCGGCAGGCATCTCACGCAGCTCGGGCGCCTCGCCAAGCAGGTGCTCCAGCTCGTGGTGAAATATCAACGGTAGCCCGGTAATGGCAAGCATCAGCAGGAACAGTGTGCAGATCAGGCTGGTCCAGGTGTGGACGAAGGACCAGCGACGGATGGTGGTGGTTCGCATTAGAACTCCAGCTGCGCCGACAGCTTGAGCGTGCGTGGTGCTCCAAGGTAATGGCTGCTCAGCCAGTATTCCTCGTCGGTCAGGTTGCTCAGGTTGGCGCGCAGAGTCAGGGCACGCTCATCCCCCAAGGCCATGCGATAGCGACCGCCCAGGTCGAAAGTTGTGAATGAGGGAATGGTGTGGTCGTTGGCCTCGTCGGTGTATTGCTTGCCCGTGTAGAAGGCGCCACCGGTGAGTGTCAGCCCGGGTACGCCGAATATTGCGTATTCGCCGTACAGCTTGGCCAGGTGCCGCGCCACGTCTACCGGGCGGTTGCCGTCGTTGGCAGCGTTCGCCGCGCCTTCTACGACTGGATCGAGCAAAGTGACGCCGCCCACCAGCGTCAGTGCTGGGGTAACGTTGCCCGTTACGCTGAACTCCAGGCCCTTGTTGTTCTGCATGCCATCCTGAACGAAGAAGTTGGCTGCATTGGTGTAGGTGTTGGGCTTCTCGATGTCGAACAGCGCAACGGTGTACAGGGCACCGCCGAGCTCGGCTTTCGCACCGATTTCGTACTGCTCGCTGACGATCGGCGCCAGTGCCTGGCCGGCGTTGTTCGAGCCGCTCGGCGCCACGCCACCCGTCTGCAGACCTTCGATGTAGGTCACGTACGTAGTCAGCCACTCGACTGGCTTGTAGACGAGCGAGACGTTGGGCGAGGTTTTGGTCTCGCTGTAGTCCTCAATTTCCGGCTCGCTGCCGAACGCCTCGACCCAGACGAAGTTGTCGCTGAAGGTCTTGATGCGCGAGTGCGTCACACCAAGGATCGTCGACCACTGCTCATTGAAGGTGATGACGTCGCCGATCAGCACGCTGTCGGCCTGGCTGCGGCTGGCCAGATGGTAGTCGCCATCGCCCAGGTCGTAATCCGGCTTGGCCACTTGCGGCCGCTCGCTGAACGGCACTTCGGGCGTGACCGACACATATTGCGGACCTGGGAAGGGGATGTAATCGGTGTTGTAGCGAACCCGGGCGATGTTGCCCTGGTAGCCGAAGGTCATCGCGTGGCCGATGCCGGCGGTGTCGAAAACCGTATCGAGGAACAGGTTGGCCGAGGTTTCTTCGGTCTCTACCGGGGCGAAGGCATAGAGCGGCTGGACGTATACGCCGGCCGAATTCACGGTTGGCCCCGTATAGGCGTATTCGGTGGTGTATTGGCTGTAGCCCAGTGCACCGCGCAAGCTGAACACATCGTCCAGGCGCCACTGGAAGCGGCTGCCGACGCGGTCATGGCGGCTGTCGTTGTAAGCCCAGCGCTGGCTATAGAGTTCATCGTTCTCCAGGTCGTCGGCATCGGGCCGGAATGCTTGATCGGCGAAGTACCAGTAGCTGGTGAGGCCCCGCGTCTCGCTCTGCTTGTGCGAGGCGTCGAACTGGATGAGCAGGTCGTCGCTGACGTTCCAGTCCAGGGCGACGCTGGCCATGTGGCGGCGTTCGACCTGGCCGTCGATGGCGGTTTCACCATCCTGAGCGAGCAGGTTGACGCGGTAGGCAAAGCGACCTTCGCTATCGATCGGCCCTCCGAAGTCGCCGTGCAGGTACTGGTTCTCGCCGCCCGGAGTGCCGTAGGTCACGCTGTTGTAGCGCTCGGCAGTGGGGCGCTTGAGCACGTAATTGACCAGCCCGCCGGGGCTGGCCGGACCATAGAGAAAGCCGGACAGGCCGCTGAGAATCTCCAGCCGCTCCATTTCCTCGATGAAGTTGCCGCCGTCGTAGCCGTTGCTGAAGCGCAGGCCGTCATTGGCGATGCTCAGGTTGCCGACACCGCTGAAGCCTCGAATGGCCACCGCGCTGGCGTAGCCGGCACTGGTCGGGGAGGTGAACTGCGTGGTAGGGCTGAGCTTGAAAATGTCGTCGCTGGAAGTGGCTTGGATGTTGTCCATCAGTTCCGAGGAAATCACCGTCACTGAATAGGGCGCATCCTGAAGTGGCATCCCACCCAGCGCGCCGACGTTGCGCACGGTGCTGGTGCGATAGCCGCTTTCTTCACTGCCTTCGGCCAGCGCCTCGGTTGCCGTCACGGTGACATCCGGAAGCGCCATCGCATCGGTCGCAGCGGGATGAAGGCTATAGCTACCCGCCGCACTCTGGCGCAGCTCCAGCCCGGTGCCTCGCAGGGCTTCTTGCAGCGCGCCCTGGCTATCGAAGCGGCCTTCCACCGGCTCGGCCATGCGATCGCGGGTCAATGCGGGATCGATGCTCAGAACCAGCCCGGCCTCTGCGGCAATACGGTTGAGTGTGGTGGCAAGGGGCGCGGTAGGGAGTGAGTAATCGCGCGTTTCGTCACGGACAACGGCACCGTCGACGGCAGATTGCGCCAGCAGCGGCGAAGGCGCGAACGCGATGGCAATGGCCAGCAGGCTGGGGCGAAACAGCGGAGTCAGTGACGGCATTGTGAATTGCTCCCGAATAGGAATGTGTCTCAGTCATTCACCAAGCCGAAGCAGAACGAAAAAGTGATAGGGGCAAATAAGAATTTTTTCGTTCGGGCATCCACGCATCTGGCGTGGATGCCATGGGCTACTTGCTGGGGACAGCCGCCGGCTCGGCCGGGACCACCTTTATCCACCAGTCGGTGTGACGTTCGATCCGCACCGGAAGGCTGGGCGGAAGGGCCGCCAGGGCCCAGTCGGTGTCATGCAGCGGAAAGCTGCCGCTGATGCGCAGGGACTCGAGGCTCGGATCGAGACCGAGATAGCCGCGGCGGTATTCGCCCAGTTTTTTCAGCAGTTCACCCAGCGGCAGGTCATCGACCACCAGCATGCCGTGGCTCCAGGCATCTGCTGCGATGGGTGCGGCCGAACTCTCTCCGAGGCGATTGCGATGCATCAGCACCTGTTCGCCAGCGCCTATGGTGCGGCCCGTTTGCCCGTCGTCTGGATGCGCGGCGACCGCCGAGCGCAGCACGATCAGCCGAGTGGCATTGCCTTCGCGGCGAACGATGAAGCGCGTACCCAGCGCTCGAAGGTCGCCCTGTGCGGTTTCCACGATGAACGGTCGCGGGTCGCTTCCCGGCGCCGTTTCCACTAGCACTTCTCCCTGATGCAGGAACAGTCCGCGTCGCCGCTCGTCGAAGTGGATGTCCAGTGCGCTGCGGCTGTTCAGCTGGATGCGGCTGTTGTCATCCAGCGTAAGGCTGCGCTGCTCGCCTGCGCCGGTGCTTGCGTCGGCGAGCCAGACCGGCAGCGGGCGCGCCTGAAGCGCAAGGCCGATACCTAGTGAGCCGAGCAAGACCAACCCCAGAAGCGTGCGGCTAACGGCATGCTGCCGTTTGGTCGCGGCATTGCGCTGCAGGGCGCGCCTGGCGCTTGGCGAGTTGATCGTTCCCAGACGCCGATCGATACCCCCCAGCTGCGCCCAAGCCTTGGCATGCTCGGCGCTTTGGTTCAGCCAGCGCTGGAGTTCGGCGTCGAGCTGCATGCTCGCCGCGTGGTCCCCCAGGCGCAATTGCCAGGCGATAGCCTCATCGAGAACACGGGCCGATACCGGTGTGCGGTCCGAGCTCATGTCGGCTCGCCGTAGACGGCGATGTAACACTGGCGCAGCGCCTGGGCCAGATACTGTCGTACGCGCGGGACCGACACGCCGAGGCGCTGGGCGATCTCGGCATGTGTCAGGCCGTCCAAGCGGTTGTAGAAGAACGCCGCGCGCGCCTTCGCGGACAGGTGACCCAGGAGCGCATTCACCTCGCGCAGCGCCTCGATGATCTGCAACTGCTCCTCGGCGCTGGGTTGCGTTTCTTCAGGCTGGAGCGCCAGTTCATCGAGGTAGGCGCGCTCCAGCGCACTGCGGCGGAAATGGTCGATCAGCAGGCCGCGGGCAATCGTCGCCAGCAGCGCACGTGGCTCGCGAACCTCACCCAGGTCATTGCGTTTGAGCAGACGCAGAAAGGCATCCTGGCTCAGGTCCTCGGCGCGATGCGGGCAGGTCTGGTAGCGCCGCAGCCAGCTGAGCAGCCAATCACGGTGGTCGCGATACAGCGTGCCTACAAAAAGTTGATTGGACGATCCACCCGCCGACAAGACGAACGCTCCGAGGCCTGGATTGGCCGGTAACGAGAACTATTCGCAGCATGATCGCAAGTTGCCGTCATCGGTGCAACGACTGGCTATCGGTTACGCGGCGGATCCGGAGAGATTCGTGTGCGGCGGTGCTACATCAATTGCGCCTGTTGGCGCCGACGCCAATTAGTCAGCCGCTGATTCAGCGCCGCCAAGCTATCCAGTCCTTGCCGGCGCGCCTTACTGAGCAGGATCAGCGCCAGCTCGGCCGTTACGAGCGCGTCGGCGCTGGCATGGTGACGCTGCAGCACTTGCAGGCCGAAACGACTGCACCAGTCATCCAGCCCGTTCTGTCGCGGTCGATTGTCGTGACACAGCATCGGCGCGAGTTCGGCCACGTCGAGAAACGGATGACGCAATTTGTGGCCGAGCGTCTGCTTGAGCGCGCGAGCCAGCATGCGCTGATCGAAACCGGCATGAAACGCCAGAATCGGGCTGTCAGCGACGAACTCCATGAAATCCAGCAACGCTTCGGCGGGATCTTCGCCGGCTTCCAACTCGCTCGGCGCGATGCCGTGGATAAGTACGCTCTCGCTGATTTTCTGAGCCGGTCGCAGCAACGTCGACTCGAACTGCTGGCCCAGGTCGATACCGCCGTTCTCGATGACAACCGCGCCAATGGACAGAACGATGTCGCGGCGCATATCCAGCCCGCTGGTTTCCAGGTCCAGCACCACCAGACGCGTTTCACTGAGTGCGCAGGTAGCGGGCGTCGCCGGCACGGGTAGCCGGTCGCGTCGCTGCAGCTGTTCAAGGTCCAATACCGGACCACGCATGTTGAACCAAGGCATGTTCATAACTGATAACGCAGGGTCAGGCTGCTCTGCAGGCGCTGGGCCTGACGGAAGGACTCGCGCAGGATACGACGGTCCAGGTGGTTCAGGGTGTCAGGGTCGAGCCGGTTGGAATATGGCCGCCCCTCGCGTGCCTGCTGCTGGTGTTGCTGCATGCGCGTCTGCTGGATGAAATGGTAGGCCTCTTCGTAAGCTGCGCCGTCTTTTTCGTCGATGACCTGCTTTTCCACCAGCTGCCGCAGCCGGTCGAGCGTGTTGGTGCTGGAGATACCATTGGCCAACGCCAGCAGCCGGGCACCATCGACGAAGGGCGTCAGGCCCTGCACCTTGAGATCCAGCGTCGCCTTGCCGTCGCCTTTGCGGGTCATGACGAAGTCACGGAACCGGCCTACTGGTGGTCGGTGACGCAACGCATTTTCGGCCATCATCCGCTGAAACAGCCGATTTTCTGCAATCTCGTCGAGCAGGTCGCTGCGCAGCCGCTCACAGCCATCGCTGGAGCCGCAGACCGCTCTCAGGTCGAAGAAGATGGTACTGCCGAGCAGGTTCTCTGGCGTCGACTCTCGAATGAACGAGCTGAAGCGCCGACGCCACTCCTGTCGCGACAAACACAGCTGCGGGTTGCCAGCCATGATGTTGCCCTTGCACAGGGTAAAGCCGCAGGTGCCGAGGTCCTGGTTGATGCGCTCGGCGAGCGGCAGCAGTCGTCCACGGATATGTGCGGCTTCAGCCGCGTCCTCGGCTTCGAAAAGAATGCCGTTGTCCTGGTCGGTATGCAGCGTCTGCTCGCGCCGGCCCTCGCTGCCGAAACACAGCCAAGTAAAGGGGACGCCTGGATTGCCCAGCGCGTCGATGGCCAGCTCGATCACCCGGCAGACCGAGTGATCGTTGAGCAGCGTGATGATGCGGGTGATCTGGGTGGACGAGGCGCCGTGCGCCAGCATGTTGTCCACCAATTGCTGAATACGGCTGCGAATGATCACCAGCGTCTCGACGCTATCGGCATGAGAAATGGCCTGCGCCAGATGAACAAGATCGACGCGCTGCAGCGAGAACAGATCGCGCTCGGAAATGACGCCGCGCAGCAAGCCGTTCTCCACCACACAGATATGGCCGATGTGCCGCTCGGTCATGGCAATCGCAGCGTCGAATGCAGATGCGTCCGGCGGCAGATGGAACGGGTCATGCGTCATGAACTGGGCGATCGGCATCGACAGATCGATCGTGCCGGTACCGATAACGCGGCGCAGATCGCGTAGCGTAAAGATGCCCTGGGGGTGGAGGTCCGCGTCGGTCACCACGATGCTGCCGACATTGTGTTCATGCATCAGGGCGACCGCTTCATTCAGCGGCATCGAGGGCAGGCAGGAAACGGGATGATGCAAGGCCAGCTCACCGATTCCGGTTTCCAGCGAATATTGAGATCCGAGATTTTCCACCGCACGCATCTGCGCCTGCTGGTTGACCAGATCCAGCAAGCTACTCACGCCGCGCATGGCGAAGTCGCGAAACGCGGCGGATTTGGACACCAGCTTGATGAAGGCCGGCTTGTTCAGCAGAAAACAGAAAGTGTCCTCGGCGGCGAAATGACCGGTGCGGGTTGCGCGCTCACCCATCAGCGCGGCCATCGGGAAGCATTCGCCGAGGATCACTTCGAAGGTGGTTTCGGTGCCGCGCTTGCTGGAATGCGGTCGCTGGCCGTGAACGCGACCCTGCTTGACGATATAGAAGTGCTCGACGATGCCATCATCGGGCGAAATGATGCAGTCGCCTTCACTGTAGAAGCGCAGCTGGCAGTTTTCGACCAGATAGGCGAGGTGACCCGGTTCCATCTGATTGAACGGCGGATACTTGCGCAGAAATTCCATGGTCCCGTGAATGTTCTGCAGCACGGCAGTCTTGCCTGCCTCGGCGAAGGCATCGGCTTTGCTCATGGTTCGCTTCCATTTTTCAAGCGGCCAATGGTGGGCTGTGCGTCCGGAAGGGCACATTGGACGTAAGTCTAGTCGCCGAGGGGAAGCAGCGGGCTGCGGGCGTCGGCTGATTCGATGAGGGTGTTGCTGGTTTTCTCATGCAAAAAGAAACCGCCCAGAAGGCGGTTTCTTTGGTGCGGGCTTGCGAGTTACAGGCCGTTCTTGGCCTTGAACTCGCGGCGACGACGGTGCAGGACTGGCTCGGTGTAGCCGTTGGGCTGCTTGGTGCCTTCGAGGACCAGCTCCAGTGCGGCCTGGAAGGCCACGCTGTCATCGAAGTTTGGTGCCATCGGGCGGTACAGCGGGTCGCCCTCGTTCTGGCGGTCGACCACCGGCGCCATGCGCTTGAGGCTTTCGACGACCTGTTCCTGGGTGACCACGCCGTGGCGCATCCAGTTGGCCACGTGCTGGCTGGAGATACGCAGGGTGGCGCGGTCTTCCATCAGCGCGACGTCATTGATGTCCGGCACCTTGGAACAACCGACGCCCTGCTCGACCCAGCGCACCATGTAGCCGAGGATGCCTTGCGAGTTGTTGTCCAGCTCGTTGCGCTTTTCCTCGTCGCTCCAGTTGGTGTCCTTGGCCAGCGGGATGGTCAGGATGTCGTCTACCGAGGCCTTGCTGCGCTTGGCCAGTTCGGCCTGACGGGCGAACACGTCGACCTTATGGTAGTGCATGGCGTGCAGGGTGGCGGCGGTCGGCGAAGGGACCCAGGCAGTGTTGGCGCCGGCCATCGGGTGGCCGATCTTCTGCTCCAGCATGCCGGCCATCAGGTCGGGCATGGCCCACATGCCCTTGCCGATCTGCGCTTTGCCCTGCAGGCCGCAGGCCAGACCGACGTCGACGTTGTTGTCCTCGTAGGAGCTGATCCACTTCTCACCTTTCATGGCGGCCTTGCGCACCACCGGGCCGGCTTCCATGGAGGTGTGGATTTCGTCGCCGGTGCGGTCGAGGAAGCCGGTGTTGATGAACACCACGCGCTCGCGCGCTTCCTTGATGCAGGCCTTGAGGTTGATGGAGGTGCGACGCTCCTCGTCCATGATGCCGACCTTCAGGGTATTGCGCGGCAGCTTGAGCACATCCTCGACGCGGCCGAACAGTTCGGTGGCGAAGGCCACTTCTTCCGGGCCGTGCATCTTCGGCTTGACGATGTAAACCGAGCCGGTGCGGGTATTCTTGCGGGTCGTGTTGTCCTTGAGGTTATGCATGGCGGCGAGGCTGGTGAACAGGCCGTCCATGATGCCTTCCGGCACTTCGTTACCTTCCTTGTCGAGGATGGCATCGTTGGTCATCAGGTGACCGACGTTACGGATGAACAGCAGCGAACGGCCATGCAGGGTTAGCTCGCCGCTGCCATCGGCCTTGCTGTACACACGGTCGGGGTTCATCGCGCGGGTGATGCGCTTGCCGCCCTTTTCCAGGTTCTCGACCAGGTCGCCCTTCATCAGGCCGAGCCAGTTGCGGTAGACGATGGTCTTGTCGTCGGCGTCGACGGCAGCGATGGAGTCTTCGCAGTCCATGATGGTGGTCAGCGCCGACTCCATCAGGATGTCTTTCACGCCGGCGGCGTCGGTCTGGCCGATGGGGCTGGCCGGGTCAATCTGGATTTCGAAATGGATGCCGTTGTGCTTGAGCAGTACGGCAATCGGTGCGCTCGCGTCGCCCTGGAAGCCGAGCAGCTGCTGCGGGTCTTTCAGGCCGGTGGTGCTGCCGTCTTTCAGCGATACGACCAGCTTGCCGCCTTCGATGCGGTAGCCGGTGGAGTCTGCATGCGAGCCGCTTTCCAGTGCTGCGGCTTCATCGAGGAAGGTGCGGGCGTAGGCGATGACCTTGTTGCCGCGAATCTCGTTGTAGCCCGGGCCCTTGGTGGCGCCATCTTCTTCGGAGATGGCGTCGGTGCCGTATAGGGCGTCGTACAGCGAACCCCAGCGGGCGTTGGCTGCGTTCAGCGCGAAGCGTGCGTTCATGATCGGCACCACTAGCTGCGGGCCGGCCATGCGGGTGATTTCTTCGTCGACGTTCTGGGTGGTGGCCTGGAAGTCTTCGGCTTCGGGCAGCAGGTAGCCGATTTCCTGCAGGAAGGTCTTGTACGCGGCGAAGTCGTGAGTCTGACCGGCGCGGGCCTGATGCCAGGCGTCGATTTTCGCCTGCAGTTCGTCACGCTTGGCCAGCAGAGCGCGGTTTTTCGGCGCCAGATCATGGATGACGCTGTCGGCGCCGGCCCAGAAGGCCGCGGCGTCGACGCCAGTACCGGGGATCGCTTCGTTGTTGACGAAGTCATACAGGACTTTGGCGACCTGCAGGCCACCGACTTGAACGCGCTCAGTCATTACTCGCCTCACTTGGTTCTTCAAATCTTCGGACGATTCTTCTTGTAGTCCGGGTCGGCGGATACTACAGGAAGCCGTTCGGAAAAGCAGTTCGTTGCGCTTGGTCAGCCCAGGTCGACGGCTCGGCATTAAGAGATCATTTTGGCCGTGCTAAAGCGGCGAAACCGGCACCTTGTTCTATACCTATGGAACCGGGCTCCACGGGTGCACGACTCACGCTCAGGCGCACTGGGCATTCGCCGGTAGCGCACGAACCAACTGAAGAGGAGCCAGACATGGACCATCTCGTCCTGACAGTCATCGCCGAAGATCAGCCGGGGCTGGTCGAACGTATCGCCAATTGCATCGTCGGGCATGGCGGCAACTGGTTGGAGAGCCGCATGTCGCGCATGGCCGGGCAGTTCGCCGGGATTCTACGGGTTGCGGTGCCGGCCGAAGCGCATGCCGACCTGATCGCCGCGTTGCAGCAGCTGGAGCGTCAAGGCATCCGCGTGGTGTTCGCGCACAGCGGCGAAGAGCCCGAGCGCAGCTGGCGGATGATCCAATTGCAACTGGTGGGCAATGATCGTCCCGGCATCGTTCGCGACATCACCCGACTGCTGGCGGGGCACGGCGTCAACCTGGAAAGCCTGGACACCGATGTGTTGCCCGCGCCGATGACCAACGAATTGCTATTTCATGCCGATGCGCGCCTGGCGGTGCCGACCGAGCTGTCGCTGGAAGCGTTGCAGCAGCACCTGGAAACCCTGGCCGACGATCTGATGGTGGAGCTGAAATTGCAGTCGGCGGACTGACCGCTAACTACACGGGCGCATGCGTCGCCTCAGGCTTCAACGCTCCTGCGCATCAGCCGCCAGGCGTCATAGCTGTACACCGCCAGCCCGGCCCAGATGCAGATGAACGCCACTTGGCGGTCGGCAGGGAAGGGCTCGTTGAACACCCACACCGCGAGGATCAGCAACAGTGTCGGAGTGATGTACTGCAAAAATCCAAGGGTCGAATAGGGCAGATGACGTGCCGCGGCATTGAAGCACAACAGCGGCAGCAGGGTGACCGGGCCGGCGGCTATCAGCCACAGTGCCTGGGGTTCGGTCCAGAACGACCATTCGGTGGTCGGCCCGCTGCCAAAGAAAAACAGCCAGATCAGGGCGACCGGCAGTAGCAGCCAGGTTTCCACCACCAGACCAGGCAGCGCCGCCACCGGCGCCTGCTTGCGCAACAGGCCGTAGCTGCCAAAGCTTAGCGCCAGCACCATCGCGACCACAGGAAAGTCGCCGAGCGTGACCAGCTGCAGCAGCACGCCGGTCGCCGCCATGGCGACCGCAAGCCACTGCAGCGGACGCAGTCGTTCACGCAGCACGATCAAGCCGAGCAGCACATTGACCAGTGGATTGATGTAGTAGCCCAGGCTCGCCTCGAGCATGTGATCGTTGTTGACCGCCCAGACGTAGATCAGCCAGTTGGTCGCGATCAAGACACTGGAAATCATCAGCACGCCGATTCGGCGCGGATGCGCCAGCAGCTCCTGCCACCAGCCCGGATGGCGCCAGAGCATGAGCACCAGCGTGCCGAACACCGCCGACCAGATGGCGCGCTGGGTAACGATCTCGAGCGCCGCGTACTGCTCGATGGATTTGAAGTAGAGCGGGAACATGCCCCAGATGCAGAAGGTCGTCAGACCCAGCAAATACCCTTTACGCAGATCGGCGGTGGCCATGGTGGTCCTGTAACGGAGCAACGGAGAGCCGGACATTTTGCGCCTGCGGCAGGCCCTTTGTCTGCCGCTGCGATGGTTCGCGCCGTTGAAGCAATTGGCAAACACACAGGTTGAACGCAGCCGACCGCAGCCCGTCTCACCTGAACGACTCAGGGGCGTCGTTGCGCTCCGATAGCCACATGAGGTCTGCGATGAATTTGCACGACAAGGTTGCATTGGTTACCGGTGGCTCGCAGGGCATCGGTCGCGGTATCGCCGTACGCCTGGCGGAGGCGGGGGCCGATCTGGTCATCAACGGACGGCACGATGACGACGACGTTCGGGAGACCCTCGAACAGATCCGCGCGCAAGGCCGGCGTGCCTGCTTCATCTCTGCCGATGTCGGCGTGGTCGCCGAATGTCAGCGGTTGGTCGAGCAAGCGGTCGAGCAGATGGGCCGCCTGGATATCCTGGTCAATAATGCCGGGGTGCAGAAGCATGCCGCCTTTCTCGATGCCAGCGAGGCCGATTACGACCAGGTACTGAATGTCAATCTGCGCGGGCCGTTCTTTACTGCTCAGGCGTTTGCGCGATACCTGCGCGACGCAGGGCGGGGCGGGCGCATCATCAACAACAGCTCGGTTCACGAGGAGTTGCCATTCCCCAACTTCACCAGTTATTGCGCCAGCAAGGGCGGTTTGAAAATGCTCATGCGCAACCTGGCGATCGAACTGGCGCCGTTGGGTATCACTGTCAATAACGTCGCGCCGGGCGCGATCGAGACGCCGATCAACCGCTCGCTGATGAACCAGCCGGAAAAACTCGCCGGCCTGCTGTGCAACATCCCTGCAGGCCGCCTTGGCCAACCGCGCGACGTGGCGGGCGCGGTGGCTTTCCTTGCCTCCGACGAGGCCGATTACATCACTGGCACCACGCTGGTGATAGACGGCGGACTGCTATGGAATTACAGCGAGCAATGACTGATATCGATCACAAAGGCCCCTTCGATTACGACACGCATGCGGTCTCCGCCGCCGATACCCTGACCCCGGCGGATCGTTATCAGGAACTCTTCCTGGCGGTGCAGACGCAGCGCGTGTTCCCCGACAGCAAGACCTTTGTCGACTGCGCGCCGCGCCAGCATCCCGAGCGCATTCTTGAGGCCTATCGCGCACGCTCCGGCGCCCCCGATTTCAATCTGCGCGCCTTTGTGCACGAGCACTTCAGCGTGTTCGAATTGTCGGCGAGCGAGTTCGTCGCCAACCCCAACGACAGCCTGAGCGAGCACATCGATCGGCTCTGGCCTGTTCTGACCCGGCATCCACGCCAGCACCCGGAATTCTCGTCACTGCTGCCGCTGCCGCACGACTACGTGGTGCCGGGCGGGCGCTTCACCGAGCTGTATTACTGGGATTCCTACTTCACCATGCTCGGCCTGGACGAGAGTGGGCATTGCGAGCTGCTGCGTTCGATGGCGGACAACTTCGCCTACCTGATCGACACGTACGGCCACGTGCCCAATGGCAATCGCTCCTATTACCTGAGCCGTTCGCAGCCGCCGGTGTTCGCGCTGATGATCGATCTGTTCGAAGACACCGGCGTGCATCGCGCCAGCGATTACCTGCCACAGCTGCGCAAGGAATATGCCTTTTGGACCGAGGGTGGCGAACATCTGCGCCCCGGTGAGGCGCATCGGCGCTGCGTCTGCCTGGCCGATGGCAGCGTACTCAACCGTTACTGGGATGACCGCGATACGCCACGCGAGGAGTCCTACCTCGAAGACGTCGAGACCGCGCGCTCATCGAGCCGGCCGGCGCATGAGGTCTATCGTGACCTGCGTGCGGGCGCCGAATCGGGCTGGGATTTCAGTTCGCGCTGGCTGGGCGACCCGCAGCGGTTATCGAGCATTCGCACCACCAACATCATTCCGGTGGACCTCAACTGTTTTCTCTACAAGCTCGAACGGCAGATAGCCCGCCTGAGTGACATGAAGCAGCACGGCTGCGCCGAGGAATTCCGCCAACGTGCCGAGGCGCGCCTGCAGGCTATCGATCGCTACCTGTGGAACGAGCAGAGCGGCGCCTATTTCGATTACGACTGGACGCTGCAGAAACCGCGCGACAACCTCACAGCCGCGACGTTGACGCCGCTGTTCGTGCAACTGGCCAGCGCCGAACAGGCGGCGCGCGTTGCCGACATCGTGCGCGAACGGCTGCTCGCGCCGGGCGGGCTGTCAACGACCGAGATTAGCGACAGCGGCGAGCAATGGGACCGCCCCAACGGCTGGGCGCCATTGCAGTGGATGGGGATTCGCGGGCTGCAGGCCTACGGCCACGAGGCGCTGGCACTGCAGATCGAAGAGCGCTGGCTGAGCATTGTCTCGCACCTCTTCGAACGGGAAAGCAAACTGGTGGAAAAGTATGTGCTGCGGCCTTGCGTCGAACATGCGACCGGTGGGGAATATCCTCTGCAGGACGGTTTCGGCTGGACCAATGGCGTGACCCGCAAGCTGATGCAAGAAGACCCGACCCACGAAGTCCATCGTTGTCGGGCGGGGCAGTGCCGGCCGGAGTGGGCCAGTTCGGCGGGAGATACAGGCTGAAGACTAAAGCGGCGACCTAGTTCGCCGTGAGGTTCGGTGCGGGCTCAGGCTCGGCCTCGACGCTCTGATTCTGTTAGTAGGCTGGCGTCTACATTGGTCGCGAGGG
This sequence comes from Pseudomonas sp. MTM4, assembly GCF_019355055.1. Taxonomy (NCBI): domain Bacteria; kingdom Pseudomonadati; phylum Pseudomonadota; class Gammaproteobacteria; order Pseudomonadales; family Pseudomonadaceae; genus Pseudomonas; species Pseudomonas sp. MTM4. The sequence goes on from NZ_CP048411.1 coordinate 3,514,698, forward strand.
CGCGCCGCCAACAAAAACGGTGCGGTGGGTTTTGTTTTGTAGCCGACCTGAATGTCAGGGCGCCCGTCGATAGGGATTAGCCAGCGCCCCCGACAGATCCAGCGTCCCCTTCTCGACGAACCGCTGCGTACCGAAAAGCCCACCGGCGAGCTTGCCGCGCAGCACGTAGGGCACCTCCTCCATGCCGATGTCCTCGGCCAGCCCCAGCGCTTGTCGCGCGGCGGAGAACGCCGAAATGGTCACCGGAACGGTCAGTACGGTTTCGCCGAAGCGTGGCACGCTGCCGCGCTCATCGCTGACACCGCTGGCCAGGCGTCGACCGTTGATTTCCAGATCGAGCGCCACGCCGTTGTACTCCAGCGCCATGTCGTTGGGGTTCTGCACGCGAAGCTTGACCGCCATGCGCAGCTCCAAGCCTTCGCCGGTCAGCGGCTGGATACCGGCGACTTGCACGTTGAGCGGGTCGCGCTGGGTGAACATCGCACAGCTGACCAGGCTCAACGCTAGCAGAATGACCGACAGCAGACGTGCAACAGATACAGCTGGGCGCATGCGCATAAATGCTCTACTCGGGTTTCTTGGTGAGGTTGCCCAAGCCCTGTAACAGCTCCATGGGCAGCGGGAAGACGATGGTCGAGTTCTTGTCGCCAGCGATGTTGCTCAGCGTCTGCATGTAACGCAGCTGCATCGCGCCGGACTGACGACCGAGCATCTCGGCGGCCTGCATCAGTTTCTCCGACGCCTGCAACTCGCCCTCAGCATGAATGACCTTGGCCCGCCGCTCGCGTTCCGCTTCGGCCTGACGGGCGATGGCGCGGATCATCGATTCGTCCAGATCCACGTGCTTGATCTCGACGTTGGCCACCTTGATGCCCCAGGCGTCGGTCTGCGCATCGAGCACTTGCTGGATGTCGTTGTTGAGTTGTTCGCGCTCGGCCAGCATGTCGTCCAGATCGTGCTTGCCGAGCACGGCGCGCAGGGTGGTCTGGGCCAGCTGGCTGGTTGCCGAATGGTAATCCTCTACCTGAATGATGGCCTTTTCGGCATCCAGCACGCGGTAGTAAACCACCGCATTGACCTTGACCGAGACGTTATCGCGAGAGATCACGTCCTGCGTCGGCACGTCCAGCACCAGGGTGCGCAGATCGACCCGCACCATTTGCTGAATGCCGGGAATGACCATGATCAGCCCCGGCCCCTTGACCTTCCAGAAGCGCCCTAGCTGGAACACCACGCCACGCTCGTATTCGCGCAAGATGCGGAAGGTCGATGCGAGCAGCGCGAAAAACAGCACCAGCACCGCGATGAAGCTCATTTCAAAACCCATGGTTCACCTCTCCTCGATTGGCGGCGCGTCGGCCGCGGTGACGTCCAGTTGCAGCCCGTGTCTCGCCACGACACGGACTTGTTGACCCAGATGCAAGGGAGCCGCGCTGCGGACCTGCCAATGCTCGCCCTGCAGCAGCACCCAGCCGCAAGCCGGGTCGGCCGCCTGAACGCGGCTGATCGGCGCCAGGCTACCGATCAGCTCGGCATCACCGCTGACCACGCGCTGCCGGCGCGCCTTGAGCGCCATGCTGACGATGGCGAACACCAGCAGCGCGCTGACCACCGCCAGGGTGCCGATCAAGGTCAGGGGAATACCGTAGCCCGGCACCTCGGTATCGATCAGGATTACCGAGCCGGTGACGAATGCGGCGACACCGCCCAGGCCGAGCACGCCGAAACTGGGCGCGAACGCCTCGGCGATCATGAAGCCCAGGCCCAGCAGAATCAGCGCTACCCCGGCGTAGTTCACCGGCAGCAGCTGCAAGGAATACAACGCCAGCAGCAGGCAGATGCCGCCGATCACGCCACCGCCGGTCGTGCCCGGATTGGAGAATTCGAATATCAATCCGTAGATGCCGATCATCATCAGGATCAGCGCCACGCTGGGGTTGGTGATCACGGCCAGCAAGCGCACCCGCCAGTCCGGTTCGTAGTGATCGAGCGTTGCGTTGGCGGTCTGTAGCCTTCGCTCGCCAGCGCTGGTCTGGATAGTTTTGCCGTCGAGTTTGCCGAGCAGGTCATCCAGATCGGTGGCAACGTAATCGACCACCTTAAGCTCCAGTGCCTCGCTGGCCGACAGGCTCACCGCCTCGCGCACCGCCTGTTCCGCCCATTCAGCATTGCGCCCGCGCAGCTGCGCCAGGCCACGGATATACGCAGCGGCGTCGTTGACCTGCTTGCGGCTCATGGCATCGCCGGCATCGGTGGAATCAGGCTTTTCGGCGTCTGGCGGCTGCTCGGGTGGGCTGCCTGGCGAGCCATCGATCTGCACCGGCGTGGCGGCGCCGAGGTTGGTGCCCGGGGCCATCGCGGCGATATGGCTGGCGTAGAGCATATAGGTGCCGGCGCTGGCCGCGCGCGAGCCGCTGGGCGTGACATAGGTGGCGATCGGGACGGGACTGGCGAGCACTTCCTTGATGATGGCGCGCATCGAGCTGTCCAGCCCGCCGGGTGTGTCCAGCTCCAGCACCAACAGCTGCGCATTGGTTTGCGCGGCGCGCTGTATGCCGCTGGTGATGTAGTCGGCGCTGGCCGGACCGATCACGCCGTCGACCCGCAGCACCGTCACCGGAGCCGCAGCCAGCGTCGTCCCGACGATACCCAGCCATATTGTCAGGAGCGTCAGCAGCCAGGCCAATCGATCAATGGGGCGTCGCATCGGTGTGATCCTCCCGAATCGACGATGGCGCGACGAGGTATCGCGGCACTACCAGAGAGGGTAGTCCAGTTGACGCGAGGTTCCCGTCACGACGTCGGATCGTCCGCAAGAGACCGGCGTCTGAACTCTCGGGCGCCATCGGGCCTCACAATTCAACCGAGGCTGATATCCGCGCGGGTTTGCCGCGCCGGCCCGCTCCATGAGGAGTCTTCCATGCGTATTCACCATCTCAACTGCGGCTGCATGTGCCCGGTGGGCGGCAAGCTGTTCGATGGTTTCAGCGATGGGCTGACCGCCAGCCTGGTCTGCCACTGCCTGTTGATCGAGACCGAGCAGCACGGGCTGGTGCTGGTCGACACCGGCTTTGGCAGCTGCGATGTGCTGGAGCCGCGCAAGCGCCTCAGCCAGTTCTTCATCGCCTTCAACAACATCAAGTTCGAGCGTCGCTTCACGGCGCTGGAGCAGGTGCGCCAGCTTGGTTTCAAGCCCGAAGACGTCCGGCACATCCTGCTTACTCATCTGGATTTCGATCACGCCGGTGGCCTCGAGGATTTCCCCGAGGCCCAGGTCCACGTGCTGCAGCGTGAAATGGATGCGGCGCGCTCGACTCACAGCTTCATTGGCCATCGGCGCTACCGTCATCGGCAATGGGACGAGGTGCGCAACTGGCAGTTCTACGAGCCGGGCGGTGATAACTGGTTCGGTTTCCAGGCCGTCAAAGAGCTGCGCGGGCTGCCGCCAGAGCTTTTGCTCATCCCGCTGACCGGCCATACCCACGGCCATGCGGGCGTCGCGCTGCAGACCAATCAGGGCTGGCTGCTGCACGCCGGCGATGCCTATTTCTACCGCGACGAAGTCGGCCAAACCGAGCGTTACTGCACGCCGGGCCTGCGTTTGTACCAGCGCATGATGGAAGTCGACCGTCCGGCGCGCCTGTCCAATCAGCATCGACTCTGGACCTTGTCGCTGGAACACAAGGGCGAGGTGAAGCTGTTCTGCAGCCACGACGCCAAGGAACTGGAACGCATGCGCGCGAGGCAGGGTTAATGTCGCAACATGACGAAGAGCGCTTGGGCGGGCCGGTAGGCGCAATGATGAAGTACGTCCGTTGGATCGGGCTGGTAGCCTGCTCGCTCGCCGGGTTGGGCTACATGCTGGTGGGAAACTTCAACATGGCTGGCTTGATGCTGGCGCTGGCCGTGCTGTCGTGGGTCAACATTCGTCGCAAACGCCGAGACCGATCTGAAGCGTCGCCCACCCAGCACTGACCTTGATTCGCTGATAGATGAAAATGGAGCCAGTTCCAGCCCATTCGCGGGGTTCGACTTTCTGCGTATGGAGTGCCTGCGCCGCTTCTGTAATAGTTAGCAGGCTAAGCGAAGCCGTTTGGCAATGCGTACCGCCCACAAGGTGATGCGTATCGCAACGATTGGCCAACCACGCCGCCTGTTGCGTTTCTTCCCTATCGGTGCCTGTAGGCGCCCCCTGCGGCTTAAACGGCCGCAACCGATTCTGACAACCGCTGTCCATCGACGGCGGTTGTCGCTCCTTCCGCGTTGCTGCTGCGCTTGTGCGCCGTAGACCGAAGGAACCCCCAAGGCGTGATCAGGGTCGACTCAAGTGAGCTTTTCAGCCTGCACAGACCCGAGGGGACACACATGGACCTGATCCGAATCATCATCGCGATACTTCTGCCTCCATTGGGGGTGTTTCTACAAGTCGGCTTCGGTGGAGCCTTTTGGCTGAATATCCTGCTGACGCTACTGGGCTACATTCCAGGCATCATCCACGCGGTCTGGATTATCGCGCGGCGCTGATAGCGTTGCGGTAGAACAGTTCGGCTCAGCTTGTCGCAGGCGCCGGACGCTTTGTCCTCAAGGGCGCGTCTCCCGCATCGCCTGCTGTTTCGTCGAACAACCAGCGAGAGCCGGCTCGGGAGTTATTACGGGCCGGATGAATCGTTCTGGCGCGAGTGAAACGAACCCTTGCCCCGCAGGACGGTCTGAACCCGGCCATTCAGCCGGGTTTTTTGTGCTCGCAACCGCAGCGGTGTAAAGTCCCCGGTCGACTTGCTGCGTGAGCCTATCTCGCGCGAATCACCTTTGAACTTGACGGGATGTGGAGCGTTCGCTTGCTAGCGACGCAGCTGCCCGCGCTGCTGTGGGTATCGGTCATCGCGCCAGCACCCGGGAAGGAAACCAAATGGGCGACTCTTTCATCAATCGAGAAAACTTCAGGCGCATCCTCAACCGCAATGTGGCCGTGCCCCTTGGTTTCGGATTTCTCAGCGCATTCTTCTTCAGCGCCATCGTCTATTACCTGTTGAACGTCAGCCATTGGGTCGAGCGCTCGGTTCATGGCGTTGCCTACGCGCACGACATGCTGAAAGTCGCAGGCGATATGGAAGCTTCCATGCGTGGCTATCTCATCGCTGGCGAGGAGATTTTTCTCGAGCCTTACCGAAAAGAGCTGCCCGCATTCGTCGACCTGATGAACCGGCTCGAGGAGTACGCGAGCGATACGCCGGTGCAATTGGGCCGTGTCGAGCGTATGAAACAACTTCATGGGCAGTGGCTCGGATATGCCGAAGAAGCCATTGAGCGTCGTGCACGGAACGAGCCCGTGACCGAGTACGTACGCAGCAAGCGCGGGCTGGACCTGAAGGAGGAGCAGCGTCGGCTGCTCAACGACTTCATTGCCTATGAACGTCAGACTCGCACCGAGCTTACCGACACGTCGGAAGTGGTCACTACGGTTCTGATCGGCGGTTTTCTGCTGTTCAGCCTGGTGTTCAGTGGCCTGCTGGTTTACTTCGGGCGCCGCGACCTGATCAATCTGTCGGACAGCTATGCCAAATCACTGGAGCAACAACAGGCGCATGCCGCGGCGCTGGAGAAGCAGGCCTGGTACCGCACCGGCCAGACCCAACTCAGCGAGTCGATGATCGGTGAGCAGGCGCTGCCGACGCTGGGGCAGAACGTTCTGAGCTTCCTCTCGCGTTACCTCGACGTGGCGGTCGGAGCGCTCTACGTGACGCAGGACGGCAAGCTGCAGCGGGTCGCGGAGTTCGGCTGGGACAAGGACAAGCTGCACGGTGACCGGACGCTGGAAATCGGCGAAGGGCTGGTCGGGCAGACTGCCCTGGAGCGGCGAGCGATGGCGCTCGACAGCGTGCCGCCCGGTTATATGAAGGTCACTTCGGCGTTGGGCAACACCGACGCCAGATCGGTATTGATCGTTCCCGTGGAAGACAGCGGCATGCTCAATGCCGTATTGGAGATCGGCTTTCTGCGGCCCCTGCACGAAGAAGACAGCGAGTTGCTGCGGCGCGTCAGCGAAAGCATCGGTTCGGCCATCGAGGCCGCGCGCTATCGCCAGCGCCTGCAGCGTATGCTGGCCGAGACCCAGCAGCTCAACGAAGAACTGCAGGTGCAGCAGGAAGAACTGCGCGCCGCCAATGAGGAGCTCGAAGAGCAATCCAACGCCCTGCGTGAATCGCAGGCGCACATGGAAGAGCAGCAGGCCGAACTGGAACAGACCAACGAGCAGCTCGCCGAGCATTCCGAAGAGCTGGCGCGTCAGCGCGATGAGATGGATCTGAAGAACAATCGCCTGCATGAAGTGCAGCTGATGCTCGAAGAGCGTGCCGACGAGCTGCAGCGCGCCAGTCGCTACAAGTCGGAATTCCTCGCCAACATGTCGCACGAGCTGCGCACGCCGCTCAACAGCTCACTGATTCTCGCCAAGCTGCTGTCCGATAATCCCGAAGGCAATCTGAGCGACGATCAGGTGCAGTTCGCGCGCTCGATCTATTCGGCAGGCAACGATCTGCTCAACCTGATCAACGACATTCTCGACATCTCCAAAGTCGAAGCCGGCAAGCTCGACGTGCGGCCTGAACTGCTCGTTCTGACACGCATGATCGACGGGCTGAAGAGCCTGTTTCTCGCGCAGGCGCTGGAGAAGTCACTGCAGTTCCAGGTCGAACTGGCCGAAGACTTGCCATCGAGCCTCTACACGGACCGACAGCGACTGGAGCAGATTCTCAAGAACCTGCTGTCGAATGCCTTCAAATTCACCGAGAAGGGCTCGGTGGAGCTGCATGTGATGCGCCATGGCGATGGTCAGGTCGCCTTCGCCGTGCGTGATTCTGGGATCGGCATTCCGGTCGATCAGCAGGATGTGATCTTCGAGGCGTTCCGTCAGGCCGACGGCACCACTAATCGCCGCTATGGCGGCACTGGCCTGGGCCTGTCGATTTCCCGCGAACTCGCCCAATTGCTGGGCGGCACTATCGAGGTGAGCAGCGAGCCGGGCGCCGGCAGCCTGTTCACGCTGATCGTCCCAGAGAACTACAGCGCCCCGGTGGCTGTTCAGGAGCCGGAATTGCCTGCCGCCGCGCCGATCGAAGCGTCTGCCGCATCGGTGTCCATGGCGCTTGTCCAGGCCGTGCCTTCGCCGGCCGCGCCGCTACGCGCGCAGGAGCCGAGCGTGCCGGCTCTGGCCGACGACCGTGACGCCCTTCCATTCGGACGCTCGGTGCTGGTGATCGAAGACGAGCCGCAGTTCGCCTGCATTCTCCGCGACCTCGCGCACGAGCTGAAGTACAGCTGTCTGATCGCGCAGAGCGCCGATCACGGTTTCGACACTGCCGTGCAGTACCGCCCTGATGCCATCTTGCTGGACATGCGACTGCCCGATCATTCCGGTCTGACCGTGCTTGAGCGGCTCAAGGAGAATCCTGTCACGCGGCATATCCCGGTGCATATCGTGTCCGTGGAAGACCGCAAGGAGGCCGCCCTGCAAATGGGCGCCATCGGCTACGCCACTAAACCCACCACCCGCGACGACCTCAAGAAAGTATTCGGCCGGCTGGAAGCGAAGCTGGCGCAGAAGGTCAAGCGCATCCTGCTGGTCGAGGACGACGCCCGCCAGCGTGAAAGCGTGTCGCGGCTGATCGAAGATATCGATGTGGAGATCACGGCGGTGGAGTTCGGCGCGCAGGCTCTCGAACTGCTGCGCTCGACGCTCTACGACTGCATGATCATCGACCTCAAGCTGCCGGACATGGATGGCCATGAACTGCTCGAGCGCATGGCTCACGAGGACATCTGCTCCTTCCCGCCGGTCATCGTCTACACCGGGCGCAACCTGACCCGCGATGAAGAAGCGTCGCTGATGAAATACTCGCGCTCGATCATCATCAAGGGCGCTCGGTCGCCGGAGCGGCTGCTCGACGAAGTCACGCTGTTCCTGCACAAGGTCGAATCGGACATGGCGCCGGAGCGGCAGAAGATGCTGAAAAGCGTGCGCAGCCGCGAGAAGGCCTTCGAGGGACGCAAGATTCTGGTGGTCGACGACGATGTGCGTAACGTCTTCGCACTGACCAGTGCGCTGGAACAGAAGGGCGCGCTGATCGAGATCGCCCGCAACGGTCACGAGGCCATCGCGCAATTGCAGAGTGTGACCGATATCGATCTGGTGCTGATGGACATCATGATGCCGGAGATGGACGGTTTTACCGCGATGCAGGAGATCCGCAAGGATTCGCGCTTCGCCAAGCTGCCGATCATCGCGGTCACCGCTAAAGCCATGAACAACGATCAGGACCGCTGCTTGCGCGCCGGGGCCAACGACTACCTGGCCAAGCCAATCGAGCTTGATCGCCTGTTCTCACTGATTCGTGTATGGCTACCTAAAGTGGAGCTGTTGTGACATGCCTCACCGCAATCAGGCCATCGAGCTGAAGCTGCTGATCGAAGCCATCTATCTGCGCTACAGCTACGATTTCCGCGACTATTCCGGCGCTTCGCTCAAGCGCCGGGTGCTGCTGGCATTGAAGCAGATGCAATGCGAAAGCATCTCGGAGCTGCAGCGCAAGATTCTCTACGATCCGCAAGCCTTCATGGAGCTCTTGCAGTTCCTCACGATCCCGGTCAGCGAGATGTTCCGCGACCCCAGTTATTACCTGGCGCTGCGCGAGCAGGTGGTCCCGGTGCTGCGCACCTACCCGTCGCTGAAGATCTGGATCGCCGGCTGCAGCACCGGCGAAGAGGTCTACTCGATGGCGATCCTGCTCAGGGAGGAGGGCCTGCTGGAACGCACCATTCTCTACGCCACCGATATCAACCCGCGGTCGCTGGAACAGGCACGCCAGGGCATCTTCGATATTGGCGACATGCAGCAGTACACGACCAACTACCAGCGCGCCGGCGGCAAGCGCAGCCTCAGCGATTACTACACGGCCGCCTACGACTCGGCGATCATGGACAAGACCTTGAAGGACCAGGTGACCTTTGCCGACCATAGCCTGGCGACCGACAGCGTCTTCGCCGAGACCCAGTTGATTTCCTGCCGCAACGTGCTGATCTACTTCAACAAGCCGCTGCAGGATCGGGCCTTTGGCCTATTCCATGAATCCCTCTGCCATCGCGGCTTTCTCGGCCTGGGTAGCAAGGAGACCGTTGAATTCTCCGGTCATGCCGACCGTTACGAGGCGTTCGACAAGCCACAACGGATCTTTCGCAAGCTATGACGTTCGCGACCCGAGATGTTTCAGGCAAATCACCTGCGCGGGCCATCGATGCCATAGTGATCGGCGCCTCGGCGGGCGGTCTGGCCGCCCTCAGTGCCTTGGTCGACGGCCTGCCGAGAGACTTTCGCCAGCCGCTGCTGATGGTCCAGCACGTGCCGCCGTACGGGCCGACACAACTAGTCGAGATCTTCCAGCGCAAGACCGCACTGCGGGTCAAGGAAGCGGACGACAAGGAGCCTGTGCGCGGAGCGACGCTGTATTTCGCCGCGCCCGGCTATCACCTGTTGGTGGAAGCGGACCTGACGCTATCGCTCAGCCAGGACGAGGCGATGCACTTTTCTCGTCCCTCGATCGATGTCTTGTTCGAATCGGCCGCCGATGCCTGGGGCGAGCGCGTTGCCGGTATCCTGCTGACCGGCGCCAACGAAGACGGCGCGGCAGGCCTCGAAGCGATCAAGCGGGCCGGCGGCATGACCATCGTTCAGGACCCTGGCGAAGCCGAGGTTCAGACCATGCCCTTGGCCGCACTCCAGCGCTTTGCGCCGGATTACATTTTGCCCTTGCGCGATATTCATCGACTGTTGCGTGAACTGGAGTGACCCATGCCTGACCATACCGATGAAGCGAACCTGCTGATCGTCGATGACCTGCCGGAAAACCTGCTGGCGCTGGATGCCATTCTCAGGAACCCGGGGGTTCGCGTGCATCAGGCCGAATCGGCGGAACAGGCACTCGAACTGTTGCTTCAGCATGAGTTCGCACTGGCCATTCTCGACGTGCAGATGCCTGGCATGGATGGTTTCCAGCTGGCGGAGATGATGCGCGGTACCGAGCGCACCAAGCAGATCCCTATCGTGTTCGTCAGCGCCGCCGGGCGCGAACTCAACTATGCCTTCAAGGGCTACGAGAGCGGCGCGGTGGATTTTATGCACAAGCCGCTCGACACCCATGCGGTTCGTAGCAAAGTCAGTGTGTTCGTCGATCTTTACCGCAACCGCAAGCGGATGGCGCGTCAGCTCGAAGCGCTCGAGCGCAGCCGCCGCGAGCAGGAAGTGTTGCTCGATCAGCTACGCAGCACCAAGGCCGAACTGGAAGACGCCGTGCGCATGCGCGACGACTTCATGTCGATCGTCTCCCACGAGCTGAAAACGCCCCTCAATACCCTTATTCTCGAAGTCCAGCTGCGCAAGCTGCAGCTGGGGCGGAACAACTTCGCCGCGTTCAGCGACGACAAGCTGCGGCAGATGGTCGACAAGGACGAGCGGCAGATCCGCAGCCTGATCCGTCTGATCGACGACATGCTCGATGTCTCGCGCATTCGCACCGGCAAACTGTCGATCCGCCCCGACCGCCTCGATCTGGGCAAGCTGGTCGCCAGCGTCGTCGAGAATTTCGCGCCGCAGATGGAAGCCAGCGGTTGCACGCTGCTGTTTCAGCGACCGGAGCCGATCATCGGTGTCTGGGATGAATTCCGCATCGAACAGGTGCTGGCTAATCTGCTGACCAACGCAATGCGCTACGGCGCCGGCAAGCCTGTGCAGGTCAACGTCAGCGCGACTCCGGTGACTGCCTGTATCGAAGTGCGCGATCAGGGCATCGGCATCAGCCAGAAGAGTCTCGAAAGAATCTTCTGCCAGTTCGAACGCGCCGAAGGCAGCGAAAGCAGCGCCGGACTGGGGCTTGGGCTGTTTATTGCCGAACAGATCGTCAAGGCGCATGACGGTCGCATTCAGGTCGAAAGCGAAGAGGGCAATGGCGCGCTATTTAGAGTCTTGCTGCCGTTGAGCGATGAGGCCTAAAGCCGGCCCAACGCCCATTCAACTCCAAGCTGCGGTACTAGTAGACAGCTCGGAGCGCGCCGTTGCGGTCCAGACGGTACGCGCTAACGGCTTCGTACACTGCTTTCCTCAAGCGGTTGATGCCGCCTATTGGCCGGTGCTCAGGTAGCGAATGCCAAGGGTTGAAGGACAGGTTGTCACAGTCGATATTCTGCGCCGGACTGTCGAAATCCTGAGCGAGAAGGCGGATATCCGCGACGGACTCAAAAGCGGAGATCGCCTCGTCCCACTCAACGCTGGGATCCTCGATAGGCATGTAGAAATCGGCGTTCTGCCGTTGTACCTGCAAGGTAAAGCAGGCGGGCGTCTGGTCGAGCGAAAGCTGCTGGTAGAGCGCGTTGCGCAAGAAGTTGGGTAGGTCGCGGTTCTGTTCGGGTAATTGGTAAGCCGGGCAGTTCTCCGGCGCAGGTATCACTCGGTATTTGATATTCAGCGGTCCAAGCTTGAACGGCGCCACCGAGTTGTAGGTGGTCGCCACTGGGCTGTCGGGCGCTGGCGATAGGGTTTTCAGCGCAATCGCCAGATGGCGGATTTCCCAGTGGCGGGGATCCCAGCCTGGGAAGAATGCCAGCACTTTCTTGCCCTCGGCCTGAGCAGCGAAATTGCTTCGGTATTCGGCTACGTCGCGGACGAAGAATGCGGGGTGATTAAACATGACGAAATCCTGCTCAGCGGCGTGAGCCGGGTTCGCTGTCAACTTCTGTCCCGGTACTTCGAGCAGCTTTATCGCCATGCCTCGCGCATCACGAACGCGATCGAACTGAGGATAAGCATTGCCGTTCGAAAGCCTTACCCAGGCCTGCCAGCTATGGCCGGGTTGGCTGAAGACGCCATGCTGTAGGCCGCTGTCGATGTCCCCGCGGACGGAAACCTCCGCCCTGAGGCAACCATGCGCTTTGGCGTGCGCGTCGCGCAGCACCCGGGTGTTGTCCCGGTGTTGTTCGACGACCCGGATTGCGTCAGCAATAATGGCCTGCGTGTCCGCTTTTTCGGTGACAGGAATCTGTTCCTCGCGTGACACCGGGCCGGAAAATTTCCAGCTATAGAGCAGGCTGCCGATCAGCCAGCCGCCGAGGCCTACGGCCAGAGCCAACAATAGGATTTTGCCGAGCCAGCTACCGAGGCAGAGCCAGAATTTCTTGAGCATGGTGAAGTCCCTTTTGACCTTTCCATTATGGGAGCAGCAGCGCTGCGATCCGTGGCGTTACCCGCAGTTGGGGCCCGGTTTCCATGGTTTGGCTGGCAAATCTTGCAGTCGCGGCTCGAGTCGATCGTCGCCCAGCACTTTCAAATACTCGATCAGAGCCCAGCGCTCATGAGGTAGCAGGGCGCGTCCTATGACGCCCTGTTCGCGACAGCCAGCGCGAAACTCATGCCCACGGTTGCTGTTGCCGGTAATCGAGGTGTCGAGCAGGAAGCCACCGGGAAAAGCACCGGTTTCAAAACCGAGGCGCTTGGTGTCGTATTCGAAGGTACCCACCCAAAACTGGTCCTGCCGTTCGGCCACTGGCGACAACAATTCGAACAGGTTCGCGACCGAACCGTTATGCAGAAAAGGCGGTGTGGCCCAGACACCATGGAGGGGGCGGGCTTTATAACCGCGTATCTCCTGGACGCCGATAGGTAGTCCGAACCCGTCCATGCTCGCGCGCTCGTCCGGATGAATACCGGCGTCACGGTATGCGCGCTGTTCGACATAGGCCGTGATGTAAGCCAGCCCTTTTGCACTGGATATCTTTTGTAGGACCACTTCCCCTGACGAGGCGCCAAAGAGCCTGACATCTAGTGCTTTCAGCTCGTCCTGCGTCCAGCCTAATTGGCTGACATCGAAGCGATGGTCAGCAATATTGTCGGCGGTGGTGGGGTCGGTGCCGATGACGTCGGTTGGTACGATTCGCATACGCCATTCAGGGTCCCTGCTTGCAGCAAAGCGCTCGCCCACGGGCTTGGGAGCGGCTGCGTGGCAATAGGCGCAATTTTCCTCGAACAGTGCCCGGCCGAGACTGGCCTTTTCGATATCAACTTTGCCCAACACTTCTTCGGGCCAGCGCGGCGGCTCCAGGCGTTTAAGCGTCTGCTCCAGCCTATCGAGGTCGCGCACGCGAACGCTCGATGAGTAGCGTTCGGCGAGCGGTATGGGGCTGCCATCTTCGTGCAACAGGCGCAGTGGCGCGCCCACGCCTAATGCCTCGCCAATATTGCGCGCCATTGGCTGCATGGCTGAACCGTTCCACTGAACCCAGTCGAACTTCCATATATCCCATACCTGCGGATAGCTGACCGGTGCGTTGGCGACCCGGTAGTTATCCGCATCAATGGCATCGCCAAACACAGTATTGGCGATTCGCCCGAATGCATCGGTACGGCCGAAGCCCTCTTCGGTTGGGTAGAGGCCTCTATGCCAATCGTTGATGGCTGTGCTGAGCAGCCGATCCAGCACCCGCTTGAAATCGACCCGCAGCGGCTCTCGGTCGCGTGCATAGTTGTCGCCTAGGACTTCCAGCGCGAACCGTTTGAATTTGAGCGGGTTGTAGTAGGTTGCGGCCATGCTCATGCCCAGGGCCTGGCCAAACGCTCCACCACGCAATGTGGGCACCGTCGAGGCAAGCGAGTGCAGTGCCGCCCCGCCATCGATGCGTACGGCTTGGCCGCGGTGGCGCAGCTCGCCCGTATGGCACGCGGCACAACTTATATCGAGATAGGCAAAGCCGGTTTCGCTGTCTTCGTGTCGCGCAAAGCCAACGGGAAGGTTGGCCGGATTGTGTGGGGAGGGTTGCTGCTGCGGGTCCACAAGAAAACCGAACCTGGCCAGATAGTCCGGCGCGGCGAGCTTTCCTCGTCCGAATGGCTTTTCAAGCGCTTGGAACCATTCGTACCTTAAGCCCTTAACTTGTGTGCCTTGCGGCGTGTAGTAAAAGGTCTGCCGATCTGCCTCGCTCCACTGGTTGAGATAGTGAAGCTGCTCGGGCTGTTGGTAAGCGGGCAGGTTGGGGTAGGCAACAAAATACGCGCCAATGCCCGCGAACAAGGCTACTAGCAATAAAAGCCCGAGCAGGGCGCGGCGGAGCAGTTGCATGGGTGAACATCCATGTAGTCAAGGCAGTCACGCTTTATGCCAATCCCTTGGCTTAATAGCAATATGCCAGGCCGTCCGTAACGTTCTTATGTTTGGGCGCGAAATATGGAGCTTGCTGGTTTCGATCTGCTAAGGAGTACGTCATCCGGCTGGGCCTTCGCAGCCGGGCGGTTTCTGAGCGCTGGTTCAGGCTTGCCAGCGTTTAATGGTTCAATTTTCTCCGAAGGGTTCTACCGCATCTCCACGGAAAGTCTTGAAAGGGCTGAAAAATTTCAGGTCTCTGCTAGGCGACGCTACGGCGCATTGCAGCTCGCGGATCTGCTTCATCGCATCGGCCATCTCCGAAGCCGTACCACAGCCTCACCGGCACTGACCGCCGGCAGGTTGCCGTCCTGATACAGCTTGCGCCGATGAAATAACTGGTTGGGGTTGGTGCCGTTGCGCCGAGCCACGACGGAACGCTTTGCCCCGGCTCCAGGCTCTCGCGAACTATGGTGAGCTTTTCCCTCGACGCTCCAACGGCGACGCCGCTCTTGGCCAAGCACTTCGATATGTCTGTCTTTGCTGATAGTCATAAACCCGACCGTTTGTCTATCCCTTATGGTGAGGGGAAACGGTGTCTGGTGCTTCAAGGGGGCTCGTTCACCCGCCCTACCTTGTGTATGCCCATCGTTAAGGCCATCGCGGGTGTCCAGCATCAGCCCGTACGGGCAGCGGAGGGGCTTCGTTGCACCTCGGCAAAGATATCGATGATCAAGCCGCTGCGGGTCGCGTTGGCGTAGGGCCGCCACCTGCCTGGCATCCACTACGGCCGCGTCCGCTTCGACATGGTCCCCACAGCCTTACACCCCGAAGCCGCCTCAACCCTACGCACCGCCCCCGGCAGCCCAGCCCTGCGCATCACCCGCCTCAACCGCGACCATTGCGAAGTGGAGTATTGGCGGCATGATGCGATTCATGTGTGCCTGGAGGTGCCGGAGCAGCAGAGGCTGGCCGGCATCGTTGACCACTTTCCTCGCGGGTTATTGCTTGGCTTACGCTACGCTCGCGGCTTTGCCCAGCGTACTGTTGAAGTAGTCCATAAAGCTTTGGCCCTTGGCGAAGGCTTTTTCGATTTCAGCGGTTTTTGCCAGCAGCGCGCTGCTGGGTTTGGCCCATTGCTCTAGCGGTAAGGGTTGGGACCACTGATCGATGCTGGCGGGCATGGGTTTCATGCTGTAGCGGTGGTCCCACTCGGCAACCCAGTAAGGGAAGCGCCACCAGGTAACGACATTGCGCACGTACCAAAACGCCACGCCGAAGGCTGAACAGTCGCCCTCACGGTAAGCCTCGCGCATGGATTCGCGCTTTTCATCAAAAGTGTGGCGGCCCTCGTAGGGGGCTTTGCCGGGGCAAAAGGCCGGGCCTTTTTCCATATACACGCGAATGGCCTCCCACTTGGATAGGCCGTGGGCCGGGGTCAGTACGCCCTGGTTGAGGAAGTGGGTCTTGTCGGTTTTCGGGTTATCGAGAGCCATACCCAGGGTATAGGTACTTATAATGCCCTCGCCTGTGGTGCCGGTGCTGACCGACACCCAGGCCACCAGCTCTTCCCACGGTTGAATGATCGGTTCGTCCGAACCGCTGGGGAAATAGCACACCTCGCGGCGCTGGCGGTTAAAGCGCATCGGGCGGGTACGAGCTTTTTGCAAGGTGGTGCGGATGACTGGAAAAGCACACAAAATGCCGATACAAAAAATTGTTAGCCCCAACTCTGTTGCAATAAATTCAAGGCCTTCCCCGAAAACCTGCCAAAAATCTAGTTGATAAATGCTGAAGGTTCGCATAGTTGCGACCGACAACGGGATAACAAGAAAACTCATAATCAGAACGAACATTAGCCCCCAAATCATCAACTGGGCCTGAAAGGCTTTATTGATGTTGCTTTGCCCCACATCGAGGTAAGTGTCGTTAACTTCCAGGAAACTGCCGCCCAGGTCCATCGGTGCATGGCCGGTGGGCAGCGGCAGGGGGGCCAGAAACATAGCTTGGCCTGTGGCGAAGCTGCGCATTTCTCCCGCACTGGGTCGCTGGTTTTTCAGGTCGAAGTCGCCCTCTTCTGTTTTTTTTGCCATGGGTACGGGTCCTTTAACTGCTAGAAGATTGGTCGAGGGTATCCAGCGTTAGCGGCAGGCTGGGGGCATTGGCGGTGCGGACGCGCAGCAAGGCGACTTCGGCCATGGGTTTGCCCTGCTGAGCAAGCAGGGTCAGGCTTTCAAAACGTTTGGTCTGTACCTCGTTGCTGCCTGCCAGCGGCGGGTAACGCAGCTCGATGGCCAGGCCGTGCTGGGCATTGGACTCCTGAGGGTAGATCTCCAGCCCCAGCAGCAGCGGCTCGTGCAGTTTACTGAGTAGTTTGAATTGGTAGAGCAGCGGCTCGGTCCAGGGTTCCCAATCGTTACGCTGGTGGTTACTGAGCCAGTAGGCGGCCAGGCTGATGCCACTGTCATCCAGCTCGGCGGTGATAACGCCGGGCACCTGCAGGATAAACAGCCCCCCGGCCTTGTCAGGTTGTAACGCCGCCTTTGGCGCAGCGGTGATGGTAGCCAGGCGCAGGTGCTCGGCTGCCAATGGGCGCTGGGCATCGCGTAGGCCCCAGGGGCCTTGTTGCAGCCAGTCGTCGAGTTGGCTCAGGTTACTGCGGTTGTAAATCCATTCGCCGCCCAGTTGCAAGCCGGTCAGGGCCAAACCAATCAGGTTGGCCCGCGCGGCGATGCTGACCAGGCGGCCTCCCGCGACAGCCCAGGCCGCCGCGCGGGCTTGCTGGGTATCCTTGAGCACACCAATCACAATGCCACTCGAACGAATCAAGGCCCAAGTGTTAATACCCACTTGCCCGGCATCGCCTACGCTTGTCATCCCGGCACCCGCCAGCATGCCCGCATCGCCACGGCGTAGTCCTTCGTTAAATTTGTCGATACTGCCTTTCAAGCTGATGGATGCGGCAAGTACGCTAGATAAATACGCAGGTATACCAAAGCTGGCGGTAAGCTTGCCCAACCGTGCAGCCATGGTGATCTTGCCGGGGACACTGGCGTAGTTATTCACTGCTACCGAAAGGCCGGTGACAGCTATGCCCTGCGCGGCTGCAAACACTCCAGCAGCCATTGAAAAGATAGCGTTTGTTAACGCTAGCCACTCTGCCCCACTCCATTCTGACCTTCTGTTTAGCTCAGCACTCACCACCACAAAGTTACGTATCTGCCAAACCGCCACGGCCGAAGCAAATATATCCGCCCCGGCCGAGCGAAATACCGCGTCGCCCAAGCCCTTAAATGGCCGTTTGAGGCGGAAGTCTTCCGCCATACGCTGAAACTCGGCAACCTGAGTGCTGTTAAGGCCCTTGATCTTGACCCCGGCTTTGCTCGGCCCTTCGCCCACCGGGCTGAGGGCGCTGGCCACGCGGCTTTCTAACGGCAGCAGGCTTGCTTGCAGGGCTTTGCGCTCTGCCAGCAGGCTGCGGTGGCTACCTTGGGGCAGCCGGCCCCGGCGCTCAAAGGCGAGGGTTTGTCTGATCTGATGTTTCAGCGCGGTAAGCGTGCTACGCAGCTCGGCCAGCTTACGGGTATCGGTTTCAAACGCCTGAATCTGGCTGGCCGACGCGAACTCCAGGGTGATGCCACCTTGGCCGAAGGCCCGCAGTACATCCAGCCATGCTGCCCCTGGCAGGGCACGCAGCACTTTGCCGGGGTCCAGCGGGGCTGCGTTGCGCAGCCCTTGCATCGCCCCGTCCATGGCCGCGGCCAGTCTCAGTTGTTTGGCCGGCTCGTAGGCGGTATTACGCAACTGATTGAGGGTAATGCCCGTTTCGCTGAG
The DNA here is from genome assembly GCF_019355055.1 of Pseudomonas sp. MTM4. Taxonomy (NCBI): domain Bacteria; kingdom Pseudomonadati; phylum Pseudomonadota; class Gammaproteobacteria; order Pseudomonadales; family Pseudomonadaceae; genus Pseudomonas; species Pseudomonas sp. MTM4. The sequence continues at coordinate 3,532,709 of NZ_CP048411.1, forward strand.
GTGGAAAACACTCGGCAATTGTTGCTGGACCAAGCCAGTGAACTGGACGCTAAGCTCATGTGCGCCGCTGTAGTCATTGCCAGCCATAGCCGTATCACGCATGCCTTTGATCATGCTGGAGAGCTTGGTCTGCATATCAATCTGGTCGATATGACTCAGGGTGTAAAAGCCCGGCAAGCTCAGTTGCGGGTATTTATCCAGCAGCGCTGCCAAGGCATCGGTGGCTTTGTCAGTACGGCAGATATCTTTCAGGCAGGCGTATTCAGTGGCGAGCGCTAGCTCTATCTGCGCGCTCGACTGTGGGTCGAAGTACCAGGCCGCGCGATGGAAGCGTTCTGCCGCAACCATGGCAATGCGGTCTTCGCTGATCAGGTCAAGTCGCTCGTTCCAGCGCTTGAGCTGGGCGCGCTGCTGTTTGAGAAACGCCTCCATACCGGGGCGATCAGTCAGGTCGCTTATGCCTTGCTGCCCCCACTTTGCGCCTTCCAGGGCATCTTCGGTATTCTCATCGAGGCTCTCGATAAAGTCCTCGTACTTCGCATAGAGGGACGCGCCGAGGCTCTGGCGCATGCGCATACGTGAGGCACTGATGGCGCCACTGTGCGTACCAGGGCCATGCCATTGGGCCTGATGCTTGACGTTGATGTAGTCACTGATGCTCTGACGCTGAGCCGGACCGGTTTCCTCTTCAAGCTTGGCGAAGCGCGGATCCTGCTTAGCTGCGCTGAGCATGTGTTGCCCATTCAGGCGGTACAGCGACTCGATGTAGCAGCCAATCACATACTTCTTCTGGATTGTTTCGGCATAGCTCCAGTCGATGATCCAGCCGGCAGCCAGATCTTGGTGGCTGGCCAGGTCACGCAGCACACCAATGTCGTCACGCACCACCAGGTAGAGGTGATCATTTTCGTACTGAGGGTTCAGGCTTTTCTTCAGCATGCCTAGCTGGGTTGGCTGGTACAGCGAAGGTTGCTCCCACGCGTAATCCTTTACTTCTTCAGGCTGCACATCTTGACCTGCGCTTGTTGTGGCGGGCTTTTCCGCCACTTCGGCCAGCCATTTGTTGGCTTGGTGAGTGGTCAAAAGGTCGGCGGCACCTTTCTCACAATCAACCCGGCTGAGATCAATGGCCTGCATAAAGTAATGGCGCTCTTTGGGGCTCTTGAGCACCTGAGCGCATTTTGCGGCAGTCCACTGCACTTCGGAGTAGGCCACATGCAGCGGTTCATTACGGAAGAAAATCAGCTGGGCTTCGCCGACGCTCGTTTCTCGTTTGTCGGCAGTGACCTCGGCCTTGTTCCACAGCAGTTGGGTAATCACGCCCTTGGCAATGCGGTACTCATGCAGAATGGCTTTAGACTGCTTGCCGACGGTGACATACAACCAGCCATCGCGGATCAGTCGAATACCCAGTGGCCGCGATTTGAGCTCGTAAGGCAGGCTGAGCTGAGGTGAGGGATCGAGCCGTTCGACCAGACCGTAACGCAGGGGCAGTAGCTGCACCTTGTTTTTCATTAGTGGGCAAGCACCAATTGCACTCTTGGCGTCATTTTTGGCCTTGTCGGCGTGATTGGGGTTCTTGTTGGTCACAGGGAAGTCCTTTCCACTGGCCGGGCGTGGGCATAGGCCAGATCCGCAGCCTGTTCGATGCGCTGGGAAGGCGTTAGTGGCGAGGCCTGGCCCAGCAGCTCGGCGATATCTGTATGGGTCTGCAGAGCGTCTCCGCCGAGCAAGCCGAAAATATTGGCATAGAGGGTTATCTCGTGTTCGCTTTGGAAGCCTTGGGCATAGGCCCGCTCAGCCAGCTCACGTAGGTATTGCCAACGCTCAGGCGGGCTCAATGCAGACTGGTAATTCGGAAAATAATCGCGCAGGTGTTCGTCAAGCCGGATGAGGACGCCGCGAAAACCCACTTCTCCGAGCATCTCCAGTTGGAATTCTGATAGTTGGTAGGGGCGATCATGGGGGGTAGCGACTTTCGTCGATCCGGGGCATTGATGCTGATACCAGCAAGCTTGGATTCGGTCGGCGGCAACTAGTCGCCCGATCGGGCCGAATAGCGTTGCGTCATTGTCCCGCACAGACTGCCCGAATAACGCATGAACGACCGCGGGATCGGCCAGGCGCAGCAGCATATCTTCGCCCTGCGCGTGACGAACTCTGACCAGCCAGCGCAAGTGGCTTAGCACCTCATCCCGGCTCGCGTGACTGAATAGTAGATAACCCCATTCGTCATGACTGTTTTCAACAAAAGCGACAAGTGCCGGGTCCTGCTGCCCACTCAGACGAACCAGACTGGGGGATATATCGGCCAGCTCGGCCCACGGTGTGTCCAAGTACAACACGTCGAAGTCAGGCGAATCGGACCATTGATAAAGGCGTTGCGCCAAGTTATCGACGCTGACGCCGTCCAGTAGCAGATATGCGGGGACGTCCCAGGGCAACTCTACTGGCAGGTGGCGCAGATCGTTAGCCGGCATCTGCGGCCTCCAGCTTTGCTGCTTCGCAGATGACGCAGAGCGGTTGCTTGCGTTGCAGCGCCTGCTTCTGCGCCTGAATCAACAACTGCCCCGCTCTATCCGCATCCGCCGCCTTTACCTTGCCCGGCAGCACCGGCGCCGCACCCGTGCCTTTCCCCGGACTCCCGCCCGAGTTCATTCTGATCAAAGGCCCAACCATCGTGATGCCGCTCGCATCGAGTTTGATAAAGCTGCCGGCGGCTTTGAAGGTGAGTTCGCTGCCGGCTTCGAGAACGACTTTCAGGCCGCTGGAAAGATGAATTTCCTGACCCGCCTCGACGAACTGCCCGGTGCCGATTTTCACGTGCTGGTTGTTACCGGCAGTCAGGTGGTCGTTGGCTTTTACTTCGCTGCGGCGGTCGCCGTGGGTGGTGCGGTGTTCTTCGGCCTTGAATTCGCTGTGGCTATTGGCCTCGACGGTGTCGTGGCGTTCGTGGCCGACGCGGATATTCTGGTCGTGCCTGATGTTCTGGTCCCAGTCGCGCTGGGCGTGGATGTAGATTTGCTCCTGTCCCTTGCGATCCTCGATGCGCAGTTCGTTGTATCCGTCGCCACCTGGCGAGCTGAGGGTTTTGAACAGGCTGCGGGTCTTGTTCGCCGGTAGGACGTAGGGAACGGCGTTTTCCTTGTGGTACAGGCAGCCGGTGATCAGCGGCTGGTCGGGGTCGCCTTCGAGAAAGGTGACCAGCACTTCCATGCCGACGCGGGGGATGGCAATGCCGCCGTAGCGGTCGCCGGCCCAGCTGCTGGATACGCGCAGCCAGCGGCTCGTCTTGTCGTTGGCCTGGCCCTCGCGATCCCAGTGAAACTGGACCTTTACGCGCCCGTAATCGTCGCAGTGGATTTCTTCGCCGGCAGGGCCGGTGACGACTGCGCTCTGGCTGCCGAGAATGCGGGACTTGGGATGCTTGAGCTCCGGGCGGAAGGGGAAAGCCCAAGGCGTGGCGGTGAAGTGGTTGCGGTAGCCTTGGGTGAAGGCGCCTGCTCCGAAACATTGGGCAATACTCCCTAGCCCCTCACCCCAGCCCTCTCCCCCAAGGGGATAGGGGGTTGGTGCGTGCGGGCGTGATGCGTCGGTAACTGACTCCTCCAGTACCTGCGGTTGCTTGCCCTCATGAAGTACTTCGGTGATCAGCCACAGCTGATTCCAGTCACTACGTGGGTGCTCGCTCAGCGAGAGGAAGTGACCGCTGACCATCAGCGGCTGATCGCTTTCGCCTTCGGCCAGTTCGAAGTCGTGACGGTGCCGTTCCAAGGCTCGCTGGGACAGCAGCTTGCCGCGCTCGCGATTGGCGAAGCGGCCGGGATAGTCGTAATCCTCCAGGTCCGGCTGGGCGTCGCTTCGAACGCCGGCTTCCAGCGTGAGGCGGGGCTTCTCGAAGTCGTAATCGCGGCGGGTGACGCGGCCGGTGCGGGTCTCGATGCGTACACCGAAGCGCTTGACGACTGGCGCGTCGGCAACCAGCCCGCTGTCCTGCTGGTAAGCGACTGGTGCAAGTTTGGGGAACACCGTCTGGTCATCGCCGAATACCAGCATGTGGCCGGCTTCGCTGTGCCGGAAGTGGTAGTGAATGCCTTCTTCCTCACACAGACGCTGGATGAAATGCAGGTCGGTTTCGTCGTACTGAACGCAGTAGTCACGCTCAGGGTAAATCACTGGGCCAAGGTCGAAGCGGTGACCGTCGCCGGCGAGAATGCCGTGCTCTTCCAGCACCAGAGCGATGATCTGCGGGACCGACAGATGCTGAAAGATGCGCTGGTTGGTCCGGTGCGCCAGATAGGCGAGCTTCGGAACGATGACCAACCGATAGCGAGTCAGGCGTTTGCCGGATTCGCCCCGTGCGGCTCGGTGGAGCAGGCCGTGAATACCGGCGCCATCCGCTGTGAATGCCAGAAACGCGGATTTCTGCAACAGGCTTTCCAGATCCAGGTCGGGACGCTCGCTGACCAGCTCCAGGTCGAAGCGATAGGGGCGGCTGATGGCTTCGCTGCCACGGAATTCGAGAACCTGAAGGTCATGTTCGATGCCTTCGATGTGCAGGGAAAAATGAGTCTGGTTGGCGGGGGCGAACATCCGTGTTCCTCCTGGATCCGTCCATGGGTGTGCGCCAGGGCGCATGCGGGGGACTTGATGTACCACGCGTCGGCGGCGTTGCGGTGCGCTGAGTCGCGCATTGCGACGCCGCGGTCCGATTTTCCGCTACTGTTTCGCAAAAAGGCTTCAGCCGGGGTGCGCCCGACCGAAGCCTGTCTTGCCGCGATTGCCTTAACCGGCGATCGGGGTGCGCCAGTCATCGGAGCCGGAAGTGCCGGAGACTTCGTGGGTCCAGACGATTTTGCGGTAGGTGAAGTACACGTCTTCCAGATGGGTGAAATGGGACATGTTCGGGTCTTGGCAGTTGGGCATGCGCGACTGCACGTCGACGATCACCGCGTCTTCCAGTTCGATGGTGTAGTAATGCTCTTGGGTACCGGTGGCGGACGTGCGGTACCACTCCAGCCGGCACTTATTCAGACGCTCGCCTGAGGTCAGGGCGTTGAAGATCAGTGGCGACGATTTGTCGAACACCTTGGTGATCATCAGCGGCTTATGCACGCGCTGGCCGGTGGGTTGACCGGACTGCGGATCGCGCGGAATGATGACTTGGTGCTGAAAGGCCTGCACCAGAATCTGGTCTTCGTGTCCTTCCTGGAAAATGTTGCCGACCGAGTCCTCGGTGAAAGTGCCTGCGGTGATCAGGCCTTGCTTGGTGCCTTCGAGGGACAGATACGCGGGTGTTGGCATGAACGCTCTCCTTGCCTTGTTGAATGCCGGAATGGCAATCAGAGAGATACAAGGTGCATGCCAGTTATGGAAAATAATTAAATATCAAAGAGTTACGGTATCTCCATGAATGCGCACGGTCTGATCTGCGGGACGGCTCACATTAAGTTGAGCAACTTCCTGCCGACGCTGTGCAAGGTTTGGCACAGATGCGCGCCAGCCCAGCGTTTACGGGCCGCGCAGCTGCGGGGATTAGGGGGGCGAGCGAAACGCTGCGCAGCATATTGCGCAACGCCATGGTTCACGACGAACAGCTGATTTCGAGATGCTTGCCCCATTCCGGTGGGCGCTCGGCGTAGCGTTCCATGCCCGGTTGCTCCTCGAAAGGACGGCTGAGCACCGCATGCAGCTCGCGCACCGGACCGTAGTCGCCGGCCTCGGCAGCGTCGATTGCTTGCTGGGCCAGGTAGTTGCGCAGGATGTACTTGGGATTGACGGCGTGCATGCGCGTCCGCCGCGCCTGCTGTTCGCCATCCTCGCTTTCGGCGCGCTTGCGATAGCTTGCAGCCCACTCGTCGAACGATTTGATATCGATGAAATCCTCACGCAGGCGAGCCAGGGCCTGTTCCGCTGGGTTCTCGCCGAGTTCGCGGAAGAAGTTTGTGTAGTCGATGGCGCTGCTCTGCATCAGCTGCAGCAGGCGCTGTACCAGCTCTCTGTCGCTGTCGTCAGCGGTCTGCAGGCCCAGCCGCTGGCGCATCAGGTCGAGCCAGGCAGCTTCGTATATCGGCAGGAACAGATCCATCGTCTCGCGTAGCTGCTCGATGGCGATGAACGGCGTCAGCGCCTGGGCCAGCGCGGCGAGATTCCAGTGCGCAATGGGCACCTGATTCTCGTAGGAATAACGGCCGGTGTGGTCGGAATGGTTGCAGATGAAGCGCGCATCGAAGTCGTCGAGAAAAGCGTAGGGACCGAAATCGAAGGTGATGCCCAAGATCGACATATTGTCGGTATTCATCACGCCATGACAGAAGCCATAGGCCTGCCAGCGGGCGATCAGCTCGGCGGTGCGCTGCAGCACCTCGCGGAAGAAGGAGTGGTAGGGCTCTGGATGTTCCAGGCAATCGGCGAAGTGAGATTCAACGACGTGATCGAGCAGCTGCTTCAGTTCGTCGTGCTGCTTGGTGTAATAGAAAAATTCGAAATGGCCGAAGCGTACATGGCTGGGCGCCAGGCGCAGCAGCATCGCGCCGCGCTCCTGGCGCTCGCGATAGACCGGCGTATCCGAGCCGGTCACGCACAGCGCGCGTGAGCTGGGAATGCCCAAGGCATGAAGATGCTCGCTGGCGAGAAATTCGCGGATCGAGGAGCGCAGTACGGCGCGACCATCGCCCATACGCGAGTAAGGCGTGAGGCCGGCGCCCTTGAGATGCATGTCCCAATGCTCGCCGGCATCGTTGACCACCTCGCCCAGCAATAAGCCGCGACCGTCGCCTAGCTGCGGGTTGTAGCTGCCGAATTGATGACCGGAATAGACCATCGCTCGCGGCTCGGCGGTGCTCCAGAGCTTGTGGCCGGAGAACAATTCGGTGAACAGCGGGTCGTCCGCCACCGCTGGGTCGAGATCGAGCAGCCTCATTGCTGCCTCGCTGGCCACTACCAGGCGCGGTTCGGCCAGGGGCTGGGGCGTCACCTTGATGGAGAATATGTCGCCGAGTCGGGCGAAGCGGTTATCGAAATGCAGCTCGGTGAGGGTTTTCACGTTGGCTCCGGCGCTGTCTTGAAAGATAGCGCCCGCCGGGCGAGCGCATTTGAATTTTGGAGGTCGCGTCTGTCGGGGCGTTCCTCAGGGCTGACCGCTGACAGGTGTGTCGATGAGATTTTCGTCCATATCGACCCGCCGGATTTCCAGCGCTGGCGGCGGGTTCTTCAGGTGTACATCCAGCTGCCGGAAGGCGATGACGATTCCGCGCGCGCGGAATTCCTGGTCGAGCCAACGGTTTATTTCGTCGATTACCGGGTTGCGGTCGGCGAGGTCGCGTACGTGCAGGCGCAGCTCATGCTCCAGCCGGCTCTCGCCGAAGTTGAGGAAGAACACCTGCGGCTCGGGCTCCTTGAGTACGCGAGGATTTTCTCGGGCCGCCTGGAACAACAGGCTGCGAACCACTTCCAGATCGGACCCGAACTGCACGCCGATGCGAATGGTGACCCGGGTAACGGTGTCGTTGAGCGACCAGTTGACCAACTGGTCGGTCACGAAGGTCTTGTTCGGGACGATGATTTCCTTGTTGTCGAAATCGGTGATGGTCGTTGCCCGAATGCGGATGCGGCTGACGGTCCCGGACAGGTTGCCGATGGTCACCACGTCGCCGATGCGGACCGGCTTTTCGAACAGAATGATCAGGCCCGAAACGAAGTTGGCGAAGATCTCCTGCAGGCCGAAACCCAGCCCCACCGACAAGGCAGCGACCAGCCATTGCAGCTTGTCCCAGCTCACGCCTAGCGTCGAAAGCGTCGTGACGATGCCGATGCCGACCAACGTGTATGAAAGCAAGGTGCCGGTGGCATAGGCGCTGCCCTGCGCGAGGCGCATTCGGGACAGCACCAGGACCTCGAGAAGCCCTGGCAGATTTCGCGCTAGCGCGAAAGTTATGACCACCGTGGCCAGTGCGCCGATTAGATTGTTGAGCGTGATGGCCGAGGTAGTGGCGGTCTCACCGCTGCCGCTGGTGAATTCATACAGGGTGACGTTATCGAGATACGACACCACGCTGATAAGGTCGGCCCAGACCCAGTACAGCACGACGAAGAACAGGCCGAACATGGCCAGCCGGGTCAGGCGCAGGGATTGTTGGTTGACCTGGTCGATCGCCAGACCGGGCTCGGCGGCGTCTTCGTGGGGCGTGGTCGTTTCATCGGGATTCGCTTCTCGCCTGGCGACCGCGCGCTTGTATGCCAGGCGCCGCGCAGCCACCGTAAGGCCACGGATCAGCGCTGCCTCGATAACGACCCAGGCCAGCAGGAGATAGAGCGTGTCGATCAGCCGGCCGGTCAATTTCAACGCGGTGTAGTAGTACCCCAGGCCCACCACCACGACCAGCGCCAGTGGCAGCATGCTGAACAGCAGACCAATGAAGCGTCGAACCGGCGGTGCGTTCTGGCTCGATGGCCCTTTGAGCAGCAGGCGTGTCAGTCTCCAGCTCATCAGTGCGTAGCAGGTGATGACGACTACGATGCCGATCACATCATCCACCAGGCTTCCCGGCTGATGCTCGGCGATCGCCACGACCGCCACCAGCGCCATGACCACCAGCCCCAACCGGCGGATTTCGTTGCGCAGGAAGGCTACCTGCGGCTGGAACCAACCGAAGTGCGTTTCGGCAACACGGTTGGGCGAGAGCATGCGATAGGCGCTGTAGAACACGAGCCAGGCCTGCGCCATCTGATAGAAAGCGGCGCCGAGGCTGATGTTCTGACCGCGCCCGTCCATCTGTAGCAAATACCCACACAGCGCCAGAAACAGTGCACCGGGCAGCGCCAATAGAAGGTTCAGCATCAGCGCCAGCGGTGTATGCAACTGACTGTCGTTGCGGAAATGGCCGATGTCCGCACTGAGCGAGTCGAGCTTGGCGTTTATGGCATTGCGGCGCCACAGCAGCGCGCCGATCACCAGCAGCAGTGGCACGAAGAACAGTGGCCGCTCCACCAGCCCGGCGCCGAGCGCGTCGAACGCGGACCCCCAGGGCATCGCGCGCAACTGGCGGTCGAGCAGGGTCGGTATGTTCTTGAACCAGTCCAGATCCAGCGGCTTATTGCTCGGGATCCAGAACATCTGCTCGTCCAGCGTTTCGCTCAGCGCCTGGGCCTTGGTTTGAAGCTGACGCTGATTCAGCTGCAGTGTGATCGACTCACTCAGCAGCGCATTGAGCACGTGGTTGAGTCGATCGAGCAGCTCGCCACGGGTGCGCACGAGCTCCAGCAGCGCGCTGCGCAGCTCCGGCGTTACCTCGTCGGGAGGCTGGCTGGCGAGCTGTTGTTCGACATACGCCTCGACGTTACCGCTGAGCTCGCGACGCTGATTCAGCTCGAATTGATAAAGGCGGATATCGGCGATTTCATCCGCCAGGTTCTTGTTCAGGCTCAGCTGTGGCAGCGCCTGCTTTTGCTGGTAGAGAACCTTCGACAGCAACAGGCTGCCTTCGAGCACGGCGATCTGCTCTTCCAGCGCCTGATCGGCCTGATTGAGCGTATCGAGCTGCTGGCGAGTCTGCAGATTTTCCTGGGTCAGGTCGTTGAGGCGCTCGGTGGCGCGTAGCAGATAACCAGAAAGTTTGCGGTTCTCCGCGCTCTCGGCCGGTAACAGTTTGTCCGAGCCGGCTTTCTCGGCCTTTAGCGAGAATTCGGCGACGGTCTGCTCCGATTCCTCACGGCGTTTGTTGTTGATCGCCGTCTGCAGCGCCATGGTTTCCTGTTCGGCGCGCGCGATGCGCTCGGACAGCAGGTCGCGGCGAGCAATGCCCAAGTCCTGCAGCAGGCTGTTACTGGCCAGCTCGTTGCGACGTAATTCGATCTGCGCACTGAGCGCCGATTTCTCTGCGTTGAGCAGCTCGCGACGCTCGTCGGACAGGGGTTTGCCGCTCTCACGGCCCGTCTTGAGGAGGTTGTTGATTTCGTCGATGCGCGTCTGAAATTTGCTGATATCGGCCTGGGCACGCTCCGGACGAGTCTGCGCGCTGATGATCATGCTATTGGCCGACGTCAGGGCCGTTTGCCAGGCCGAGAGTTCGTCGACGCGTTCGCTCAGTCGCTGTTCGAGTTCGGGGACGCTCTGCTTGGCCAGCTTCGACGCCAGTTCGCTGGTGTCGCTGCCCTTGAGCTTGCTCAGCTCACGTTGCGCCTCGGCAATTTCCTTTGGCGCGCCGGCTAGCTCGGCCTTAAGTTCGGTCAGCCGCTGCTGCGCCTGGCTCGCCTGGTCGGCGAACCGGCTGGCGCGTTCATCGTTGCTCGGTTGCGCGGGTTTCGCCTCTTCCCCGGCGCTCTGATTGCCCGTAAGCCCTGGGATGGTCGGGGCGGCGTGGAGAAGGGGCGGGGCGATAAGGAGCAGTGTCGCCAGCAGCAAGTTACGCAATGAGGCCATGGGTACTATCGAAATGAAGAACGAGCGCGGAGTCTAAGGGCTGCGGATGGCCGCGGCGAGTCCATAGATCGGAACGTCCCGCCATCCTGACCGCGACCCAGGCGCCTCGTCAGAACTGCAGCGACGGGCCTGGTTTTTCGCCTTCCGGGAACCTCAGTCCGACCTTGCGGACTTCCCCCTGTTCCATGGCGGCAATGGTCCAGGTCAGGCCGCTCCACTCGATATAGTCGCCAATGACCGGTTTGCCGCCGACGCGCTCGGTAATGAAGCGGCCTATCTGTTGATGCTCATCGACATCACCCAGCTTCAAGCCATACAGCGCAGCGAGAGCGCCCATTTCGGCTTCGCTTTCGAGAATGAAGTCACCGAAGAACCGCATGTCGCGGCCCCGTTGCGGCGCCTGGCTGAACAGTTTGCCGAGTGCCGGCAGATCTTCTTCATGGCCGATGACGCAAAGGATGTCATCGACCTGCAGGCGCGTACTGCCGGACGGGTGCAGCAGCGCCCTGCCACGGAACAGCGCGGCAATCCGCGTGCCTTCGGGCATCTTCAGTTCGCGCAGGGCCGCGCCGACACACCACTTGCTGGCGCTCAGACGATAAATGAAAAGCTCCCACTGGCTGGTGGGGTGGACTTGCAGACCGGTACGTGAAATCGGCGATGGCGAAGGCGGAACCTCGACCTTGGCCTTCTTGGCCGCCCAGCCGAGCGTGGTGCCCTGCAACAGCAGCGAGACCAGCACGATGAAAAACGCCACATTGAAGAACAGCTGCGCATTGTCCAGGCCCGCGACCAGCGGGAATACGGCAAGAATGACCGGCACCGCGCCGCGCAGGCCGATCCAGGAAATGAACATCCGCTCGCGCAGGTTGAAGCTCTTGAACGGCAGCAGGCCGATGAACACCGAGAGCGGCCGAGCGAACAGGATCATCCACAGCGACAGCAGCAGGGCGGGAACGGCGATGGGCAGCAGTTCGCTGGGTGTCAACAGCAGGCCGAGTACGAGGAACATACCGATCTGGCTGAGCCAGGCCAAGCCGTCGAACATATGCAGAATGCCGTAGCGGTTGCGAATCGGACGGTTGCCCAGCAGCAAACCGCAGACGTATACCGCCATGATCCCGCTGCCGCCCGCCGCGCCGGATAAGGCGTAAATCATGATGCCGCCACTGACCGCGAGCAGTGGATAAAGGCCATCGGCTACGGAGAGGCGGTTGATCAGCTGCTGCAACAGCCAACCACCGGTCAGGCCAAGCAGAATGCCGATGCCGAACTGTTGGATCAGGCTGACCAGAACGGTCCAGCTGAATGAGGTTTGCCCCGACGCGATCATTCCGATCAGGGTTACGGTGAGGAACATCGCCATCGGGTCGTTGGTGCCCGATTCGATTTCCAGTGTCGGCCCGACGCGTTCGTTGAGGCCTTTGCCGTTGAGCAGGTTGAACACCACCGCGGCATCGGTGGAGCCGACGATGGCGCCGATCAACAGGCCCTCGATCAGGCGCAGGTCGAACAACCAGGCGGCCGCTACGCCCGTCAGGCCGGCGGTGATCGCCACCCCGAGCGTGGCCAGCGACATCGACGGCCAGAGCGCGACGCGAAAGGTGGCCTTGCGGGTTCGCATGCCGCCGTCGAGCAGAATCACCGCGAGTGCCAGGTTGCTGATGATGAAGGCGAGCCGGTAGTCCTCAAAGACGATGCCGCCGATACCATCGACTCCAGCCAGCATGCCGACACCGAGGACGATGACCAGGATCGGCACGCCCAGGCGCGCGGACAAAGAGCTCATCAGGATACTGGCAGCAACCAACAGGGCACCGACGAAAAAAAGGTGGTTGATGTTGCCGACGTCCAAGTGTGGTCTCCGAGAAAAGCGAGTTTCCCGGCAGTTTATGCACGGGACATGCCAGCGATTCTAACCCGATGATTTGACGGGCTGTCAAAAAAAATGCCCCTTGTGCTAAGAGGCATTCATCGAGCGTTCCGTGATGGTGGCGGCTGGCTTTGAGGCTCTGTCTCGGTTTATCGGAATGGTCGCTAGAGCTTCGGCGACACCGCCCAGTGCGGTGCGCCGGTAACGGTAATCGACCTAGAACCAGCTGTCGTTCATCGCCAGGCAGGTATCGTCGCGCGCGTCCAGCAGGCTCAGCTCGTGCTGGCAACCCGGCACTTCCCAGGTCAGGAAGTAGCGTGCGGCCTGCAGCTTGCCTTTGTAGAAGTCGACGTCGGACGGATTGCCTGCCGCAAGCCCCTGTTCGGCGTGAATCGCCTGCTCCAACCAGCGCCAGCCGATCACGGTGTGACCGAAGACTTTCAGGTACAGCGCGGAGTTGGCCAGCGCCAGATTGACCTTGCCGGCCATCAGGTCGCCCAGCAGTGCCTGGGTTACTGCTGTCAGGCGCGCAACCAGATGTTGCAACGGTTCGAGCAACGGCTCCAGCGATGGATATTTGGCGGCGCGTGCGCAGCAGTTCTGGATCAGCCCGAGCAACTGGCGCAGGCCGGCGCCCTTGTTCTGCATCAGCTTGCGGCCCAGCAGATCCAGAGACTGAATGCCGTGGGTGCCTTCATGAATCGGATTCAGACGATTATCGCGGTAGTACTGTTCGACCGGATATTCGCGGGTATAGCCGTGGCCGCCGAGGATCTGGATCGCCAGTTCGTTGGCCTTCAGACAGAACTCCGACGGCCAGGATTTGACGATTGGGGTGAGCAGGTCGAGCAGTTCGGCGGCGTTGCGCCGATCTTCTTCACTCTCGGCGGTGTGCTCGTCGTCCACTAGCCGCGCGGCATATAGGCCCAGATCGAAGGCGCCCTCGACGTAGGCTTTCTGCGTCAGCAGCATGCGCTTGATGTCGGTGTGCTCGATGATCGACACCTGCGTCGAGGCGGGGTCTTTGCCGTCCGGCAGCCGGCCCTGCGGACGTTCTCGCGCGTAGTTCAGTGAGTACAGATAGCCCGCATAGCCGAGCATGATGGCGCCCATGCCAACGCCGATGCGCGCCTCGTTCATCATTTGGAACATATAGGCGAGACCTTTGTGCGGCTCGCCCACTAGATAGCCGACGCAGTTGCCGTTATCCCCAAAGTTCAGCGCCGTGCTGGTGGTGCCGCGCCAGCCCATCTTGTGGAACAACCCGGCAAGCAGCACGTCGTTGCGCGGGCCGAGGCTGCCATCGTCGTTGACCAGAAACTTCGGCACGATGAACAGGCTGATGCCCTTTACCCCGGCCGGGGCGTCCGGCAGTTTGGCCAGCACCATGTGCACGATGTTCTCCGACAGCGGGTGATCGCCGCCTGAGATGAAGATCTTGTTGCCCTTCAGACGATAAGTACCGTCACCGGCCGGTTCGGCGCGGGTGCGGATATCCGACAACGATGAGCCGGCATGCGGTTCGGTGAGCGCCATGGTGCCGAAGAAACGACCCTCGATCATCGGCTGCAGGAAGCGCCGCTTCTGCTCGTCGCTGCCGAAGGTTTCGATCAGATGCGCCGCGCCCATGGTCAGCATCGGGTAGGAACTGGTGGCGATGTTGGCGGACTGGAAATGCGCGAAGCAGGCCCGTGACAGCAGGTTCGGCAACTGCATGCCGCTATCTTCGAAGCTGCGCTGGGCATTGTGGAAGCCGGCCTCGATGAAGGCATCCACCGCCGGTTTGACCTCGGGAATCAACACTGCCTCGCCGTTCTGGTAGAGCGGCTCGTTTTCGTCCGATTTGCGGTTGTGCGGGGCGAAATACTTTTCCGCGATCTGGCGGGCGGTACCCACGGCGGCGTCGAAGGTCTCGCGGCTGTGGTCGGCGAAGCGTTCGCGTCGGGTCAGCGCTTCGGCATCGAGCACTTCGTAGAGCTCGAAGGCGAGGTTGCGTGGGCAAAGCAGCATCTCGGGCATGGGGTGTCCTCCGTTTTATGGGCCGGAGTCTAAGGAGACGGCGAGATGGCTGCCTAGCACCATACATTCGAGTGATGAAACGACACAGCGGTCTGTGGCGGGGCTTGCGGATGTCGCTTCAGCGTGGCCGGACGTCGATATAGTCCAGCAGCCGCGCTAGATAGCCATCGCCAATATCGGCATCGATCAGGTGCTGTCCCGCGCGGATCAGGTGCCTTTCGACATGCTGTCGGGCCACTTCTGGACCGAGCAGCGTGACCATTGTGCTCTTGCCGTGATCTTTACCGGCATCCTTGCCGCTGTGCTGCGGGCTAAGCCCGTCGGCCAAGTCATCGAGCAGTTGGAACGCCATGCCGAGCTCCGTGGCGAAACCGTTCAGATGCCGTGTACAGCTGTCGCTGGCGCCTTCCAGCAGGGCTGCGAATTCCACCGCAGCGGTAAACAACGGGCAGGTTTTCAGTCGATTGCTATGAGCGATGGCTTCGAGCGGTCGGTTTCGCAAACCTTCTCGCAGATCGTGGTACTGCCCGCGAACCAGCCCCTGCGCGCCGGTCGCCGTCGCGAGCAAGCGAACCAGCCGGTTGCGTGTCGCAGGATCGATGCCTTCGACAGAGGCCGCAATGCCGAAGGCCTGGCTGAGCAGCGCCACCGAGCCGAGGACAGCGACGTCCTCGCCGAACTGCCTGTGGATGGTCGGCTGGCCCCGGCGCAGCTCGGCGTCATCCATACAGGGCATGTCGTCCAGAAACAGCGAGGCGGCATGCACCATTTCCAAGGCGCAGCCGAGATCGAGCGCTGACTCCACTGACCCTTCATATTGCAGATCTTTGAGAGCCAGAAGCAGCAGCAATGGACGAATGCGTTTGCCCGGCGCCAGGCTGCCGGCACGCATTGCGGTGCCGATGGCGTCTTCAGGCGGGCAATGAGGCAGCCATATAGCCAGACGGTCGTTGACCTGCGCACGCAATGCGCTGAGCGTTCGCTCGAGTTCGAATTGCGTGTTGGGCATAACGGTGGCCATGACGACCTCCTATATTGTTTCTTCGGAATACTTAGACAAATATGGTTTGGTTGTACAGGTTTTGGCACTTTTAATGACCACGTCCGTCAACATAAGGTCACGAGCGAGGCGGTTGCATGAGCAAAGATCTTTTCGCGGAACGCAAAAACGAACACCTGGATATCGTTCTAGATCCGCGCCGCGCCTGTTCCAAGGCGGATACCGGCTTCTCCGCACTAAGATTCGAGCACTGCGCTATGCCTGAGTTGTGTCTGAACGACATCGATATCCGCAGTTCGCTTTTTGGACGCGATCTTGCAGCGCCCTTGCTGATCAGCTCAATGACCGGTGGCGCAGCGCGGGCCGCGCAAATCAACCGTAATCTGGCCGAAGCGGCCGAGGCGCTGGGCATCGCACTGGCAGTCGGGTCGCAACGCATTGCGCTGGAAACCGGCGCTGATCAGGGCCTGACGCGGCAATTGAGACAGCTGGCGCCGTCCATACCGTTGCTGGCGAATTTCGGCGCTGCGCAGCTGGTGGCCGGCTATGGGCTGGACGAGGCGCAGCGTGCGGTGGAGATGATCGAGGCGGATGCCCTGATCATCCATTTCAATCCATTGCAGGAAGCGGTACAGGTGGGTGGTGACCGGAACTGGCGCGGCGTGTTGAGCGCGATCCAGGCACTGGCAGCGCGGCTTACGGTTCCGCTGGTGGCCAAGGAAGTGGGCGCTGGGATTTCTCCGAGCGTGGCGCAGCGATTGCTCGATGCAGGCGTGTCGGTCATTGATGTAGCCGGTGCGGGCGGCACCAGCTGGGCTGCGGTTGAGGCCGAACGCACCCTGGATCCACAACAGCGCGCCATAGCCCAGGCGTTTGCCGGTTGGGGAATTCCCAGCGCACAGGCTATCGCGTCGGTGCGTCGAGCCTGTCCGGATGCGCATCTGATCGCGTCGGGCGGCATTCGTGACGGCATTGATGTGGCCAAGGCGATTCGCCTCGGTGCTGATCTGGTTGGCCAGGCAGCCGGCGTGCTGGACGCAGCGCTGCTCGGGCCACAAGCGGTCGTCGAGCATTTTCAGGTTCTCATCCAGCAGCTGCGCATCGCCTGCTTTTGCACCGGTTCGGCCGACCTTGCGGCTTTATTGCAGGCGCCGCTGTTGCCAGCCTTCGATCCGTCTAGCGCCTGATGCGAACGCAGCGATCGGCCACTCGCAGCCGGCAAGGTGCGTTCCGATGACGCACTTCGCGGTGATCACACCGCCTTTCTATAGTCATTTGCGCGCGATGGAGGCCATCGCCGCTGAATTGCTTGCTCGCGGGCATCGTGTGACAGTCGTGCAGCAGGCGGATGTCGCTGCGGCATTGCGCCACCCATCGCTGGGCTTTCACCGGATCGGTGCCGGCTCACATCCGCCTGGCTCGCTCACCGCAGTGGTCGAACGGGCGGCACGTCCTGGCGGCCCCTGGGGCATACGTCGGGTCATCGCAGATATGGCCGCTGCGACCGAGATGTACTGTCGAGAGGCGCCGGCCGTGCTGCGCGCCATCGGCGCCGACGCCATCATCGCAGATCAGATGGAGCCTGCTGGTGGGCTGGTGGCCGAGCATCTTGGGCTGCCGTTCGTCTCGGTGGCCTGTGCGCTGCCGGTCAACCGCGAAGCGTTTGTGCCGCTGCCGGTGATGCCCTGGCGTTATCGGGCCACGGCCTGGGGCGAGCAGTTGAACCACCACAGCAGCCGCGTTTACGATCGGGCGATGCAAGCCCTTGCTGCAGTGATCGCGCGCTATGCCGCCGAGTTCGGCCTGTCGCCGCGACAGCGCCTCGATGAATGCCTGTCGCCCTTGCTGCAGCTGAGTCAGACCACCACCGGCTTCGACTTCCCGCGTATTGGATTGCCAGACCACTTTCATGGTGTCGGCCCGCTGCGTTCGGCGTTGACCGAAGAACCTGCGCTGGACTTATCCATCGTGAGCGGACGGCCGTTTGTGTTCGCTTCCCTCGGCACTTTGCAAGGTGATCGCTTCGGGCTGTTCACGCGCATTGCCGAGGCCTGCCGCGAGCTCGAGGTGCAACTGCTGATCGTCCACTGCGGCCGCCTCGATGTGCGGCAGGAAAAAAAGTTGCGACAGACCGGCGCCAGCTGGGTCACCGACTTCGCGCCGCAGCGTGCGGTGCTGGCGCGGGCCGATGCGCTGATCACCCATGCAGGGTTGAACACAGCGCTCGACGCGCTGGAAGCCGGTGTGCCGAGCCTGGCGCTGCCGATCGCCTTCGATCAACCCGGCGTTGCTGCGCGGATAGTCCATGCGGGCGTGGGGCTGAAGCTCGATCCGCGCCTGGCCAGCTGCCGAGGTATCGTACAGGCGCTACGCCGATTGTTGCGCGAGCCCGGTTTTGCCCAGCGTGCGCGAGGTCTGGGCGAGGAGATTCGCGCCGCCGGGGGTGCGCCGCGAGCGGCGCTGCTGATTGAACGGGCACTCGGCAGTAAGTGGCCGGCAGTGCAGGGAGCCGAGCATGGCTGATGCGGACCTGATCCTCGTCGGCGGCGGTCTGGCCAACGGGCTGTTGGCGCTGCGGTTGCAGCAGCAGCGTCCGGACCTGCGTCTGCTGATTCTGGAGCAGGGCGAAACCTTGGGCGGCAACCACACCTGGTCCTTTCACCAACACGACCTGACGCCCGCGCAACAGGCCTGGTTGGAGCCGCTCGTGGACAATCGCTGGCCGGCTTATGAGGTGATCTTTCCCAACCTTCAGCGGCGGCTGGACAGCGGTTACGCGAGCATCTTTTCGCGGCGCTTTCATCAGCACCTGATGGCCGAACTGGGCGACCGCGTGCGTCTGGGTAAAGACGTCGCCGAAGTTGAGCCACAACGGGTGCGCCTGGCGTCGGGGGTCACCCTGCAAGCCGGCGCGGTAATCGATGGGCGCGGCGCGCGCCGGACCGCCCAGCTGGCGCTGGGCTTTCAGAAGTTCCTCGGCCAGGAGCTGCGCCTGCAGCAGCCTCACGGCCTGCAACAGCCGATCATTATGGATGCGAGCGTCGCCCAGCAGGACGGCTACCGGTTCGTCTACGTCCTGCCGCTCAGCGCTGATCACCTGCTGATCGAGGACACCTATTACGCCGACGGCGATGCCGTCGCACTCGACACCTTACGCGACAACATCGAGCGCTACGCCGACGCAAAAGGCTGGCGCATCGCTGAGCGGCTGCGCGAGGAGCAGGGCGTGTTGCCCATCGTGCTGTCCGGTGATCTGCCGGCGTTCTGGGACGAGGCGCATGGTGTGCCGCAAAGCGGGTTGTCGGCGGCGCTGTTTCACCCCACCACTGGCTACTCGTTGCCCGATGCGGTGCGCTTGGCCGATCACCTGGTCGCGCTGGATCGCTGGGATGCTGGCGGTTTGTTTTCTGCGATTCGCGACTACTCAATGGCGCAATGGCGCCAGCGCGGATTCTTCCGCCTGCTCAATCGCATGTTGTTTCTGGCTGGCCCGGCCGATCGCCGTTGGGCGGTGATGCAGCGCTTTTACCGCCTGCGCGAACCGCTGATCCAGCGCTTCTACGCTGCGACCCTGACCACCTGGGACCGCTTGCGCATCGTCTCGGGCAAACCTCCCGTACCGGTGGGCGAGGCGCTGCACGCGCTGGCCGCCCGTAATCTTCACAAGGACAAGCGATGAACGAGCCAGCAGGCGATGTACCCAAGCGGGCGGTGGTGATCGGCGCCGGATTTGGCGGCCTGGCGCTGGCGATCCGCCTGCAGCGTAGCGGCGTACAGACCACACTGCTGGAGAAACGCGACAAGCCGGGCGGCCGCGCCTACGTCTATCACGACCAGGGTTTTACCTTCGATGCCGGCCCGACGGTGATCACCGACCCGCAGGCCCTCGAAGAATTGTTCACCGGCGCGGGCAAGCGCATGGCCGACTATGTCGAGCTGCTGCCGGTCAGCCCGTTCTACCGGCTGTGCTGGGAAGACGGCTACAGCTTCGATTACGTCAATGACCAGGCGGAGCTGGACAGGCAAATCCATGCGTTGAACCCCAAGGATGTCGCCGGATACCAACGCTTCCTCGCCTATTCCCGTGCGGTGTACGAGGAAGGCTACGTCAAGCTGGGAACCGTGCCCTTTCTGTCGTTTCGCAGCATGATCGGCGTCGCCCCGCAGTTGGCCAAGCTGCAGGCTTGGCGCAACGTGTACAGCATGGTGTCGAGCTTTGTGGAGAACGACCGGCTGCGGCAGGCCCTGTCCTTTCACTCTCTGCTGGTGGGCGGCAACCCATTCGAAACATCGTCGATCTACACGCTGATCCATGCGCTGGAGCGCCAGGGCGGCGTCTGGTTTCCGCGTGGTGGCACTGGTGCACTGGTGCAGGGCATGGTCCGGCTGTTCGAGGATATGGGTGGCACGCTGGAGCTGAACGCCGAGGTCGCTCGCATCGAACTGGTAGGAGGGCGAGCAAAGGCCTTGGTGACTCAGGATGGCCGCCGCTTCGAGACCGATGCTGTGGCGTCGAACGCCGATGTGGTGAATACCTACAAGCAGTTATTGGGCCACGAGCAGCGCGGACGTGACGAGGCGCAGCGGCTGAGCGGCAAGCGTTTCTCGATGTCGCTGTTCGTCATCCATTTCGGCCTCAAGCGACGCCATGAGCACCTGCAGCATCACACCGTGTGCTTCGGTCCGCGCTACCGGGAGTTGATCGACGAAATTTTCAAATGCGAAACCCTGGCCGACGACTTTTCCCTATACCTGCATGCACCCTGTGTGACCGACCCGTCGCTGGCACCTGAAGGCTGCGCCAGTCATTACGTGCTGGCGCCGGTGCCGCATCTGGGCACGGCCGATATCGACTGGACGGTGGAGGGGCCCAAGTACCGCGACCGCATCTTCGAATACCTCGAGCGTCACTACATTCCGGGCCTGCGCGAGGACCTGGTCACCCACCGGATCTTCACGCCGCACGATTTCCGTGACGAGCTAAACGCGCATCTTGGCTCAGCGTTCTCGCTGGAGCCAATCCTCACCCAGAGCGCCTGGTTCCGGCCGCACAACCGCGATGACACGATTCCTAACCTCTACATCGTTGGCGCCGGCACCCATCCCGGCGCAGGCGTACCCGGCGTGGTGGGCTCGGCCAAAGCTACAGCTGGATTGATGCTGGAGGATTTCGCCCGATGAACGATCAGGTCATCGATCACTCGACGCAAGCGATCAATGTCGGCTCCAAGAGCTTTGCTGCGGCGGCGAGACTGTTCGACGAGCGCACCCGCCAGAGCGCGGTGATGCTCTACGCCTGGTGCCGGCACTGCGATGACGTGATCGATGGCCAGATCCTCGGCCATGGCCAGGTCGACGGCGACCGCTCCACCGGCGAGGCGCGCCTCACCGAGCTGGTGGAGCTGACCGAACGCGCCTATGCCGGCGAGCCGATGAGCGATCCGGCGTTCGCCGCGTTTCAGCAGGTCATTCAACGCCACCAGATCCCACGGGAATATCCCTTGGAGCATCTGGCGGGCTTTCGCATGGATGTGCAGGATTATCAGTACCAGACCCTCGACGACACGCTGCTCTACTGCTATCGCGTCGCCGGCGTGGTGGGCCTGATGATGGCCAAGGTGATGGGCGCCGAAGCCGAGCCGACCCTGGATCGCGCCTGCGATCTGGGGCTGGCGTTTCAGCTGACCAACATTGCGCGAGACATCGTCGAGGACGCGGAGATTGGGCGCGTTTACCTGCCGGCTGACTGGTTGGCCGAAGCGGGAATCCCGCCGGATGAAATTGTCCTGCCGCAGTACCGCGCTGCATTGTCGACCTTAGCGACGCGGCTGGTCGAACTGGCCGAGCCCTATTACCAATCGGCGGCGCAGGGGTTGCGTGATCTGCCATTGCGCTCGGCCTGGTCGATCGCCACGGCACACGGCGTTTATCGGCAGATCGGCATCGAGGTGAAGGCGCGCGGCGCGGCCGCTTGGGATACGCGGGTCTCGACTAGCAAGGTGCAGAAGCTGCAATTTCTGCTCGGCGGTGGCGTGCTGGCGCTGGCCTCGCGGCGGATGCCGGTCAGGCCGCGTCCTGCTGCTTTGTGGCGACGTCCGCGCTAGCCTACAAGCAACCGTTGAAACCTGCTGGCCCTAGGCTAGGCGGCGTTGAAAGCAACTTCGGAGTGCTCATTTGCAGCACGTAAACTCCGTTTTCTCAGCGCGCCCTGAGTGTATTCGCCTTGCCTGGCCATCGCTCGCTACGATTTCAGTGGCGGCTTGTTTTGCGCAGTGGTCCGTCATGCAATTCGCGCAATTGCTGTTTCAGGACGGCGACTGGCGGCGCGTAGAGGAAGCCGAAGGATACGCAGCGTTCCTTGCCTTCCACTGCATGGTGCAAACGATGAGCCTGGTAAAGACGCTTGAGGTAGCCGTTGCGCGGCACGTAGCGTAGCGGCCAACGGTGATGAACCAGCCCGTCATGGGCAACGAAATACAGCAGGCCGTACGCGGTCATGCCGGCGCCAATCCACTCCAGCGGGCCGTAGCCGGCGGTGCCGAGCGCGATCAGCACGATCGCGACGCCAGCGAACACCACAGCGTACAGATCATTCTTCTCGAACCAGCCGCTGCGCGGCTCGTGGTGGGACTTGTGCCAGCCCCAGCCCCAGCCGTGCATCACATACTTGTGCGCCCACCAGGCGAACAGCTCCATGCCGGCCAAGGTGGCGAGAAATACCAATGTATTGGTCAGCACGGTCATATCCGATCCGTTCGCTTTGCAGATTGCACCAGTCTACTCGTTGGGCAGCGCCGGCCGGTGCGGCGCCGACGCTTGGCAGTGGCCTGTCTCAACGTGCCAGCCGGCCCCCAGCGCCTCGGTCAGTTGCATCGCCGGAACGGCACGGCAGCCGCTGGTGTTCTGCCCCGCCCAGAGCGGCGAGAAATGATCGATCCCCAGGCTTTCGGTCTTGGCCCGCAGCGCACTGATCGCGTTGCCTGCCAGCGGAAACGCCGGCACCGCAGCGGGCCGAGGCCCCAGTTCGCGGATGATTCGATTGACCATGCCGCGTGCTGGTCGCCCGGTGAACAGCGTGGTCAGCACGGTGTGCTGCGCGGCGGGACTCTGCAATGCCTGACGGTGCAAGGGGCTGGCGCGGCTCTCGTCACACAGCAGATAGGCGGTGCCGATCTGCACGCCCGCCGCGCCGAGCGTCTGCGCGGCGGCGACACCGCGCGCATCGGCGATCCCTCCGGCGGCGATCACCGGAATGTCCAGCGCGCCAACCAGCCGCGGCAACAGGGCGAAGGTGCCGATCTGGCCGTCGATATCTTCGCTGAGAAAGATGCCGCGATGACCGCCTGCTTCGACGCCCTGGGCGATCACCGCATCCACACCCTGTTCCTGCAGCCAGCGGCCTTCTTCAAGCGTCGTGGCGCTGGATAGGATCTTCGCGCCGGTGGCCTGTACGCGCTGCAGCAACTCGTGAGCAGGCAGCCCGAAATGGAAGCTGACAACAGGCGGGCGGTGCCGCTCGACCACCTCGGCCATCGCCGCGTCGAAGGGTTGGCGCGTGGCTCCGTTGGGGATGCTCGCCGGGTCGATTTGCAGCTCTTCGAGAAACGGCGCCAGCAGCGCCAGCCAGGCTTCGTGGCGTGCGGGATCGGCTGTCGGCGTCTGATGGCAGAAAAAATTGACGTTGTAGGGCTTGCGCGTCAGCGCGGCCATGGCTGTCAGTTCGGCATCCAGGGTCTCGGCATTGAGCATGCCGGCGGGAATCGAGCCGAGCCCGCCAGCCTCGGATACCGCTGCAGCGAGCTGATGGTTCTGCGATCCGGCCATCGGTGCCTGGATGACTGGCAGCGTGATCTGGAAGAGGTCGCGTATATCCATCGAAGGTCCTATGCGCTGGCTGGCGGAGTTGCCACTGTAGCAGCCATCTGTCGTCGTTTTGCATGGCGTATCGCGCCCCCTGCGAAACAGGTCGCTGCGCAGTTAGACTGTGCGCTCTTCAGGAGTGCCCGATGAACTACCGCCACGCTTTTCACGCCGGCAATCACGCCGACGTCTTCAAACATC
This sequence comes from Pseudomonas sp. MTM4, assembly GCF_019355055.1. Lineage (NCBI taxonomy): Bacteria > Pseudomonadati > Pseudomonadota > Gammaproteobacteria > Pseudomonadales > Pseudomonadaceae > Pseudomonas > Pseudomonas sp. MTM4. The sequence goes on from NZ_CP048411.1 coordinate 3,556,082, forward strand.
TCGTATTGTCCCGGCTGTTTGCCTTGCTGGCCCGCAAGGACGCGCCTCTTGCCTATCTCGACAGCCACGCTGGCGTCGGTCTGTATGACCTGGCCGGCGACCAGGCCAGTCGTACCGGAGAATGGCTGCAGGGCATTGCGCGGCTGTGGCAGGCCGAGGATGTCCCGGCGATGGCGAAGCCTTATCTGGATGTGATTCGTGCACTCAACCCTGACGGCGCCCTGCGTTACTACCCCGGCTCGCCAGAACTGGCGCGACAGCTGACGCGCCCGCAGGATCGTCTGCAGCTCAACGAGAAACACCCCGAAGATGGCCGCCTGCTGAAAGACAACATGGCCGGCGACCGCCGCGTAGCGGTGCATTTGGGCGAAGGCTGGCATGTGCCGCGAGCGTTGATGCCGACCGCGGAAAAGCGCGTCGTGTTGCTGATCGATCCGCCATTCGAGAAGGCCGATGAGCTGAGTCGCTGTGTCCAAGCACTGTCCGAAGCGCTCGGCCGCATGCGCCAGACCATTGGCGTGATCTGGTATCCGATCAAAGATGAACGCCAACTCAGGCGTTTCTATCAGGATCTGTCGCGTAGCGGTGCGCCAAAACTGTTGCGCGCCGAACTGTTCGTCCACCCCACCGATGAGGCGCTGCGGCTGAACGGCTCGGGCCTGGCCATCGCCAACCCTCCATGGGGGCTGGAAGAGGAGTTGCGCGAACTGCTGCCTTGGCTGGCCACATTGCTGGAGCAAAGCGAGGGCGGCTGGCGGCTGGACTGGTTGATCGAAGAGGCCTGACCGTAGCAGAGCTGTTGTCTGCACGTAGTTTGGTGGGCTGAAGCCCACCCTACGGTCGGTTAGTCAAGTTGGAGCCGATGGGTGGACCAGGCGGCACTCCGTTTTCAACCCACCCGGAACATGGTGAACAGGGGGTAGTGAAGCCGGCAACCCTCCGCTTTGAGTCGTAGGGTGGGCTTCAGCCCACCGATGAACCCCGGCGCTAGATCCGTCGGGACTCCGATTGGCCCATCTCGTTTGCTCTGACTTCCAGCTAAAAAAGCTTCAGCGGCTCTTCCTGCAGCGCGGACATCTGCTCACGCAGAATCAGCACCTGATCGCCCCAATAACGCTCCGTGCCAAACCACGGAAAGCTCATCGGAAAGGCCGGATCGTCCCAGCGGCGTGCCAGCCAGGCGCTGTAGTGCAGCAAGCGCAGAGCGCGAAGGGCTTCGATCAGCGGTAGTTCGCGTGGCGCGAAATCATGGAATTCGTTGTAGCCGTCAACCAACTCGGACAGTTGCCCGAGCCGCTCGTGACGCTCACCGGCAAGCATCATCCAGATATCCTGCACCGATGGGCCCATGCGGCAATCGTCCAGATCGACCAGATGGAAAGCGTCGTCGCGGGCGAGGATGTTGCCGGGGTGGCAGTCGCCGTGCAGGCGGATCGGCTGGAATTCGGTGCGGTTGAAGACCTCATCGACGCGCTTCAGCAGATCGCGTGCCACCGACTCGTAGGCCGGCAGCAGGCTTTTCGGCACGGAGCCACCATCGAGCAAGGTCGCCAGCGATTCGTGACCGAAGTGCTGAGCATTCAACGTTTCGCGGTGTTCGAAGGGCCGGCTGGCACTGACCGCGTGCATGCGGCCGAGTAATTGGCCCAAGCGATAGAGCTGGTCGAGATTGCCCGGCTCCGGCGCGCGCCCTCCGCGACGGGGAAAGAGCGCGAAGCGAAAACCGGCATGCTCGAACAGTGTTTCGCCGTTGCGCTCCAATGGCGCCACCACCGGAATCTCGCGGTCAGCCAGTTCAATGGAAAACTGATGCTCTTCGAGGATCGCCTCGTTGCTCCAGCGGCCCGGGCGGTAGAACTTCGCGACCACGGGCACCTCGTCTTCGATGCCCACCTGGTAGACCCGGTTTTCATAGCTGTTCAACGCCAACACGCGCGCATCGCTGATAAAGCCCGCACTTTCCACCGCATCGAGCACAAGGTCAGGCGTGAGAGTGTCGAAGGGATGGCTCATGGTCGGCTCCGCGAATGGGCCGGTCAGTGTATTGCACCCGGGCTTTTAAACAACCGCATGGCTTGCCGCAAGTCTAGGCTGGCGCAATCGCCGGGAGGGGCTGTCCGTGAAAGCGGTGCCATGTAGGACGAAACATGCGGAGCCTGGGTTCGCGCGCATGGCTCGCTCCGCTCGTGGTTTCAGGTATCCCCCGGCTTCGGCGTGCGCGCCAGACAATACACATCGACTCGTACAGCGCCGGCGCGTTTCAACAGACGAGCCAGTGCTTCGGCAGTGGCGCCGGTAGTAAGTACGTCGTCGACGATTGCGATGTGACGTCCGGCGAGTCTCTCTTGGTCAGCCAGGCGAAACGCTTGTCGCAAATTTCGGCGCCGGCTCGCAGCGTCGAGTTGTTGTTGCGATTGAGTGTCCTGAACCCGTTGCAGCAGTTGCATATCGACCGGGACCGCCAGTGCCGGGCTCAGCCAGTCGGCGATCATTTTCGCCTGATTGAAACCTCGCTTTCGCAGCCGCTTGCGCGCCAGCGGGACCGGCAGAAGCACGTCGGGACGCGGCAGACCTTCGGCGTAGGCGTGTTGCAGATGGCGAGTCAGCTGCTCCGCCAGCAATCTCCCCAGCGGCCAGCGTGACTGGTGCTTGAAGCGGGTGATCAGGCTGTCTACGGGAAAGGCGAAGCGCCAGGGTACTGCGACGTGATCGAAGGTGGGTGGGCGTTTGAGGCAGTCGCCACAGATCAGGCCTGACGTTGGTAGCGGCAGCGCGCAGATCGAGCACTGACCGTCGAGCCAAGGCAAATCGGCTTCGCAGGGCGCGCACGGCGATTGGTCGGCTTCGCAGCGTTCATCGCAAAGTTGGCAGTAGTGCTTATATTTTAACCAGTCGTAAACCATGATTCCTTTCCAGGTTGACAGCCACATCGCCTTGGCTAACCATTTCGCATCCGTGCCAGGCCGCCGAGCCGCTATTAATTACAAGGAATGCCCATGAGCGCCACCGCCGCTTCCGTTACCCGTCACGACTGGAGCCTCGCCGAAGTCAAGGCGCTCTTTGAACAACCGTTCAACGACCTGATCTTCCAGGCTCAGGGCGTGCATCGCCAGCACTTCGATGCCAACCGCGTCCAGGTTTCGACATTGTTGTCGATCAAAACTGGCGCCTGCCCGGAAGACTGTAAGTACTGCCCGCAGTCGGGCCACTACAACACCGGCCTTGATAAAGAAAAACTGATGGAAGTGCAAAAGGTGCTGGATGCCGCGGCTGACGCCAAAGCCATCGGTTCGACGCGCTTCTGCATGGGCGCGGCCTGGAAGCATCCGTCCGCCAAGGACATGCCCTACGTATTGAAAATGGTCGAGGGCGTGAAAGCCCTGGGGTTGGAAACCTGCATGACCCTCGGCAAGCTCGATCAGGAACAGACCAAAGCACTGGCGGCGGCGGGCCTGGACTATTACAACCACAACCTCGACACCTCGCCTGAGTTCTACGGCAACATCATCACCACCCGCACCTACGCTGACCGTCTGGAGACCCTGAGCTACGTGCGCGAGTCGGGGATGAAGATCTGCTCCGGCGGCATCCTCGGCATGGGTGAATCGCTGGACGACCGCGCCGGCCTGCTGATCCAACTGGCCAACCTGCCGGAGCATCCTGAATCGGTACCGATCAACATGCTGGTCAAAGTGAAAGGCACGCCGCTGGCCGAGGAGCAGGACGTCGATCCCTTCGACTTCATTCGCATGCTCGCCGTGGCGCGGATCATGATGCCCAAGTCCCACGTGCGCCTGTCGGCTGGTCGCGAGCAGATGAACGAGCAGATGCAGGCCCTGGCCTTCCTCGCCGGCGCCAACTCGATTTTCTACGGCGAAAAGCTGCTGACCACCGGCAACCCGCAGGCCGACAAGGACATGCTGTTGTTCAAGCGCCTGGGCATCCAGCCCGAAGCGCGTGAGGAGCACGATGACGAAGTGCATCAGGCCGCCATCGAGCAGGCGCTGGTCGAGCAGCGCGATTCGAAGCTGTTCTATAACGCGGTCGTATAAACACGGAGCTGGAAGCCTTAAGCCGGAAGCATGAAGCGATTCGGCGCCGCTTCCAGCTTCAGGCCTCCAGCTTCGAGCTTATTCATGTCCTTTGACCTGCAATCCCGCCTCGCGGCCCGCTGTGCCGAACATCTTTACCGCCAACGACCCTTGCTGGAAACACCGCAGCAGCCGGAAGCGACCGTCGATGGCGAGCGGCTGCTGGCTTTCTGTTCCAATGACTATCTGGGGCTTGCGAATCACCCCGAGGTGATCGCCGCGATGCAGCAGGGCGCGGCGAAATGGGGCGTCGGCGGTGGCGCCTCGCATCTGGTGATCGGCCACAGCACGCCGCATCACGAGTTGGAAGAGGCGCTGGCGGAATTCACCGGACGGCCGCGTGCGCTGCTGTTTTCCACTGGCTATATGGCCAATCTTGCAGCTGTCACGGCGTTGGTGGGGCAGGGCGATACGGTGCTGGAGGATCGCCTCAACCATGCTTCGCTGCTCGATGCCGGCCTGCTGTCCGGCGCGCGTTTTTCCCGATACCTGCACAACGATACGGCTAGCCTGGCCAAGCGACTAGAGAAGGCTAGCGGCAATACGCTGGTGGTCACCGATGGTGTGTTCAGCATGGACGGCGATCTGGCCGACCTGCCGACGCTGTGCGCTGAGGCCAAGCGCCGCGATGCCTGGGTGATGGTCGATGACGCCCACGGTTTCGGCCCGCTGGGCAAAACCGGCAGCGGCATCGTCGAACATTTCGGGCTGGGCATCGATGACGTGCAGGTTCTGGTCGGCACCCTAGGCAAGGCCTTCGGTACGGCGGGCGCTTTCGTTGCCGGCAGCGAGGAGCTGATCGAGACGCTGATCCAGTTCGCTCGGCCCTACATCTATACGACTAGCCAGCCACCGGCCGTCGCCTGTGCAACGCTCAAGAGTCTCGAATTGCTGCGCCGTGAAGGCTGGCGCCGTGAGCACCTAAACCGGCTGATCGCCCGCTTCCGCCAGGGCGCCGCCGACATCGGCCTGACTCTGATGGACAGCCCGACGCCGATCCAGCCGATTCTGGTCGGCAGCAGCGAGCGGGCCCTGGCTTTGTCCGCTGCGCTCAAGGCGCGCGGCATTCTGGTCGGCGCGATCAGGCCGCCCACCGTGCCGGTCGGCAGTGCGCGGCTGCGCGTGACCTTCAGTGCGTTGCACAGCGAGGCGCACGTGGAACGACTGCTGGATATCCTGGCCGAATGCTGGAATCGATTGGCCGAGGAGCCTGAAGCGGATGCGTGATCAGCTGATTTTGCTGCCCGGATGGGCGTTCGGCCCGGCTGCGTTGCAGCCTTTGTACGAGGCACTGACCGAGCTCGCACCGGATATTGAGGTGATCATCGAACCCTTGCCCGAGCTGGCAGACGCCAATGCCTGGTTCGATGAACTCGACCGGCGTGTACCACACGACAGCTGGCTGGCCGGCTGGTCGCTGGGCGGCATGCTCGCCGCTCAGCTGGCGGCGCGACGCCTGGATACCTGCCGCGGGTTGATCACCATCGCCAGTAACCCCTGCTTCCGCGCCCGCCCGCAATGGCCGGAAGGCATGGCGCCGGAAATCTTCGATGCCTTTCACGAGGCGTTCCGGCTCGATCCTGAAGAAACCCTCAAGCGCTTCCGTTCGCTGTGCAGCCGCGGTGGTTACGATCCGCGAACGCTGGCGCGCCAGCTGCTGGTCAGCCAGTCGGAGTCTGCGCCGGCCGTGCTGGACGCCGGCCTGCAGTTGTTGGCGGAGCTGGATGGGCGCGCGGCCCTGCATGGTTATTTTGGTCGTCAGCTGCATCTGTTCGCCGATGGTGACGCACTGGTTCCGGCGGCCGCCTGCGATGCGTTGCGGCGCTGGATGCCCGGAATAGAGACTAAAATGATTCCAGGCGCGAGCCATGCGCTGGCTCTGGAACGCGCTGATGATGTCGCGGCGGAGATGGTGGCATTTATCAGAGGCAGCGCTGTATGAGTGAATGGGTTGCGGTGACGCCTGCCAATGCCGCATCCGGCCTGCCGGACAAACGCCTGGTCGCCGCATCGTTCTCCCGTGCCGCCGCTAGCTATGACGCCGTGGCCGAGCTGCAGCGCACCGTCGGCAGCGCATTGATCGAACGGTTGCCGACTGATCTGCAACCCTCGCGCTGGCTCGATCTGGGTGCAGGCACCGGTTACTTTTCGAGGGTTTTGGCGAGTCGCTTTTCTACAAGCGAAGGTGTCGCGCTGGATATCGCCGAAGGTATGTTGCGCCATGCACGGCCTCAAGGCGGCGCGGCTGCGTTCATTGCCGGCGATGCTGAATGCCTGCCGCTGCGAGATGCATCGGTCGATCTGGTCTTTTCCAGTCTGGCGCTGCAATGGTGTGAAGATTTTTCCGCCGTACTGAGCGAGGCGAAAAGGGTGCTGCGTCCAGACGGCGTTCTGGCCTTTACCAGTCTGTGCAGCGGCACCCTGCAGGAGCTGCGTGACAGCTGGCAAGCAGTGGACGGTTTTACTCACGTCAATCGCTTTCGTTCCCTGGAGGTTTACCAGCAGCTCTGCGCCGCCAGTGGATTGCAGCTGGACCGGCTCGATGTCGAGCCCCAGGTGCTGCACTTCGCCGAGCTGCGTCAGCTGACCCATGAGCTCAAGGCGCTCGGTGCGCACAATCTGAATCCCGGTCGTTCCGGCCGTCTTACCGGCCGTGTGCGCATTCGCGCATTGATTGATGCGTACGAGCAGTTCCGCACACCGAGCGGGCTGCCGGCGACCTATCAGGTGGTATACGGCGTGTTGCGCAAGGATTTCTGAGATGACCGCGGTTTTTTTCGTCACCGGTACCGATACCGAAGTCGGCAAGACCACCGTCGCCGCCGGGCTGCTACATGCGGCGCGGCTGGCGGGGCACAGCACGGCTGCGGCGAAGCCGGTGGCGTCGGGGTGCAAGATGTCCGTTGATGGGTTGCGCAACAGCGACGCGCTGGCGTTGCTCGGCGAATGCACGCTGCCGCTGCGCTACGAGGAGGTCAATCCGTTCGCCTTCGAGCCGGCCATTGCGCCGCATCTGGCCGCGCGCGAAGCCGCTGTCGAATTAAGCGTGGCGGCGCTCGCGAAGCCGGTTCGGCAGATATTGGCGTTGCAGGCACAATTCTCGCTGGTGGAAGGCGCCGGCGGTTGGCGCGTGCCGCTGGCCGGTCGCGAAAGTCTGTCCGATCTCGCTGTGCAGCTGGGATTGCCGGTGATTCTAGTCGTCGGGGTTCGCCTGGGCTGCATCAATCACGCTTTGCTCACGGCCGAGGCCATCGAGCGCGACGGGTTACGGTTGGCGGGCTGGGTTGCCAACATCGTCGATCCGGCAACGTCGCGGCTGGAGGAAAACCTCACCACGCTGGCCGAGCGTCTGCCAGCGCCTTGCCTTGGGCGGGTGCCACACCTATCCGAGGCGTGTCCCGCCGAGGTTGCGCGCTATCTGGATATCGGGCCGCTCTTCCCGGCTTGTTGATGCTTCAGGTCCGCTTATAACGATGCGTTACTGGCGGCTGAGCTTCAGCTCTGCTTCAATGATGGCGAATTGACTACCTGGAAGTCGCACATGCAGATCTCCAATCTCCTCTCTTCCGGTCTGGCCGCTTTTCAGGCCGGCCAGCAGCGCGTCGATGATGCCGGCGCTGCGATCGCCGCCGATACGTTGCCGGTTGCCGAAAATTCTCAAACAGTTGCCGATGCCGTCGAGCTGACCGAGCAGCTGATCCAGATGAAGGTCGGCGAGCACGCGGCGAAAGCCGGCGCACGGATGTTGCAGAGCGCAGATGAAGTGCTTGGCACTTTAATTAATACCAAAGCCTGACTCCCTCCGGTCGGTCTCTCCGAAATCCCTCCATCCTCGGGCTGTTGCTGTTTCGCTGTGTGCCGTGTTGCTGCGCGGTATGGCGTTTCTTGTCGTTTGTTTGAAATGACCAAGCAATGGACAGCCCCTACGGGCCATCTCTTTCTAGACTCTCATTAGAAGGGCGCTCCGACCAACGGCGTTCTGGCCCCTGCTTGACATCGCGCAGGGCGAAACGTATGTTTCAAACGACTGTTTGACCTGCCATGTGGCGGTCACTATCCAAACCAAGAGTGGCCGGTCGGTCACCTGAATCAAAGAGCCCACCGCTGAGGTTTACGCTATGCCTGATTACAAGGCCCCCTTGCGCGATATCCGTTTCGTACGTGACGAACTGCTCGGCTACGAAGCGCACTATCAGAGCCTTCCGGGTTGTGAAGACGCCACCCCGGACATGGTCAATGCCATTCTCGACGAAGGCGCCAAGTTCTGTGAGCAGGTCATCGCCCCGCTGAATCGCGTCGGTGACCTCGAAGGCTGCACCTGGAGCGAGTCGGGCGTAAAAACGCCGACTGGCTTCAAGGAGGCCTACCAGCAGTTCGTCGAAGGCGGCTGGCCGAGCCTGGCCCACGACGTCGAGCACGGCGGTCAGGGCCTGCCGGAGTCGCTGGGCATGGCCATCAGCGAGATGGTCGGTGAAGCCAACTGGTCCTGGGGCATGTACCCCGGCCTGTCCCATGGCGCGATGAACACCCTGCACGCCCACGGCACGCCCGAGCAGCAGGCCACCTATCTGACCAAGCTGGTATCCGGCGAGTGGACCGGCACCATGTGTCTGACCGAGCCGCATTGCGGCACTGACCTGGGCATGCTGCGCACCAAGGCCGAGCCTCAGGCCGACGGCAGCTACAAGATCAGCGGCACCAAGATCTTCATCTCCGCGGGCGAGCACGACATGGCCGACAACATCGTCCATATCGTACTGGCCCGTCTGCCCGATGCGCCGCAAGGCACCAAGGGCATTTCGCTGTTCATCGTGCCCAAGTTTTTACCAAAAGACGGCCTGCCGAACGCCGAAGGCGGTGTCGGTGAGCGCAACGGCGTGTCCTGTGGCTCGCTGGAGCACAAGATGGGCATTCACGGCAACGCCACCTGCGTGATGAACTTCGATAGCGCTACCGGCTTCCTGATCGGCCCGCCGAACAAGGGCCTGAACTGCATGTTCACCTTTATGAACACCGCACGTCTGGGCACCGCTCTGCAGGGCCTGGCCCATGCCGAGATCGGTTTCCAAGGTGGTATCAAGTACGCTCGCGAGCGTCTGCAGATGCGTTCGCTGACTGGTCCCAAGGCGCCCGAGAAAGCCGCTGACCCGATCATCGTCCATCCGGACGTGCGCCGCATGCTGCTGACCATGAAGGCCTTCGCCGAAGGCAATCGCGCGATGCTCTATTTCGCCGCCAAGCAGGTCGACATCACTCAGCGCAGTCAGGACGAGGAGCAGCGCAAGGCCGCAGATGCAATGCTGGCCTTCCTCACTCCGATCGCCAAGGCGTTCATGACCGAAGTGGGCTTCGAAGCCGCCAACCACGGCGTGCAGATTTACGGTGGACACGGCTTCATCGCCGAGTGGGGCATGGAGCAGAACGTACGTGACAGCCGTATCTCCTGCTTGTACGAAGGTACTACTGGCATTCAGGCACTCGACCTGCTGGGCCGCAAGGTGCTGATGACCCAGGGCGAAGCGCTGAAAGGCTTCACCAAGGTGGTGCACAAGTTCTGCCAGGCCAACGAAGGCAACGAGTCGATCAAGCAGTTCGTCGAGCCGCTGGCTAAGCTGAACAAGGAGTGGGGCGATCTGACCATGAAGGTCGGCATGGCTGCGATGAAAAACCGCGAAGAAGTCGGTGCCGCTTCGGTGGATTACCTGATGTACTGCGGTTACGCCTGCCTGGCCTACTTCTGGGCCGACATGGCGCGCCTGGCGTCCGAGAAGATCGCAGCCGGCGAAGACAGCGATGGCTTCTACACCGCCAAGGTGCAGACGGCGCGCTTCTACTTCCAGCGCATCCTGCCGCGCACTCGCACCCACATCGAAACCATGCTGTCCGGTGCTGACAACCTGATGGATATGGACGAGGCTCACTTCGAGCTGGCGTACTAAGGTTGTGCTGAGCTGAGATCCGTTGCCTTGGCAATGGACTCAGCTGATGACGAACCCCGCTAATCGCGGGGTTTCGCCTTTATAAGGCAGTCGTTATGAAGGCGTGCCGTGGAGCGATCGGATAGACCACCGATAGCCGCGTGACGCGCTACCGTCGTTACTTGAATCACTGCTTCGCCGGTGGCCTTTCATTCCGAGCAAAAGGTGCTCACGCTCGATCTGAGATGATCGCCTGATCGAGTTAATGGCACAATGCCTGGTTCTCGCGACCATCTGCCGGAGCCGTCGTGCCTCGCCTGAATGCTGCACGCCTTGTTAGTCATCTGTATGCACCGCTGGCCTTGCTATTCGGCTCGCTGATCGCTGCGCGGCAGACGAATCTCAACGAGTTCTTCACGTCATTGTTCAACGTGCTGCCGACCGTTCTGCTATTGCTCGGTGGCGCGTTCTGTATCGCCTACGCGCGGGTCCGCGAGGGTTTCCTGCTGCTGGTGGTCTATCTCGTCTATTTTCTGTTGGACACCCAGGTCGATCATTACCGGCTTACAGGTGCTTTATTGCCGGAAGCGGTGCTGACATTTCATCTCTGTAGCCTGCTTTCACCCGCGCTTTATGGGCTGTATGCGCTGTGGCGTGAGCGTGCTCATCTGTTGCAGGACGGCCTGGCGCGCCTCGCTGTGCTGTTCGCCGCGTCGATGTTGGCGCTGGCCCTGGCGCGACGATTCCCCGAGGCCACGCTCGACTGGTTGGTAGAGATTCGTTGGCCCTCCCTGCAGACGGACTGGTTGTCACTGATCCAACTGGCCTATCCGGTTTTTCTGGTGGCGCTGACTGGCTTGCTGGTGCAATACCTGCGGCGTCCGCGCCCGGTGCATGCTGCTCAGTTCGTCGCGCTGATTGGTTTGCTGCTGATGCTGCCGCAGGTGTTCAGTCGGCCGGGCACGCTCAATGTTATGAGTAGCCTGCTGATGTTGATGCTGGTGGTAGCGATCGCGCAGGAGGCCTACCAGATGGCGTTTCGTGACGAGCTGACCGGCCTTCCCGGGCGCCGGGCGCTCAACGAACGGCTACAGCGGCTGGGGCGCAATTACGTCATCGCCATGGCCGATGTGGATCGCTTCAAAGCGTTCAATGACACCCATGGCCATGACGTCGGCGACCAGGTGCTGCGACTGGTTGCGAGCCGGTTGCGCAAGGTGGGCGGCGGCGGGCGTGCCTATCGTTACGGCGGCGAAGAGTTCGCGCTGGTGTTTCCGGGCCGCGATCTGGAGCACTGTCTGGTGCATCTGGAGGCCGTCCGGCAGGCGGTCGAGGACTATCCATTGCAGCTACGGGATAAGTCGAATCGGCCAAAGGATGCGGAGCGAGGGCGGCAGCGTCGTGGTGCCAGTTCGGCGGCGTCAGTCTCGGTGACCATCAGCATTGGCGTGGCCGAGCGGCTGATCACGCAGCGCAGCCCGGAGGAAGTTATCAAAAGCGCTGATCAGGCGCTTTATAGCGCCAAGAGTGCAGGGCGCAACTGCATTCGCTCGCATGGCGAGAATCGGCGTGGCGCGGTACGGACGGCAAAGCGTTCGGCCGCTGATACCTAGCGGCCGTGGCGACGCAATCACGCCACCTCAATGGCGCCAGCATGAGAACCAGTCGGTCACTTTAAGACGCTTCGGGCGCCGATTGGTCTTCAGTTAGACTCGCAAAACTCCTGCGGCCAACCGGCCCGGCGTCATGTTTTCTGCGAGGTCTCTCCCATGGCTGATTACAAAGCACCGTTGCGCGATATGCGATTCGTCCTGAATGAAGTCTTCGATGCCCCGAAGCTCTGGCAGACGTTGCCAGCGCTGGCTGAGGTCGTGGACGCGGAAACCGCCGATGCCATTCTTGAGGAGGCGGGCAAGATCACCGCCAATACCATCGCCCCGCTCAACCGCAGCGGCGACGAGGAAGGCTGTCACTGGACCGATGGCGCGGTCAGCACGCCGGCCGGTTATCCCGAAGCCTATCGCCTGTATGCCGAAGGTGGCTGGGTCGGCGTGGGTGGCGACCCGGCCTACGGCGGTATGGGCATGCCCAAGGCGATCTCGGCTCAGGTCGAAGAAATGATGAACTCCGCCAGCTTGGCATTCGGCCTCTATCCGATGCTGACCTCTGGCGCCTGCCTGTCGGTCTACGCCCACGCCAGCGAAGAGCTGAAACAGAAGTATTTGCCGAACATGTATGCCGGAACCTGGGCTGGCTCGATGTGCCTGACAGAGCCGCATGCCGGCACGGACCTGGGCATCATCCGCACCAAGGCCGAGCCGCAGGCCGACGGCAGCTACAAAGTCAGCGGGACCAAGATTTTCATTACCGGCGGGGAACACGACCTGACCGAGAACATCATTCATCTGGTGTTGGCCAAGCTGCCGGATGCGCCGGCCGGCTCGCGTGGTATCTCGCTGTTCCTCGTTCCCAAGGTGATGGTCAATGAGGACGGTTCGCTGGGCGAGCGCAATTCGCTGTCTTGCGGTTCCATCGAGCACAAGATGGGCATCCAGGCTTCGGCGACCTGCGTGATGAACTTCGACGGTGCGACCGGCTGGATGGTCGGCGAGCCGAACAAGGGCCTGGCGGCGATGTTCACCATGATGAATTACGAGCGGCTGGGTGTTGGCATCCAGGGCTTGGCGACCGGCGAGCGTTCCTACCTGAGTGCCATCGAATATGCGCGCGAGCGTGTGCAAAGCCGCGCTCCGACCGGCCCTGTCGCGCAGGACAAGGTGGCCGATCCGATCATCGTGCACCCGGACGTTCGGCGCATGCTGCTGACCATGAAAGCGCTGAACGAGGGCGGCCGCGCGTTTTCCAGCTACGTTGCGTTGCAGCTGGATATCGCCAAGTTCAGCGAGGATGCCGAGGCGCGTCAGCGCGCCGAAGCGCAGGTTGCGCTGCTGACGCCGGTGGCCAAGGCGTTCCTCACAGACATGGGGTTGGAAACCACGGTGCATGGCCAGCAGATATTCGGCGGTCATGGCTTCATTCGCGAGTGGGGCCAGGAGCAGCTGGTGCGCGACTGCCGTATCACTCAGATCTACGAGGGCACCAACGGTATCCAGGCGCTGGATCTGCTGGGCCGCAAGGTTGTAGGCAGCGGCGGTGAACTCTACAACGCTTTTGCAGAAGAGATTCGAAGCTACTGCTCTACCACGAGCGCCGAGTTGGACGAATTCGTGGCGCCGCTCAAGGCAGCGCTGGAAAATCTCGATGAGCTCACTGCGTTCGTCCTCGATAGCGCCAAGCGCAACCCTAATGAAATAGGTGCCGCCTCGGTCGAATATCTGCATGTGTTCGGCTACACCGCGTACGCCTATATGTGGGCTCGCATGGCGGGCGCTGCGTTGGGTAAGGAAGGACAGGACGATTTCTATGCCAGCAAACTCGGCACGGCACGTTTCTTCTTCGCGCGCCTGCTGCCCCGTATTCATTCGCTGAGCGCATCGGTCCGGGCGGGAAGCGACTCGCTCTATCTGCTCGACGCAGCACAGTTCTGAACGCTTAACCCGTAAAGGCACAATGAAATTAATTAGCCAGCTCTGGGAACAAGGCGCCACTACGCCAGTCATAGTTCCGCATCGTTTGTAGTCAATGGCTTACAGAGTGACCTAGGGAAGGGTTTTCTGTAAGCCTTTGCTTACAAATCGCGGTGCAGATGGCTACTACAGGTTTATTCGGCTGAACGGTAGTCTTTTGCGCTATGGACGCCGCGTAGGGAAGCGCATAGAAAACACGGAAGCGTAGCGGAACGACGCCAGGAAGGCGCAAGTCACGGATGTCAGGATTCAGTCTGCAAAGGCCCCGCTTCGGCGGGGTTTCTTTTTTTGCGGAACCCTTTCGCAAAGACTGGCAAGAAGCATCGCCCGAGCACTGCTGCGTGATGCTCAGGCATTAATGCTTGAATCTCAGAGTGGCATGCAGACGCCAGTGCTACCCAGCCCACAGTAACCGCCCGGATTCTTCGCCAGATATTGCTGGTGATAAGCCTCGGCGTAATAGAACGCAGGGGCTTCAGCAATCTCCGTGGTGATGCCGCCAAGCCCATGCCTGGTCAACTCTGCCTGGAAACGCTCCTCGCTGGCACGCGCTTCGTTCAGTTGGGCTTCGTCGAGGCAGTAGATCGCCGATCGATATTGGGTGCCAATATCGTTGCCCTGCCGCATGCCTTGGGTCGGATTGTGCGCCTCCCAGAATAGCTTGAGCAGTTCGCGGTAACTGATTTGCTGTGGGTCAAAAACGACCAGCACGGCCTCGGTGTGCCCGGTGAGGCCGGAGCAGACTTCTTCATACGTGGGGTTTGGCGTGTGGCCTCCGGCATAGCCCACCGCGGTGGTCCAGACGCCAAATTGCTCCCAGAACCGCCGCTCCGCCCCCCAGAAGCAGCCCATGGCGAACAGTGCCTGCTGCAAGTGGGCCGGGAAGGGTGGCTGTAGCGGGTTGCCGTTGACGAAATGCGCCTCGGGTACCGGAACCGCGGTGGCACGTCCGGGTAGCGCCTGTCCGGCATCGGGTAGCGCCTGTTTTTGAACAAGAATTTGTGAGCGCAGAGTCATGATGATCCTCGAGCCTGGAGTAAGGAGCTGCTGGGAGCCTAGGCTATCAAGCGGACAATACCAAAACGCTGCCGCCAGTCTGTACGCTGACGAAAGGCTCAGATCCAGTGCGGATAACGGCTGAGCGAGCCGACGAGCTGGGTGCCGGGTATGGGTTTGTCGAATAGGTAGCCCTGGCCGATATCGCAACGCTGATGGCGCAGAAACGTCAGCTGCTCGGTGGTTTCGATGCCTTCGGCGACGACTTTCAGATTGAGGTTGCGGGCCATGGCGATCACCGCAGAAGTGATTTCGATATCGTCCTGGTTGCCGGGAATGTCCTTGATGAAGCTTCGATCGATCTTGATGACGTCGATGGGAAACTTCTTCAGATAGCTCAACGATGAGTAGCCGGTGCCGAAGTCATCCATCGCCAGCGTTACACCGAGCGCCTTCAGGCCAATCAGCTGCTGGCGTGTCTCCTCGGTAGCTTCGAGCAATAGGCTTTCGGTCAGCTCCAGTTCCAGGCAACCTGGAGGCAGCTGCTCTTCGGAAAGAATGGCGGCAATCGAGTCAACCAGGTCAGGGTCGGAGAACTGTTTCGGCGAAAGGTTTATCGCCATCTGCGGCGCGCCGATGCCCAGCGCCGCGAGCTTTATGCCCATCCGGCAGGCCTCGCGCGCGACCCACTTGCCAATCGGGATGATCAGCCCGGTTTCTTCGGCAACGCTGATGAACTGATCCGGGCGGATCATGCCCTTTTCCGGGTGATTCCAGCGCAGCAGCGCTTCCAGCCCTTGCAGTCGCCCGGTCCGCAGGCAAAGCTTGGGTTGGTAGAAAACTTCGAGCTCGTTCTGCGCCAGCGCGCGGCGCAGATTGTTTTCCACGAACAGCTTGTAGTTGGCCTCGGCATGCAGGGCTTCGGTGAATACCTGCACCTGATTCTTACCGTTGGCCTTGGCTTTGTGCAGGGCCTGGCCGGCGTGTTTCATCAGGGTTTCTGGATCGTGGCCGTGCAGCGGGGCGCAGGCCAGACCCAGGGAGCCGCTGACGCTGATCAGCTGCTTGTCGACGAACAACGGCTTTTCCAAAATACGCAGCACCTGATTGGCCAGGTGCTGGCCTTCTTCGAGGTCCATGCCGTCGAGCAGGAGTGCGAATTCATTGCTGGCGAAGCGGGCCAGCACGCTATCGCGGCTCAGGCTATTACGCAGGCGCCGCGCGAGGCTGGCCAGCAGCTTATCGCCGGTCTGGTGGCCAAGGCTGTCATTGATGCGCTTGAAATTGTCGATGTCCACCAGCAGCAGGCACAGCTGCGGAGTCTTGTCGTTGGCGAAGCGCTCTTCGATGCTGCGAATGAAGAAGGGGCGATTGCCGAGGCTGGTCAGGTTGTCGGTATAGGCCAAGCGTTCGATGTGTTGCTGCGCCAACTTGCTATGGGTGATGTCTTCGTAGATGCCGATGTAGTGGGTCAGCTCGCCGTTTTCGCCATACACCTTAGAGATCGAGAGCTGGCCCCAGTACGGCTCGAGATCCTTGCGTCGGCTGCGAAACTCGCCTTGCCAGCTATTGCTTTTCGCCAGATTGGATGAGGTGTCGAAAAGCAATTCGCCGAGGTTTTCCAGTGCGGTCAGTTCCGTGAGGCGACGTCCGCGGACTTCCTCTGCGGCAAATTGGGTGATGGCGGTGAAGCTCGGATTGACGTAATCGACCACGCCGTTCTTGTCGACCAAAATGAAGGCGCTTGCGCTTTGCTCTACTGCGCGCTTGAACAGATGCAGTGTATGGGTGGCGCTAAGTCTTTGCTGGTTGGCCAGCACCTGCGCGTATTGATCGGCCAGTTCGCCGACGAAAGCCACCTCATCGGCATGCCAGTTGCGCGCATTGCCCGAATGCTCCAGACAGAGCACGCCAATGACCTCACCGCCAACCCGAATGGTCGCATCCAATATGGAAATGATACTTCGCGGCCTGAAAAGGCTTTCGGTGAGTTCCCGGGTGCGGGGGTCTTCGTTGACATTGGCTACGTCGAGGGCTCGACCGCTGTGCAGCGCCTCCAGGTAGCGGGGGCACACAGCGATATCCAGCGTGGGAGGGTGCTCGTAGCTGTCGTTGTCGCGTCGATATATGGCGACGGCTTCGAGCTGGTCACCGTTCAGGTGCCAGATCGCCGCTCGGGCGATCCCATAGGCTTCGCTGGCGGCCTGGGTGATCAGCTGTGCCGCTTCGAGCTGGGGGTTGGCCGAGTTGTAGCGGTGCCGTGCCAAGCGCACGATCAGGCTCTGTTGCGCGCGTGAGCGAATCAGATGCTCTAGATGCACATCGGAGGTTTTCTGATAAAGGTCCGCCGAGAGCTTGAGCATGGAGTCTTGCAGCTGCGGAGTCGCTTCAGCTGAGCAGGCTTCGACGATCAGGTAGCCGCGCAGCAATTCCCGACCATACTGTTGGCACGGCTCGCCGATTTCTAGCAGCTCCAGCGAGCCGATCGCCGCATGCACGCAATAACGAATGGAGTAGTGGCCTTGGGCGCTTAGCTGTGCTTGGACGACGTCATGCATGTGCAGGCGCGTCGCCGGTTCCATCAGGCTGGCGTACGGTGAGTCGATCAGCGAGCATAACTCGTGCGCCGGTTGGCCCAGGTGACGTTCGCAAGCGGGATCCAGATAGAGCAACGCCCAGCTGGACTCGTTCAAACGCTCGAAACGCAGCATCCCGAGCCTGGAAGGCACTGGCAACTGCGTCACAACCTCGGTCGCCAAACGGCTGGCGGCATCGGTATGTATTTTCATCGAGCGGTTTGCTTCCAGTATGCTGCGGGAGCCGCTTCGCTAGCCGTTGTTGACAGCATTTTAGCGGTGGCGATGGCTAAATAATATTAAATTACGGCAAGGGTGCATCATGCGACAGGGACTGACAAGTCGGCTTTCGAAGTTACTGCTGATCTCACTTCTTCTGACTACCAGCGTATCGCTGCAAGCTGATGAATCACCCGCCTTGAGCTCGGATGAATCGGCCAATTACCTGGCCGAGCTGAAGGCGCTCTATCTTACATCGGATGAGCGAAAAGCCCTGCTTGCGCATAGCAATGCCTTGCTTGAAACCCACGGGCTAAAGGCCGCGTATCAGGTTGGGCAGGCCAATCCGCAGGATCTGTCCTATCGCCTGAGCGTGGGCGCGCCGGGTGAATTACGCATCCGCGAAGAGCGGCGAGATGCGTCCGGCAACATCGCTGTGCGCAACAGCAGCTTTTCGGTGTTCGGAATGGACCCTTATTTACGCTATCAATGCCCGCCACAAGGGATTGTTTGCGTCTTTACCAGCCCGGCCGATGGGGACCCCTGGCTGACCATATTGCGTGATCCCGCCGGAGCTGAAGAACTGGCAAAAGCCTTGTCTTTCCTGTTCCGCAATCTGCAAAAAGGATAGGAACCGTCAACGCCGCAGTAGAAAACAAAAAGCCCCAAGCTTTCGGGGCTTGAGGCTTCGGCGCTGAGCTTGAAGGAACGGCCCCGCCGGATGGCAGGGCTGTTTCGACTCACACGATCACAGCAGCATCGTGCGGATGTCCGCCAGCAGCTCGGACAGACGCTTGGTGAAGCGCGCCGCCGCGGCACCGTTGATCACGCGGTGATCATAGGACAGCGAAAGCGGCAGCATCAGGCGCGGCTGGAACGCACTGCCGTCCCATACCGGCTGCATGGTTGCCTTGCTGACACCCAGGATCGCCACTTCCGGCGCGTTGACGATCGGCGTGAAGCCGGTACCGCCAATGTGGCCGAGGCTGGAAATGGTGAAGCAGGCGCCCTGCATGGCATCCGGTGAAAGCTTCTTGTTGCGCGCCTTTTCGGCCAACTCCGCCGCTTCGCCTGCCAGTTGCAGCAGGCTCTTTTGATCGACGTTGCGAATCACCGGGACCATCAAGCCATCCGGCGTGTCGACGGCGAAGCCTACATGCACGTACTTCTTGCGGATCACTGCCTTGCCGCTGGGGGCTAGCGAGGCATTGAATTCCGGCAGTTCCTTGAGCAGGTGCGCGCAGGCCTTGAGCAGCAACGGCAGTACGGTCAGCTTGACGCCGGCCTTTTCTGCGATTGCTTTCTGCGCGACGCGGAAGGCCTCCAGCTCGGTGATGTCAGCCGATTCGAACTGGGTCACGTGCGGCACGTTGAGCCAGCTGCGGTGCAGGTTGGCGGCGCCGACCTGCATCAGGCGGGTCATTGGCACTTCCTCGACTTCACCGAAGCGGCTGAAGTCGATGGTCGGGATCGGCGGAATACCCGCTCCGCCCGTAGCGCCTTCTGCCGGCGCCTGCTTGGCCTTGCTCATCATGTTCTTGACGTAGGCCTGGACGTCTTCCTTGAGAATTCGTCCCTTCGGCCCGGTGCCCTGGACATCGGCCAACTCGACACCGAATTCGCGCGCGGTCATGCGTACCGCTGGGCCGGCGTGCACCTTTGTGCCGGCCTTGCTTGGTCCGCTTACTACGGGCGGCGCCGTTGCGGCCGCCTGGGCTTCTGGCACGCCCTGCTTGTTCGGCGCGACAGCCTGCTGCTGCGGTGCCGCTTCCTCGCGTTTGGCCTCGGGTTTCTTCGCCGGCGCGGCGCCTTTCACTTTCAGTGTCAGGATCAGGTCGCCGGTCTTGGCTTCGTCGCCGACCTTGATCGACAGCGACTCCACGACACCGGCCTTGGGCGCCGGGATTTCCATGCTGGCCTTGTCAGACTCGAGCGTGATCAGCGATTGATCCGCCTCGACGCTGTCACCGGCTTTCACCATGACTTCGATGACATTGGCGGCGCCGCTGGAGCCAATGTCCGGAATGCGGACCTCTTCCACGGATTCGCCGGCCGGCTCGGCCGCTGACTCTTCAGCTGCTTCCGATTGCTGCGCCTTGGGCTTTTCCGCCGGCGCGCTGGCTGCAGTTGCAGGCTTGCTGGTTGCCGCGCCCTTGAGGATCAGGATCAGATCGCCAGTGCCGACTTCGTCGCCCACCTTGACCGAAATACTCTCGACGACGCCCGCCGCCGGAGACGGAATCTCCATGCTGGCCTTGTCGGACTCCAGGGTGATCAGCGCTTGCTCGGCCTCGATGGTATCGCCGGCCTTGACCGAGATTTCGATCACGCTGGCTTTGCCCGAGGAGCCGATGTCCGGCACCTTGATTTCTTGGGATTCGCCTTCCTCCGCCGAGGCCGAAGCATTTACGTCACCCGGCGGTGTCGGTGCTTCAGTCTCGTCGGCCGGGCCACCGCTGGCGGCGCCGGCAGGCTCGTCGGCCTTTTCAGTCGGAGCTGCAGCTTCTTCGCTACCTTCGCTTTCCAGCTCCAGTAGCTCGTCGCCTTCCTTCAACCGATCACCCATCTTGACCTTCAGGCTCTTCACCACGCCAGCCTTGGGCGCGGGAATTTCCATGCTGGCCTTGTCGGATTCGAGCGTCAGGATGCTCTGGTCGGCTTCGATACGGTCGCCGACCTTGACGAACAACTCGATTACTTCACCCTCACCGCTGCCGATGTCGGGTACGCGTATGGTTTCACTCACAATAGGTTCTCCTGTGCGCACGCTGCATCAGCAATCCAGCGGATTGCGCTTATCGGGGTCGATACCGAACTCGATGATGGCCTCGGCCACGACCTTGCGTTCGATGGCGCCGCGATCAGCGAGTGCCTTGAGTGCGGCGAGAGCAACCCAGCGGCGATCCACTTCGAAGAAGTCGCGCAGCTTGGCGCGCGAATCGCTGCGACCGAAGCCGTCGGTGCCCAGCACCTCGTACTCGCGCGACGGCACCCACTGACGGATCTGATCGGCGAACAGCTTCATGTAGTCGGTCGAGGCGATCACCGGACCTTCGCGACCTTCCAGGCACTGCTCGACGTAGGTCTTGCGCGGTTCTTCTGTCGGATGCAGACGGTTCCAGCGGTCCACGGCCAGGCCATCGCGGCGCAGCTCGTTGAAGCTGGTGACGCTCCAGACGTCGGCGCCCACGCCTATCTTCGCCAGCATGTCCACTGCGGCGCGTACTTCGCGCAGGATGGTGCCGCAGCCTAGTAGCTGCACGCGATGCTTGAAGTCGCCCTTGGCTTCCTCGAGCAGGTACATGCCCTTGATGATGCCGTCCTCTACACCCTGCGGCATGGCCGGCTGCTGGTAGTTCTCGTTCATCACGGTGATGTAGTAGTAGACGCTCTTCTGCTGCTCCATCATCTCGTGCATGCCGTAATGCATGATCACCGCCAGCTCGTAGCCGTAGGTAGGGTCATAGCTGCGGCAGTTGGGGATGGTGCTGGCGAGGATGTGGCTATGGCCGTCCTCGTGCTGCAGGCCTTCGCCGTTCAGCGTGGTGCGTCCGGCGGTACCGCCCAACAGGAAGCCGCGCGTCTGCGCATCACCGGCCGCCCAGGCCAAGTCGCCGATACGCTGGAAGCCGAACATCGAGTAGAAGATGTAGACCGGCAGCATCGGCTGGTTGTAGTTGCTATAGGCGGTGCCCGCCGCGATGAACGAGGAGAAGGCGCCGGCTTCGTTGAGACCTTCCTGCAGGATCTGGCCGTCTTTCTCTTCGCGGTAGTACATCACCTGATCGCGGTCGACTGGCTCGTACAGCTGCCCTACCGGGGAGTAGATACCCAGCTGACGGAACATGCCTTCCATGCCGAAGGTACGGGCTTCGTCGGCAAGGATTGGCACGATGCGCTTGCCCAGATCCTTGTCCTTGACCAGCTGCGAAAGGATTCGACCGAACGCCATGGTGGTGGAGATTTCGCGCTCGCCGGAACCGTCGAGTACGGCCTTGAGTGTTTCCAGCGGAGGCGTCGGAATGCTGAAGCTCTTCGGCCTGCGCTGCGGCAGATGACCGCCGAGCTTCTCGCGGCACTTGCGCAGATAGCGCATTTCCGCGCTGTCTTCGGCCGGACGGTAGAACGGCAGCTCTTCGAGTTGCGAGTCGTTGACTGGAATGTCGAAGCGGTCGCGGAACATCTTCAGGCTGTCGATATCGACTTTCTTGGTGTTGTGGGCGATGTTCTTCGCCTCACCGGCACCGGTGCCGTAACCCTTGATGGTCTTGGCCAGGATGACCGTCGGCTGGCCCTTGTGGTTGACCGCCTGGTGATAGGCCGCATAGACCTTGTAGGGATCGTGGCCGCCGCGGTTGAGCTTCCAGACTTCCTCGTCGGACATCTTCTCGACGCGCTTGAGCAGCTCAGGGTCGGCACCGAAGAAGTGCTTGCGCACGTAGGCGCCGTCTTTGGCCTTGTAGTTCTGATACTCGCCGTCGATCGCTTCGTCCATGCGGCGCTGCATGCGGCCATCTTCGTCGGCAGCGAACAGCGGATCCCACAGGCGGCCCCAGACGACCTTGTTGACGTTCCAGTTGGCGCCTTTGAACACGCCTTCCAGTTCTTGAATGATCTTGCTGTTACCGCGAACCGGGCCGTCCAAGCGCTGCAGGTTGCAGTTGATGACGAACACCAGGTTGTCGAGATTCTCGCGTCCGGCCAGGGAGATCGCGCCGAGGGTTTCCGGCTCGTCGCATTCGCCGTCGCCGATGAAGCACCAGACGCGCTGCTTGCCTTTCGGAATGAAGCCGCGGTTTTCCAGGTACTTCATGAAGCGCGCCTGGTAGATCGCGGTGATCGGGCCCAGACCCATGGAAACGGTCGGGAACTGCCAGAAGTCCGGCATCAGGTGCGGGTGCGGGTAGCTCGACAGGCCGTTGCCGTCCACTTCCTGGCGGAAATTCAGCATCTGATCTTCGGTCAGGCGGCCTTCGAGGAAGGCGCGGGCGTAGATGCCGGGAGAGGCATGGCCCTGGTAGTAGATCAGGTCGCCGCCATGCTCCTCGGTCGGGGCCTGGAAGAAATAGTTGAAGCCGATGTCGTACAGGGTCGCGCTGGAAGCGAAGGTGGAGATGTGTCCACCCAGGTCAGGGTCCTTCAGGTTCGCGCGCATCACCATCGCCAGCGCGTTCCAGCGGACCAGGGAGCGAATACGGCGCTCCATGAACAGGTCGCCGGGCATCTTCGCTTCACGGGTGACGGGGATGGTGTTGCGGTAGGGCGTGGTGATGCCGTAGGGCAGGGGTGTGCCGCTACGGGTGGCCAATTCACCCATCCGGGTCATCAGGTAGTGGGCGCGGTCTTCACCTTCGCGATCGAGTACTGACTCGAGGGCGTCCAGCCATTCCTGGGTTTCGACGGGATCGAGATCTTGCATGGCTTGCTCCAGGGCGGAAAGGCTTCCAGAATCGGTTGCCTGCTTCGCTGCCGGCTTCGTGAGCCGGTGCGTTTATGTTCTTGGATGTTCGCCGGGGGTAGAGCCGGGCTCTGTAGTTTTACTACAAAACTGCGACTGTTTCAGCCCCCTATGACATTCTTTCGTAGTAAAACTACAACCGCGACGACTCGGTTTGACGGGCTGGCTCGCGCTCAAAGGCTCTAGCCTGGCGCTTTCGCTGTCCTGCTGCCGACCACGGCGTAAAGGAACCTTACATGAGTCTGCCACCGCTGGTTGCATTGCCGACGCCGCTACTGCCATTGGTCAACCGTGCCGAGGAGACGTTCCTCTCGGCGTTGCGCGGCTCGTCGGAGCAGGCTGGCGAGCGCTTCGGCAAATGGCCGACGGAACGCCGCGAGGCATTCGGCAGAGTCTGTGCAGCCAGTGACTTCGTCACCGAGCAGGTTAGCCGAGATCACGAAATGCTGCTGGGGCTGGCCGAGTCGGGGCTATTGGAGCGCTCGCTGCGGGCCGGTGAAATGCGCGCGATGCTCGCCGAGGCGCTCGCCGGCTGCGAAGGCGAGGACAGTCTGGCGAGGCTGCTGCGGCGTTTTCGCAATCGTCAGCAGGTACGAATCATCTGGCGTGACGTGACCCGTCAGGCGGATCTGGCTGAAACCTGTGGCGATCTGTCCGACATGGCCGACGCCTGCGTCGACCTGGCTTACCAGTGGCTGTATGCGCGTCACAGCGAGCAGTTCGGGGCGCCGACCGGCCGGCGCAGTGGTCAGGCGCAACAGATGGTCGTCCTTGGGATGGGCAAGCTGGGTGCGCACGAACTCAACCTTTCTTCCGATATAGATCTGATTTTCGGCTATCCCGAGGGTGGAGAAACCGTGGGCGCCAAACGTTCGCTGGATAACCACGAGTTTTTTCTCCGCCTCGGCCAGCGTCTGATCAAAGCGCTGGATGCGCCGACCGTCGATGGCTTTGTCTTCCGGGTGGACATGCGCTTGCGGCCGTACGGCTCGTCCGGCGCGCTGGTGCTGAACTTCAATGCGCTTGAACAGTACTACCAGGACCAGGGTCGCGACTGGGAGCGTTACGCCATGATCAAGGCGCGGGTCGTTGCGGGTGATCAGGTGGCGGGCAAGGAGCTGCTCGACATGCTGCGCCCGTTCGTTTATCGGCGTTACCTGGACTTCTCGGCCATCGACGCGTTGCGCAGCATGAAGCAGCTCATCCAGCAGGAGGTGCGTCGCAAGGGCGTGGCGGCAAATATCAAGTTGGGTTCTGGTGGCATTCGCGAAGTGGAGTTCATCGCCCAGGCCTTCCAGCTGATACATGGCGGACGCGATCTGAGCCTGCAGCAGCGCCCGTTACTGAAAGTGCTGGCAACCCTGGCCGGACAGGGCTATCTGCCACCCGCAGCTGTCGAGGAATTGCGCGAAGGGTATGAATTTCTGCGTTACACCGAGCATGCGCTGCAGGCCATCGATGATCGCCAGACGCAGATGCTGCCGGACAGCCAGACCGACCGCAGCCGCGTGGCGTTCATGCTCGGCTTCGACAACTGGGCGGCTTTTCATGAACGCCTGCTGCATTGGCGCGACCGAATCGACTGGCATTTCCGCCAGGTCATCGCTGACCCTGACGAGGATGAAAATGCCGAAGGCGAGGCATTGGTCGGCGGCGAGTGGCTGCCGCTTTGGGAGCAGGACTGGGACGAGGAGTTCGCTTGTCGCCAGCTGACCGACGCCGGGTTCCGAGACGGTCAGGCTGCTTGCCAGCGCCTCGCCGCGCTACGTAGCGCCCAGCAGGTGCGAACCATGCAGCGCCTGGGTCGTGAGCGGCTGGATGCATTTATCCCACGGCTGTTGGCGCAGGCGGTCGAGCAGGATGATCCGGACCTGGTGCTGGGGCGCGTGCTGCCGCTGGTTGAGGCGGTCGCGCGGCGCTCGGCTTACCTGGTGTTGCTGACAGAAAACCCCAATGCATTGGAGCGATTGCTGGAACTTTGCGCGGGCAGCCCCTGGATCGCCGAGCAGATCGCGCGTTTTCCGCTGCTGCTCGATGAGCTGCTCAACGCCGGGCGACTGTTCCGTCCGCCGCAGGCGCCGGAGTTGGCCGCCGAGCTGCATGAGCGTCTGGCGCGGATTCCGGAAGACGACCTGGAGCAGCAGATGGAGGCGCTGCGGCACTTCAAGCTGGCGCACCGGCTGCGCGTGGCGGCTTCGGAGATCGCCGGCACCTTGCCCCTGATGAAAGTCAGCGACTATTTGACGTGGCTCGCCGAAGCGACCCTCGAACAAGTGCTGGCCCTTGCCTGGCGGCACGCGGTGGCACGTCACGGCCAGCCGCAGCGGGTTGACGGCACGCCCTGCGATCCGTCGTTCGTCATCATCGGTTACGGCAAAGTTGGCGGCATCGAGCTCGGCCATAGCTCCGATCTGGATCTGGTGTTTATCCACGACGGTGATCCCAACGCCGAAACCGACGGTGCCAAGCCCATCGATGGCGCGCAATTCTTCACTCGTCTCGGCCAGCGCATCATTCATCTGCTGACCACCCAGACCACCTCCGGGCAGCTCTATGAAGTCGACATGCGGCTGCGGCCATCCGGCGCTTCCGGATTATTGGTGAGCTCGTTGGGCGCCTTCGAGCGCTATCAGACTCAGGAAGCCTGGACATGGGAACATCAGGCTCTGGTGCGTGCTCGGGTGCTGGTTGGCTGCTCTCAGTTGGCTGAAGATTTCGAGCGGGTGCGTACGGGCGTGCTGGCCCGGCCGCGCGATCTCGAACAACTGCGCCGTGAGGTCAGCGAGATGCGCAGCAAGATGCGCGACAACCTCGGCACGCGCACGACTCAGGCCGGCATGGCTGACAAGGCCTTCGAGGCAGAGGGCGCGTTCGATCTCAAGCACGACGCCGGTGGTATCGTGGATATCGAATTTATGGTGCAATACGCGGCTTTGGCGTGGTCGCACCAGCATCCGCAACTGCTGCGCTATACCGATAACATCCGCATTCTCGACGGGTTGGAGCAGGCCAGGTTGATGACCGGCGATGAGGTTCGGTTGCTGCAGGACGCCTACAAGGCCTACCGAGCAGTGGCTCACCGGCAATCACTGCAGAAGCTTCCCGGTGTGGTGAGTGGGGACCAATTCCATGACGAGCGTCGCGCGGTGATGCGCTTTTGGCGCGAGCTGGGGCTCAGCTGAACTCGTCTGCAAACAGAGCATTTATCGAATTCCGAGGTGGCAACAATGTCGATGGCCGATCGTGATGGCGTGATCTGGTATGACGGTGAGATGGTTCAGTGGCGCGACGCGACCACCCATGTGCTGACTCACACCCTGCATTACGGCATGGGCGTCTTCGAAGGGGTGCGCGCCTACGATACGCCGGCTGGCACCGCGATTTTCCGCCTGCAGGCGCATACCGATCGCCTGTTCGATTCGGCGCACATCATGAACATGAAGATGCCGTACTCGAAAGAAGAGATTAACGAGGCGACTCGCGCCGCGGTTCGTGAGAACAATCTGGAAAGCGCATACATCCGTCCGATGGTCTTCTACGGATCCGAAGGCATGGGCCTGCGCGCCAGCGGCCTGAAGGTCCACGTGATCGTCGCCGCCTGGCACTGGGGTGCCTACATGGGCGACGAGGCACTGGAAAAAGGCATCAAGGTCCGCACCAGTTCCTTCACTCGCCACCACGTCAACATCAGCATGACCCGCGCCAAGTCCAACGGCGCCTACATCAATTCCATGCTGGCGCTGCAGGAAGCCATCTCCGGCGGCGCCGACGAGGCGCTGATGCTCGATCCGGAAGGCTACGTCGCCGAGGGCTCGGGCGAGAACATCTTCATCATCAAAGACGGCGTGATCTACACCCCTGAAGTCACCGCCTGCCTCAACGGCATCACCCGCGGCACCGTGCTGACCCTGGCCGACGAGCTGGGCATCAAGGTGGTGGAAAAACGCATCACCCGCGACGAGGTCTATATCGCCGACGAAGCCTTCTTCACCGGCACCGCCGCTGAAGTCACGCCGATTCGCGAAGTCGATGGCCGCAACATCGGCATCGGCCGCCGTGGTCCGGTCACCGAGCGCATCCAGAAGGCTTACTTCGATCTGGTGTCCGGCAAGACCGATGCGCATGCCGAATGGCGGACATTGGTCAAGTAAGCCGCAAGCTGGAAGCCAGAAGCTGGAAGTGAAGACCACTCCCGCACTGGCTGCCAGCTTCAAGCTTATGGCTTCCAGCTTATGAATATTCTGATCGTAGGTCCCAGCTGGGTCGGCGACATGGTGATGGCGCAGACGCTGTTCATCTGCCTGAAACAGCGCCATCCGGATTGCCAGATCGACGTACTGGCGCCGGAGTGGAGTCGTCCGATCCTTGAGCGCATGCCCGAGGTCCGCCAGGCCCTGAGCTTCCCGCTCGGCCACGGCGTGCTCGACATGACGACCCGGCGCAAGGTCGCACAGAGCCTGCGTGGCCAGTATGAGCAGGCGATCCTGCTGCCCAACTCGCTGAAATCGGCACTGGTGCCGTTTTTCGCCGGCATTCCCAAGCGTACCGGCTGGCGCGGCGAGATGCGCTTCGGGCTGCTCAACGATATCCGCAAGCTAGACAAGCAGCGCTATCCGTTGATGATCGAGCGCTTCATGGCGCTGGCCTTCGAGCCGGGCGCCGAGCTGCCCAAGCCCTATCCGAACCCGTCGCTGCGCATCGACAGCGAGAGCCGTGATGCGGCGCTGGCACGCTTTGGTTTGCGCATGGACCGGCCGGTGCTGGCGCTGTGTCCAGGCGCCGAGTTCGGCGAATCCAAGCGCTGGCCAGCCGAGCATTTCGCCAAGGTGGCCGAAGCGAAGATTCGCGAAGGCTGGCAGGTCTGGCTGTTCGGTTCGAAGACCGATCACGCCGTGGGCGAAGATATCCGTCAGCGGCTGATTCCCGGATTGCGCGAAGAGGCGCTGAACCTCGCGGGTGAAACCAGCTTGGCCGAGGCGATCGATCTGCTGTCCTGTGCCGAAGCCGTGGTTTCCAATGATTCGGGCCTGATGCATGTGGCCGCCGCGCTCGGCCGCCCGCTGGTGTCGGTCTATGGCTCCACGTCTCCCGCCTTCACACCGCCATTGTCCGAGCAGGTCGAAGTCGTCCGCCTGGGCCTGGACTGCAGCCCTTGTTTCGAGCGCACCTGCCGCTTCGGCCACAACAACTGCATGCGCGAACTCGAGCCGAATAGGGTGAACGAGGCGCTGGATCGCCTGATTCCCCAGCCGATCGAGGTGCGCTGAGTGAGGGTGTTGCTGATCAAGACCTCGTCGCTAGGCGACGTGGTGCATACGCTCCCGGCGGTGACCGATGCACAGCGCGCGGTTCCCGGCATCCAGTTCGATTGGGTGGTGGAAGAGGGCTTCGCCGAAATCCCCGCCTGGCATCCGTCGGTGGCACAGGTCATCCCTGTGGCGATTCGCCGTTGGCGCAAGCAGCCTCTGCAGACGCTTCGTTCCGGTGAGTGGCGGCGGTTCAAGGCGCGCCTGCGCGAGGCCCGCTACGATCTAGTCATCGATGCCCAGGGTTTGCTTAAAAGTGCCTGGATGACACGTTACGTCAAGGCGCCGATTGCCGGTCTGGATCGTGACTCTGCACGTGAACCGCTGGCCTCGCGCTTTTATGATCGCCGCTACGCTGTGCCGCGTGACCAGCACGCTCTGGAGCGGGTACGCCAATTGTTCGCCCAATCGCTCGGCTATCCCGTGCCCGAGACGATCGCCGACTACGGCCTGGATCGTAACCAGCTGGCGACGCCGGGCGAGGCCCCCTATTTATTGTTCCTGCATGGCACCACCTGGCCGAGCAAGCATTGGCCGGAGCAGTACTGGCGCGAACTGGCCGAGCGGATGAGCGAATTCGGTTGGGCGATCCGTCTGCCGTGGGGCAATGCAGACGAAAAAGCGCGTGCCGAGCGCATCGCTGATGGCTTGGCTGGCGTGTCGGTGCTGCCCCGGCTGAATCTCGGCGGAATTGCCAAGGTCGTTGCCGGTGCGCGGGCCTGTGTTGCGGTCGATACAGGCCTCGGTCACCTCGCGGCGGCGCTGGACGTGCCGAGCATCTCGCTTTACGGCCCAACGCTCCCTGGCCGTGTCGGTGCGTACGGGCGCTCGCAAGTACATCTGTGCGCCAGCGGCCCGAATGCCGGCAAAGGCGATCGTCATAAACCCTGCTTCGACGACCTCTCGCCCGAGCGCGTCGCAAGCGAACTCAAGGCCCTGTTGCGGTCATCGGGGATGCACTGATGCAGTTGGCCTTCATTCTTTACAAGTATTTTCCTTTCGGCGGACTGCAGCGGGACTTCATGCGCATCGCGCTCGAGTGCCAGCGTCGCGGCCATGGCATCCGGGTCTATGCGATGATCTGGGAAGGCGAGGTGCCGGACGGCTTCGAAGTATTGATCGCGCCGGTCAAGGCCCTCTTCAATCACGCGCGCAATGAGCGCTTCACGGCCTGGGTCGAGAAGGATCTGGCGAAGCGCCCGGTGGACCGGGTCATCGGTTTCAACAAGATGCCCGGTTTGGACGTCTACTACGCGGCCGACCCCTGTTTCGAAGACAAGGCGCAAACCCTGCGCAACCCGATCTATCGCCGCTGGGGGCGCTACAAGCATTTCGCCGAATACGAGCGTGCGGTGTTTGCGCCACAGTCGAAGACCGAAATCTTGATGATCTCTGAAGTGCAGCAGCCGTTATTCGTCAAACACTACGCGACGCCGGCAGAGCGCTTTCATTTGTTGCCGCCGGGTATTGCTCAGGATCGCCGTGCGCCGGTCAACGCCGCAGAAATCCGCGCCGAGTTTCGCGAGGAATTCGAACTGCAGTACGACGAGTTGTTGCTGGTGCAGATCGGCTCCGGCTTCAAGACCAAGGGCCTCGACCGCAGCCTTAAGGCCGTGGCTTCACTCCCTCGCGACTTGAAAAAGCGCACTCGTCTGTTCGTTATCGGCCAGGACGACCCCAAGACCTTCCAGCTCCAGGCCAAGACGTTGGGCATTTCTGCGCAGATCGAGTTTCTCAAGGGTCGCAGCGATATCCCGCGTTTTCTTCTGGGCGCCGACCTGCTGATCCATCCCGCCTACAACGAGAACACCGGCACCGTGCTGCTGGAGGCGCTGGTCGCCGGGTTAGCTGTGCTGGTAACCGATGTCTGCGGTTACGCGCATTACATCGCAGATGCCGACTGCGGGCGCGTTGTGCCGAGCCCGTTCAAGCAGGACGATCTAGATCGTTTGCTGGCCGACATGCTGGCTGATGATGAGCAGCGCAGGCGCTGGGCAGAAAATGCGTTGGCTTATGCCGAGACCGCGGACCTCTACTCGATGCCGCAGAAGGCGGCCGACGTGATTCTGGCAGAACGCCCATGAAACTGATTCTTGCTGAGCCCTTCAAAACGCTCTGGGCGGGGCGTGACCCGTTCGAGGCCGTCGAACAATTGCAGGGCCAGGTCTACCGCGAACTGGAAGGCCGCCGCACCTTGCGTACCGAGGTCGATGGGCGTGGGTATTTCGTCAAGATCCACCGCGGGATCGGCTGGGGCGAGATTTTCAAGAACCTGAGCACTGCCAAGGCGCCA
Source organism: Pseudomonas sp. MTM4 (assembly GCF_019355055.1). Taxonomy (NCBI): domain Bacteria; kingdom Pseudomonadati; phylum Pseudomonadota; class Gammaproteobacteria; order Pseudomonadales; family Pseudomonadaceae; genus Pseudomonas; species Pseudomonas sp. MTM4. Next base: position 3,586,526 of record NZ_CP048411.1, read on the forward strand.
GTACTGGGCGCCGGGCAAGAGTGGCGGGCCATTCAGCGACTGCATCAAGCGGGCGTGCCGACCATGACCGCGGTGGCTTATGGCGAGCGTGGTGGAAATCCTGCGGCGCAGCACTCCTTCATCATCACCGAGGAGCTGGCGCCGACGATCAGCCTCGAGGATTACAGCGCCGATTGGCTGCAGAATCCGCCTGAGCCGCCGCTCAAGCGTGCACTGATCGCCGAAGTCGCGCACATGGCCGGCACCATGCATCGCGCCGGGGTCAATCATCGGGACTTCTATATCTGTCACTTCCTGCTGCACACCGACAAGCCAGTAATGGCCCTGGATTTTCGTCTGTCGCTGATCGATCTGCACCGCGCCCAGACTCGCAGCGAAACGCCACGGCGCTGGCGCAACAAGGATCTGGCCGGGCTATATTTTTCGGCATTGGGCATTGGCCTGACCCGTCGCGACAAACTACGTTTTCTGCAGATCTATTTCCAGCGTCCGCTGCGCGAGGCTCTGCGTGACGAGGCCCCGTTGCTGCGTTGGCTGGAAAGCAAGGCGGACAGGCTTCAAAGCCGTTATGAGCGCAAGTACGCGCAGGGTGCTCAATGAGTGGCTGGCGGGTCGTCGGCGACATTACGGCCGGCGCGGCACACGCGTTTGCCAGTCTGGATACGGTTTTTGCGCTTGAAGGCGAGCCGATCGCGCGCGACCCGCTCTCCGAGGTGATCCGCGTCGAATACGACGGCCTGCGCTACTACATCAAGCGCTACTGGGCAGCGGGTAAGAATCTGCGACGCTACCTGGGGCGCCCGCGGGTCAAGGCTGAATGGCAAAACCTCAAGCATTTCGAGCGCTGGGGCATACCCGTGGCGCCGCTGGTGGCCTGGGGTATGGAACGCCGCGCTGGTGCATTCGCGCGCGGCGCGCTGATCACCCTGGAAGTACCAGATACCTTGGACATGGCGGCGCTGGCCAAAGGCAACGACCCACGCCTGGGCGACCGGAGCTGGGTCGAGCGCATCAGCCGGCAGGTGGCATCTGCGACCCGTACCCTGCACGACCATCGCTTCGCCCATAACGATCTGAAGTGGCGCAACCTGCTGGTCAACGGCGCCGGTGAGCTGTTTCTGATCGATTGTCCGTCCGGCGACTTTTGGCGGGGGCCGCTGCTGCGCCGACGCATCGTCAAGGATCTGGCCTGCCTGGATAAAGTCGCCAAGCATCACCTGAGCCGCACTCAGCGGCTGCGTTTCTACCTGCAATACCAGCAACGCCCGCGTCTGGTATCGGCTGACCGCGCGTTGATTGACCAGGTGCTCAAGTACTTCGAGGGGCGTGAATGAGAGCCGAGCTGAACCCCGCCGAGGCCTATCTCAAGAAGGATGCCCGTGCTCCGGTCATCGATTCCTTGTTGGAGCGTATTGCCAGTCATCGGCAAAGCAAGGGCGCGCGTTCATGAATCTGACGGAACTCGCACGAGCCGGGCGCTCGCCGGCTTTGCCCTTGAACGTGACGCTACCCGCTGGCGAGCTGACGTTGCAGCGGTGGATGCGCGTATTGCCAGGGCAACGCTATGTCGCCAAGGCGCAATGGCAGGGCCGTGACGTGCTGGCCAAACTGCTGGTCGGTGGCAAGGCCGAGCGCCACTTCGAGCGTGAGCGGCGAGGCGCACGGTTACTGGCCGAGCAGGGGATGACCACACCCGCTTTGCTCGTCGAGGGGTTCGCGGCAGGGCAGGGCGGTTGGCTGCTGTTCGACTTCCTCACCGATGCCGAAAGCCTCGAACAGGCCTGGCGCGATGTGGCGCAACAGCCGCTGTTATCCGATGCGCAGCAGGCGGTGCTGGGTGAAGCGCTGGGCGCTGTGGCGCGCTTGCATTCCCGCGGCCTGTGGCAGAGCGACCTGCACCTGGACAACCTGTTGCGCCATGAGGGGCGGCTGTATCTCATCGATGGCGGCGGCGTGCAGGCGCAGACACCGGGCCAACCGCTTGATCGTGACAAAGTGCTGGCGAACCTTGGCGTCTTCTTTGCCCAGCTGCCTGCCAGCCTCGAACCGCATATCGAGGCGTTGCTTGTGCATTACGTCTTGGTCAACGGCGAGCATGCGCTGCCGCTGGAAGCCTTGCTGCGAGAAATCGCCAGCGTTCGGCGTTGGCGGTTGCGCGATTACCTTGGCAAGCTCGGGCGTGATTGTTCCTTATTCAGCGTAAGCCGCAGCCTCGGTCAATTGCGTGTCCTGCGCCGTGAGGATGAGCCGGCGCTGCGTGAGCTGCTGGCTGCGCCGGATGAGGCTGTCGAAGCAGGACGGGCGCTGAAACTGGGCGGTAGTTCGACCGTGGCCCTGGCCGAGCAGTCTGGACGGCAACTGGTCATCAAACGCTACAACATCAAAGGACTGGCGCACTGGCTGCGGCGTTGCTGGCGGCCGAGCCGCGCTTGGCACAGCTGGATAGAAGGCAATCGCCTGGCATTTCTCGGCATCGCCACGCCCCGGCCGCTGGCGATGCTGGAGTTGCGTTGGCTGGGCCTGCGCCGCCGCAGTTACCTAGTTACCGAATACAGCGCAGGCGAGGATATAATCGCTCGTTTCCAGCCGTATCTCTCCAGTTCACCGCCCGAGTCCGAATTGGTGGCGCTGGATCAGCTATTCGAAGCCATGCTGCGCGAGCGCATCAGCCATGGCGATATGAAAGGCACCAACCTGTTCTGGGAGCAGGGTCGCTGGGCGCTGATCGACCTGGACGCTGCGCAGCAACATAGTAGCGATACCCGCTTCGCCCGCGCCTATGCCAAGGACCGTGCGCGGTTTCTGCGCAACTGGCCAGCCGACTCAGCGCTATGTCGGTTACTGGATGCACGTTTACCGAAGGACAGCTTGAAGCCAGAAGCTTGAAGCTGGAAGAAAAGCCCTCCGGGGTTGAACTAGACATATTCGCTGTTGCTTCGAGCTTCCGGCTTCAAGCTTCAAGCTGCTTTTAAGAGGCTTCCAACCGTGTCATTGACGATTCTCGGCCTTTCCGGCGCCCTCAGTCATGATCCTTCCGCCGCCCTGTATGTCGACGGCAAGCTGATTGCGGCCGTCGAAGAAGAGCGCTTCGTGCGCGACAAGCATGCCAAGAATCGCATGCCCTACGAGTCGGCCAAGTTCTGCCTGGAGCAGGCCGGGATCAAGCCGAGCGATGTCGATGTGGTGGCGATTCCGTTCGCGCCCATCAGCATCTTTGAGAAGGCCCGTTGGCACTACGCCAAGCGCTACTGGTATGCGCCGGACCGCGCGCTGGACGCTATCCTCATGGGCAATCGCCGCTATCACCGCTATAAGAAGCGCATCCAGTGGTGCCTGCAGCAGCTCGGCTTCGACCTGAAGAAGGTCAAGCTGCAGCCGGTCGAACATCACCTGGCCCATGCCTCCAGCGCCTACCATTGCTCCGGCTTCACCGAGAAGACCGCCATCCTCGGCATCGACGGCAAGGGCGAGTACGCCACCACCTTCTTCGGCTGGGGCGAGAACGGCAAGATCCACAAGATCAAGGAATTCTACGATCCGGATTCGCTGGGCGGCCTGTACGGTGCGATCACGGAATACCTCGGCTTCGAGATGCTCGACGGCGAGTTCAAGGTCATGGGTATGGCGCCCTACGGCGATGCGGCTAAATACGATTTTTCCCGTCTGGCGAAATTCGAGAACGGCGAACTGACCATCAACACCGACTACGCCAACGTCATCGGTTTCCGTCGCTACAAGGAAAAGGGCAAGGGCTTCTACTTCTCGCCCAAGCTGATCGACTGGCTCGGTCCCAAGCGCGAAGGCGACATCGCCGACGATCCCTACATCCATTACGCCGCCAGCATGCAGGCGCTGTTCGAGAAGCTGGCGCTTGAGATGATGGACTACTACCTGGGCGACATCATCAAGCAGACCGGTAAGATCGCCTTCGCCGGCGGCTGCGCGCTGAACGTCAAGCTCAACCAGAAGATCATCGCCCGCCCCGAGGTGAAGGAACTGTTCGTCCAGCCCGCGTCCGGTGATGCTGGCACCGCGGTCGGCGCTGCCGCCTACGTCTCGCACCAGCGCGGCGTGCCGGTGGAGAAGATGGAGCATGTCTATCTCGGCCCGTCCTATACCAACGAGGACGTGATTGCCGCCTGCGCCCGCCACCCCAGCCAGCCGGTGTGGCAGAAGGTCGACGACGTGCCCAAGCGTATCGCCAAGATTATGGTCGATGGCAACCCGGTGGCCTGGTTCCAGGGTCGCATGGAATTCGGTCCGCGCGCCCTCGGTGGCCGCTCCATCATCGGCTGCCCGAGCATTCCGGGCGTGGCTGACCGGATCAACGAACAGATCAAGTTCCGCGAGCGCTGGCGCCCATTCTGCCCCTCGATGCTCGATACCGTGGCTGAACAGATGCTAAAGGTTGACCATCCCAGCCCGTTCATGACTTTCACCTTCGAAGTCAATGAAGAGTGGAAAGAGCGCGTCAGCGAAGTCGTCCACGAAGACGGTACCTCTCGCGCCCAGGTGCTCAAGCGCGAATACAATCCGCGCTGGTACGATCTGATGGTCGAGCTGGAAAAATTGACTGGTAATGGCGTCTCGCTCAATACGTCGCTCAACCGCCGCGGTGAGCCGATGATCTGCTCGCCGACCGATGCGTTGAATATGTTCTATGGGTCGGATCTGCAATATCTGATCATGGAAGACATTCTGGTGGTCAAGGATGATAAGGGTTGGTATGAGCCCGCCTGACACGCCACGTGTCCTGCAGCTCTGCCACGGTTACGATGGCCCCTTCCTTGATTGCGCCCGTCAGTACGCCGTCCTGTTTGCCGGCACACCCTACTTGGTCACCACGGTATTCCTGATCGGCGTGCCGGATGAGCGAGTGGCAGCTGCCTGCGCTTCTGACGAGGTGTTGTTTCTCGGCTACAGCTCGAAAGAACTGGGCGGCCTCAAATTGGGCCCAATACGCCGGTTGCGCGAGATCATTCGCGGACGGGATTTCCGCCTGTGCATCGCCCACCGCTTCAAGCCAACCTACATCGCCTGCGTGGCGACCCATCTGCCAGTCATTGGCGTAAATCATGCGTTCGGTGTGTATCAGCGCTTGTCGAGGCGAATGTTCGCTAATCTGTTCCGCAAGCGCTTGCTGCTGCTCGGGGTCTCGAACGCCGTGCGTGACGATATCCGTACTTGCCTGCCTCGTTGGCCGGCAGAGCGGACTGAAACACTCTACAACAGAATAGATATTGAGGCCGTGCAGGCCGAGCAGCTTCCGCGCGCTCAGGCCCTTGCGGTCCTTGGACTGCCGTCTAGCGCTTGGGTTGTTGGTAACGTCGGTCGTCTACATCCAGATAAGGACCAGGCCACTCTGATCCGCGGTTTTGCCAAAGCCCTATCGAACCTACCTGAGGGCAGTGTGCTAGTGATTCTCGGCAAGGGGCGCCTCGAGGCCGAACTCAAAACCCTGGCCGGCGCGCTGGGCATTGCCGGACAGGTTCATTTCCTCGGCCAGGTAGCTAAGGCCCGTCGCTACTTCAACGCCTTCGATGTTTTCGCCTTGACTTCCGATCACGAGCCGTTCGGCATGGTGCTGCTGGAAGCCATGGCCGCCGGTGTGCCGGTCATCGCCAGCGACTGCGGCGGCGGGAGGGAAGTGGTTGGGGGTGTCGGAACTCTCTTTCCGCTGGGGGACGCCGCGGTACTGGCTGAAGGTCTGGTGCGCATGTCCGGGCTGGGAGCGGAGCAGCGTAGCCTTTGCGAACAGCTGCTGGCCCAGCGGCTGGACGAGGTCTTCTCCGATACGGCGGTGCGCGCCCGGTTCTGGCAATTGGATACGGTTGCTTCTCTATTGAAGCTGGAGCTGGCCAGAGGGAAATATCCGTAAGGCTCATGGTTATTTGGAGTGCTCGGTTGCATGATTGCTCACCTCAAGAATCAGTACTGGAAGCGCTGGATCCGCCAGCACGGCTGTAAAGTGGCAGATGGAGTAATAGCCCTGCGTAAAGGCAGCCGTCTTCATATCGAGGTAGGCGTCGAACTCGGGCATGTCCAGATGCTCTTCGACGAGCTGAGCGTCGGTACTCGAACCTACATGCGCAGCGGCGGCGAACTTCAGAACGTCGCCTTCGTCGGACGTTTCTGCTCGATCGGCTCGAATGTGGTGCTAGGGCAGGAGAGAAATACGCACCCGACCAATTGGATCAGCTCCCATCCCTTCCAGTATTCCGGAACCGCTTTGCAGTATCAGGCAAGAGCCAGGCCGGCCCATGTCGGACACGATGTCTGGATTGGGCGTGACGCTATGGTCATGGAAGGTGTGGAGATCGGCACTGGCTGCATTGTGGCGGCCCGCTCGGTGGTCACCAAGAGTCTGCCGCCCTATTCGATCGCCGCAGGAGTTCCTGCCAGAGTCGTCGCGCAAAGACATCCGGAATCCATAGCGCAGCAACTGCTGGAGTCGAAATGGTGGGATATTCCCATCGTTGATCTAGTTCAGCTGCCGCTCAATAGCCCAGAGGCCTTTCTGCGGGTGCTTGGCGAGAGGCACTTTGTGGCTAAGAGCGAACCCCCAGCACTGCGCATAACCCGGGAGGGCTGTAAGGTCCTATGAAAGTCTTATTTCTTGTCCAGGCCGAGCAGAGGATCATCCTCGACCGCCTGTACGAAGGCGTCGCTAGCCATTGCGACTGCGACCTGCGCTGGCTGAGCCGGAATGACCAGGCGGATCTACGTAGCTATTTCCGCCGCGAGGTGGATGTCGCTCGTTATGACCGGATTCTTTTCTTCGTGCGCTTCAAGCAGGAGATTCGGCAAGTTGGCTTCATTCGCAGTGTGCCGAATCTGGTGATACTGGAGCACGACGCTTATCAGAACTACATCACCTGCAAATACACCGGGAAGTTCAGCGCACACTATCGGCGCTTGCCGTGGGTGCGTGTAATCAGCTCTGGTTTCATGGTCAGCGAGCGGCTTCGCCAGGAAGGTTTCGATGCAGTCTTCGTCCCCAAGGGTTACGACCAGACATCGCTGCGCGATCTGAGGCAGGAGCGAGATATCGAGCTGGCCTTCGTCGGCAGCACCAAAAGCGGCGCCTATAGCGAGCGCAAGGCGTTACTCGATGAGCTGGCAAAAGTCGAAGATCTAGTCGTTACACGCACCAATTCCGGCGAAGACTATTGCAATACCCTCAATCGTATTCGCTTCTTCGTCAGTGCCGACGTCGGCATGGGCGAATACATGATCAAGAACTTCGAGGCTATGGCTTGCGGTTGTGTATTGCTGGCGTGGGATCAGGGCGAAGCGGAAAACAAGGCGCTGGGTTTCGTCGATATGGAAAACCTGGTGCTTTACCGCAGTGTCGATGAGCTGCGAAGCAAGCTGGTGATGTTGCGTTCGGATCCCGACCTGGCGGCGCGCATCGCTTCTGCGGGTCGGGCCTTGGCGGAGCGGGAGTACAGTTTCTCGCGCATCGGGCAGCGTATCGTCCAGTCGTTGGATAAGCCGTTGCGGGACCGCCCGCCGATGGGCCTGTGGGATCGACTGCGCCTGTACTGGAGGCTAAAGTGAATCAATCACGTATTCGCTTGCTGATTCCCTATTTCGGCCGATGGCCGTTCTGGATGCCGTTTTTCCTGCAGACCTGCAAGCGGAACGCCGATATCGACTGGCTCTTTTTCAGCGATTGCGGGACGCCAGACGACCTTCCGGATAACGTACGGATCGTACCGATTTCGTTTGCTGACTACTGTCAATTGGTCAGCGAGCGTCTGGGCATATGCTTCAAGCCGACCAATCCTTACAAGCTCTGCGATATCAAGCCTGCGCTAGGGCATATCCACGCCGAGTATCTGGATGGCTTCGACTTCTGGGGGTTCAGCGATATCGATCTCGTCTACGGTGACCTGCGCGGCTATTTTTCAGAGGAGCGGCTCGTACGATACGATCTGCTGTCTACCCACGCACGTCGCGTTTCGGGGCATTTGTGTTTGCTGCGCAATAACGAGCGTATGCGCCAAGCGTTCATGCGCGTTCCCGGCTGGCAGGCCTGTTTCGAAAATCCCGAGCACCGCGCATTCGACGAAGCGGCGTTCAGTCGATTGTTCATTCGACGAAAAAACTGGCCCGAGGCGCTTCGGCGGGTCGCCGACCGCTTCAATCCGTGGCGTCGATGCAGTGAATTCAACGAGGCGTTCAGCACGCCGCACGCGCGGGTTCCATGGCTCAGCGGTGGCTTCGATTTCCCCGATTGCTGGATCTGGAGCGACGGGCGGCTGACCAACAACCGGGATGGTGCGCGAGATTTTCCCTATTTCCATTTCATAACCTGGAAGAACGCCAAGTGGTCCGGCCGTTCCCCAGAACTGCTGATGCAACCTGGCGATCTCGCCGCTCAGCCATCGTGGTGCGTTACCGAGCAAGGGTTTCGCACGTTTGACGGCGTGTTTGCCGCTACCGAGCGGAGAGCGGGTACCGATGACTCGCTTTAATCCCGGAGCCATCATGCTGGAGTATTCGGCTTGAGCATCGTCAGTATCGTGTGGTCTTCGGGCAACGCGCATGCCTCGATCCATCAGGTGCATGAGCAGATCCTTTCCCTCGTGGCTGATAAGAGAGGGGTCCACACCTGGATGCTGATGGGCCGAGAGGCTGCGAGGGATCCGGGTTGCGGGCAAACGCTGCATTGGCGGTTGAGCGCGAAGGCGCTCAAAGGCCGGGGTGTTTGGAAGCTTTCGCAGTGGTGGCTACAGCGGCGCCTCGCCCGCGAGATCGAACGGGTCAATCCGAAAGCGTTGTTGCTCGATGGCATTGGCGTGGCACGGCTGATCATTCCGGTGGTGGCGAGGCTGAACCCCTCCATTCAGGTCATCGTAGTCTTCCATGGGCAGAGCCGCATACGCCGCAGCGACTCGAGGTTGTTCAGCGCGATCGCTGCGCATCGCCTGAAGCTCGTCGCGGTGTCCGGGGCGCTCGCCGAATCCCTGGGCGCGAAGCTGGGGAGAACAGTATCCGCTACGCGAACGGCGATGAATCCGCACACATTCAAGCAGGCACTGATTTCCCGCGACGAAGCCAGGATGAGGTTGGGCGTTGATAGCGCATGCATTGTCCTGGGCGCGGTCGGACGGCTGGTCGAGGAAAAGGGCTTTCTGCCGATGCTCGATGTGCTGAGAGAGTTGTCGCGCACGCGGACGGACATCCACCTGGTGCTCGTGGGCGACGGGGAGCAGCGACCGGAACTAGAGTCACGTATCCGGTGCCTGGGCCTGGAGCGAATGGTGACGCTGGCGGGGCATCGCCAGGACGCTGCACAGCTGTACCAGGCGTTCGACGTGATGTTGATCCCGTCCCGCAGCGAGGGGTTGGGTTTGGTTTTACAGGAAGCGGTGATGGCGCATGTGCCGGTTGTGGCCAGTGATCTACCGGTCTTCGTCGAGCAGTTGGGGCTCAGAGGTATTTACGTCTCGCCGAACGATGTGTCCGGCTGGGTCGCGGCCATTGAGCACGTACTCGATTCGGATCGGCGATCGCTCGCCGGTGAGCAGGATCATCAGCTCGCACCGGAGGTCGCCTGGGAGCAGTTCTGCAACAGCTATGCGGAACTGCTGACCAATGACGCGGACCCGGTCAGGGCATCGTAGAACTGCGAAAACGGAAAGGCGTTCTGAAATTTTTCACGTTCCAGGTATCGGCTGAAGTGCGCTAGGTTGCGTCGGATCATGTGATTAGGTAGAGATCGACCCAGGAAACGCATGTCGGCGATATCGATCAGCCCCAGCGAACCGTGCGGGGTGAGGACGATATTGCCCAGATGCAGCGAGCGGAAGTAGATGCCCTTGCGGTGCAACTCGCGTACGAAGCGGATCAGTTCAGGCAAGATCGGCGTCCAGCTGAATTCAGGCTGCTTGGCGAGCTGAGTTAGCGAATTGCCTGGCAGCGGGGCGTAGAGCACCGCGCTGGCCGACTTGTCGGGAAGCTCGTATAGCGCCTGGACGCTCAGCGTGGCGATGCCAAGAGCCTGGAGGCGTTCGGCGTTATTGACGAAGCGGCGCGAGTAAGGACGTAGAAGTGCTGAGGATAGCCAGCGCTTACGACGAAAGATTTTTAGAAACTGACCGTTCTCAAGCTGCAGGACTTTAGGGCCCAGGCCATCCTCCTCGAGAACGGCCGCATTATGGGTGAGCTGTTGCAAGTCTCGCTGGCATAATTGACTTACGTGCATTGTGGAGAGGGCCTTAAGCAGTGTACGAACGTCGAGCAGGGCATGCATTCTAACATCGCTGATACCGGCGCATTTTGCTGTTTTCCGAAGGGGTAATATGGATAGCCGTCGCATAGAGCTGGCCTGGCTGACGCTGGGTTTGCTCTGGTTTTTGCTTGGTATAACGTGGATTTCGACGGCTAAGCTTTACCAACAAGGCTTGATTGTTCTGTTCTGGATTCCAGCTATCTGGTCGTCCTGGTCTTATCGCGCATTGCTACTCGACCTCTGGCGGCAGGAAAAGCCGCTTGTGGCGGCATTGTTTGCATTGGTCGCGTGGGCTGCAATCAGCGTGTTCTGGAGCGCTGCCGAGGAGCCTGCGCGCGAAGCCAAACGACTGTTTTATGTGCTGTTTTTCCTACTGGGTTTGGTTTGCCTGGGGCAGACACCATCGCGTGTCGTCTCTGTCCTGCGGTGGGCTGGTTTCGGTCTGGCACTTGCTGCGCTGGCCGCGCTGATACAGCGCTATGGACTCGAGGCGAAGCCCTGGGCATGGCGGGCGCAGGGGTTCGGCCTGCTCGATCATCCGATTATTGGCGGCTATGTATTTGGCATGGCACTTATCTGGTGGTTCTGTTTGCCACCCAGGCGGACTGCGCTGCGGGTGGTCTGGGCGGCCGGTTTGTTGGCGCTTTTTACGTTCATCGTGATGACACAGAGCCGTGGTGTATGGGTTGCCCTGCTGACCAGTGTGCTGTTGATGCCTGTTTGGAGGGTTGGGCGGGCCGGTTTGATCGTGGCCGTCTTGCTACTTTTGGTGGCTGCCGTCGGTTACTGGTTATTTGGCAACTATGTGGTCGCTAGAGGCACCTCTTATCGCCCCGAAATCTTCGCTGCAAGCCTAGGAATGGTCGCTGATCGGTCCTGGCTGGGTTTAGGGTTGGGGAGCGAGTACCAAGTCGAAGCCTTGGGGCGCATGTTCGACCATGCTCATAACCTGTTTACCCATGTGGCTTTAGAGCTTGGACTTCCCGGTCTCGTGCTTTGGTTGGCAATCTGGGGTCGCAGCTTTGTCATCGCGATACAGGAGCGGTCAACGACTCTTGGTAGCGTGTTGTTGGGTATGCTGTTGTTCAGCACAATGGCGCTATTGTTCGATGGCGCGAACCTGTGGGACTCTCCTCGCCCCGAGTGGTTCTTGACTTGGCTGCCGGTGGGTCTAGCGCTGGGGCTGAGGGCAGGGTCGGTTACCTCACTGTGCTACCATTTCCGCCCTTCGACATATGAGTTGCATTCTCCTATGAGTGGCTCACCCCTGAAGGCCGACACGGCTTCGAGTCTAAGCATCTACCTGAGGTTGCTGCGCTACGTGCTCCCCTATTGGGGGCTATTCGCAATCAGCCTTCTCGGCTTCCTCCTTTTCGCCTCCACCCAGCCGATGCTGGGCTACATCCTCAAGTTCTTCGTCGATGGATTGAATAACCCGGATGCTAGCTTTTTCGCCCAGGTGCCTCACCTGAAAGAGCTGGAATGGCTGGCCGAGCTGAAGCTCCTGCAGGCCGTGCCGTTGTTGATCGTGCTCATTGCGTTGATGCAGGGCATTGGCTCATTTTTTGGCAATTATTTTCTAGCCAAGGTTTCGCTGGGCCTGGTTCATGACTTGCGCGTCGCGCTGTTCAACAACCTGCTGACGCTGCCCAATCGCTACTTCGACAGCCACAACTCCGGCCATCTGATTTCGCGTATCACCTATAACGTGACGATGGTCACCGGTGCAGCGACCGATGCGATCAAGGTTGTGGTGCGAGAAGGCATGACCGTCATTTTCCTATTTGGCACGCTGCTTTGGATGAACTGGAAGCTGACCATGGTGATGGTGGCGATTCTTCCCGTCATTGGTGTCATGGTTTCCAGCGCCAGCAAGAAATTCCGCAAGCAGAGCAAGAAGATTCAGGTCGCGATGGGTGATGTCACCCATGTCGCTTCCGAAACCATTCAGGGCTACCGAGTCGTGCGCAGTTTTGGCGGCGAGAGCTACGAGCAGCATCGCTTCTTCGGCGCCAGCACGGATAACACCGCCAAGCAGCTGCGCATGGTCAAGACTAACGCGGTCTATACGCCAACCCTGCAGTTGGTTATCTACAGTGCGATGGCGCTGCTAATGTTCTTGGTTCTGTTGTTGCGCGGGGATGCATCGGCGGGCGATCTGGTGGCCTACATCACGCTGGCGGGCCTGTTGCCAAAACCGATCCGGCAGCTTTCGGAAGTCAGTTCGACGATTCAGAAGGGTGTGGCTGGTGCAGAGAGCATTTTCGAACAGTTGGACGAGGCCCAGGAAATCGATAGCGGTACGCTTGAGCGTGATCGGGTCAATGGGCGTCTCGACGTCAGTGGCCTGAGTTTCGTTTATCCCGGCACCGATAAGCAGGTGCTGCACGATATCAATTTCTCGGTGGAGCCGGGGCAGATGGTGGCGCTGGTCGGACGATCCGGCAGCGGCAAGTCGACCCTGGCGAATCTGATTCCTCGCTTCTATCACCATGATCAAGGGCAGATTTTGCTGGATGGAGCGGATATTCAAAGTTACAGGCTGCGCAATCTGCGCCGGCATATCGCGTTGGTCACTCAGCAGGTCACGCTGTTCAACGACACGGTTGCCAATAACATCGCCTATGGCGATCTGGCCGGCGCACCGCTGGAAGATATCCAGCGTGCGGCCCGCGACGCCTACGCCGATGAATTCATTGAGCAGATGCCTGAGGGTTACCAGACCCAAGTTGGAGAAAATGGCGTACTGCTGTCCGGCGGCCAGCGTCAGCGCTTGGCCATCGCCCGTGCGCTGTTGAAGAACGCGCCGGTACTGATTCTGGACGAGGCGACCTCGGCGCTGGACACCGAATCCGAGCGGCACATCCAGGGTGCGCTGGATCATGCGATGACGGGGCGCACCACGCTGGTGATAGCGCACCGCCTGAGTACCATCGAAAAGGCCGATCTCATTTTGGTGATGGAGCAGGGGCGTATCGTCGAGCGTGGTACGCATGCCGAATTGCTTGTGGCCAATGGCGCCTATGCCAGGTTGCACGCAACACAGTTCAAGGATGAGGCCTAGGCTGAACGGTGGACCTGCCGAATGACGCAGGCCAAGGTCTGTCAGGTTCGGCCGGTTCACTGCGCCGCAGGTCCGCAACGCTCTGCAATCGCCATGCTCTCCCTGTGTTTACGGCAAGAATTCGCCAGTCCCATGCTGCTATGCTTTGCAGCGTTTTTCTTCCGCCCCGGAGCCCTCATGAAACTGTCCATGCCCCGTTTCGACCAAGCCCCCGTTCTGGTAGTGGGCGATGTCATGCTCGATCGCTACTGGCATGGCGGCACGTCGCGGATTTCGCCGGAGGCGCCGGTGCCGGTGGTCAAGGTCGAGCAGATCGAGGACCGTCCCGGTGGTGCGGCCAACGTCGCGCTGAACATCGCGGCGCTGGGCGCTCCGGCTGCGTTGGTGGGGGTAACCGGTGAAGATGAAGCGTGCCAAAGCCTGGCCGACAGTCTGGCCGCAGCCGGTGTGCAAGCGCATTTCCAGCGCATCGAGCATCAGCCGACCATCGTCAAGCTGCGGGTGATGAGCCGCCACCAGCAACTGCTGCGCATGGACTTCGAGGAAGCCTTCGAAACCGATGCTGGAGCATTGCTCGAGGACGTCGAAGGATTGCTGGCTGGCGTCAGAGTGCTGGTGCTGTCCGATTACGGCAAGGGCGCGCTGAAGAATCATCAGGCGCTGATCGAGGCTGCTCGCCGCCGTGGCATTCCGGTGCTGGCCGATCCCAAGGGCAAGGATTTCGAAATCTATCGTGGCGCCTCGCTGATTACGCCGAATCTCGGCGAGTTCGAGGCCATCGTTGGGCGATGCGCTGACGAAGTCGAGCTGGTGGCCAAGGGCGCTGAGCTCATGCAACAGCTGGAGCTTGATGCTTTGCTCGTAACCCGAGGCGAGCATGGCATGACGCTGCTGCGTCCGGAGCACTCTCCGTTGCATTTGCCGGCGCGCGCACGTGAGGTGTTCGATGTCACCGGAGCTGGCGATACCGTCATTTCGACCCTGGCGGCAGCCATCGCTGCGGGGGAGGAGCTGCCGCAGGCCGTGGCGTTGGCCAATCTGGCCGCCGGTATCGTGGTTGGCAAGCTGGGCACCGCCTGCATCAGTGCGCCTGAGCTGCGCCGTGCCGTGCAGCGCGAGGAGGGTTCAGAGCGCGGGGTGATGACGCTCGAGCAACTGCTCACGGCGATCGAGGACGCCCGCGCTGAAGGCGAGAAGATCGTTTTCACCAACGGCTGCTTCGACATTCTGCACGCCGGTCATGTGACCTATCTGGAGCAGGCCCGCGCGCAGGGCGATCGACTGGTCGTTGCGGTCAACGATGACGGCTCGGTGAGTCGCCTGAAGGGGCCGGGCCGGCCGATCAATTCGGTCGATCGGCGCATGGCCGTGCTGGCAGGCCTCGGTGCTGTCGACTGGGTCGTTTGCTTCGCCGAAGACACGCCGGAAAAGCTGCTCGCCAAGGTCAGGCCGGACGTGCTGGTCAAGGGCGGCGACTACGGCGTGGATCAGGTGGTCGGGGCGGATCTGGTCACCGCCTATGGCGGCGAGGTGAAGGTGCTGGGGCTGGTCGAGAACAGCTCGACCACGGCGATCGTCGAGAGGATTCGCAAGGCCTAGAGGGGTTGTAAACGGCCGAGCGTAACCATGCGCAAAGCGCTACGGTCGTGCTCCGGAGCGTACTGTTCCTGCGTAGGAGTGGGTCATGCCCATGAAGAACTCCGCGCCGTATATGGCTTTTGTTCGCAGGCATGGCCTGCTCCTTCAAGGTTGGCGGGTCTCTCAGCGCGTCACGGCCGCGGGCCTCGCCGCCCACCATTCCCTCCAGCGGATGCGCTCGTCGCGAACCACCCAGTCCTCCTGCTGCGTGAAGCTCTCGGCTAGCCACAGCCCCCGCGTGCCTATCATGCTGAGCTGGCCGTTGCGCAGGTGCAGGAGCTGATCTTGCGGCTGACCTTCATGCAGCGGGACCAGGTAGAGGTCGGGCCGGCTACGGTCCAGTTGGGCGACCAGCTCTTCGCCCTCGAGCCGCTCGTCGACATGAAACAGGCTGAGTTCGCGGGTTTCCTTTGGCAGATCGAGGCGCATGTCATAGATCAACTGCAGGGAAGCGGTTGGCAGATGGACATAGGCCCGCGGGCGTTCCATCAAGGTCATCTGGCCGCATTGCACCGGTTTGGCCGAGCCGGATAACGAAGCCAGATTGAAATGCACCGCCTCGCGATAACGCAGGCTGCCTTGGTAAGGTGCGGGCAGCCAGGTATCGCCAAATCGCCCGGCGAGCCAGCCTTCGGGCGTTTCCAGCAGGCATTCTTCAGCGACTTCGTGAATCGCGGTCAGCAGCGGCAGGCTGAGCTCATGAGCTGGCACGTAACCAGAAATCAACTTGAGCACGACGTCACCGCGGTCCTGGCGTTGCTGGCGCACCAGTACCCAATACTCCCGCCCCTGCCAGCAAAGCGTTAGGCGTACCGACACTCCGAGGTTGGCCAGTTCGATATCGAAGCGGCTCGGATCGTCAACGACCACGGGGCGGCGGCGCTCGAGCATCTCGCTGAAATTGAGCGGCCGCCCGAGGCTCTGGTACCGCAAGCCTTCGGGGCTGGCCTCGACGAGCAATGGCAGGGTTTTGAACGTGCTCGGGTTCCTGCGGATCAACACGCGCGGCATTCGGCTCCTCCTGACGTAGGCGGCCGTAGGGCCGTGATTATCGTTGTTGGGACAAAACCGCTGCAGCGGTACGCACGTTATCTGACAGGTGGTTCGGGTTTATGGTGCCGATGATGGCGGCGCCAACGCCTGGATGCGCGAACAGCAATTCGAAGCTCGCTCGCACCGGATCTTCGCCGGTTTTTAGGCAGACGTGCCCGCTGGCCAGCGCTTTTTTGACCAGGATGCCCTTGGCGTGTGACTGAGCGTAGTCCAGAACAGGCCGCTCGCTCTGCTCGTTGAGGTTGTAGGTCACCATCGCGCAGTCGCCCTGTTCGAGCGCGAACAGGCCGCCTTCGACGGTCTTGCCGGACAGTCCGTAGCCGACAATCTTGCCCTCGCGCTTGAGATCGGCGAGGGTTTCGTAGACGCCGCTGTGCTGGAGAATTTCCAGGTCGCGTCCGTCCGAGTGCACCAGGACAAGGTCGATGCGGTCGGTCCGCAACCGCTGGAGGCTGCGGTCGACTGAACGTCGGGTATGGGCAGGCGAGAAATCAAAGTGCGATTGGCCATCGACGAATTCTTCGCCGACCTTGCTGACTACCACCCAATGGTCTCGCTGGCCCCGCAATAACGACCCCAGACGTTGTTCGCTGAGCCCGTAGGCGGGCGCGGTGTCGATCAGATTGATGCCCAGATCGCGGGCCAGTGCGATCAGTTGGCGCGCCTGTTCATCATCCGGAATGCGAAAACCGTTGGGATATTTGACGCCCTGGTCGCGACCCAGCTTGACCGTGCCCAGGCCCAGCGGTGACACAATGAGCCCGGTGCTACCAAGAGGGCGGTGCAGCTCATGCAAGGTCGTTGCCATCAGAGCAATCCTTCCCAAAAGGGTGCGGTAACCGTTGGGCGTGGCAGTTCGGGTAGCGGCGGACGCGGTTGCGGATGGATATTGTCGCGGGCCAAGGCGGCCTCGACGCGGTCGGCGAAATCGGGGGATAGCGCCAATTTCGTCGGCCAGCCAACCAGCAGCCGGCCCTGTTCGGCGAGAAAGGCGTTGTCCGGTCTGGCCAGCGCTGACTGAGCCGGCTCGGCCCTGTCGATCCGCAGCGTCGCCCACTTCGCCGCGGACAGATTGATCCAGGGCACCAATTCCGCCAGCTCCTTTTTCGCCGCGGCGATCTGCGCCGCCTCGTCGCGCGCGACGCCGTTGGCCTCGGCCAGATCGCCGCCTAGATACCAGACCCATTCGCCGTCAGCGGCCGGATGGCTGGTCACGGTGATGCGTGGTTTGGAGCCGCCGCCCAGGCAATGTGCATAGAGAGGTTTGAGCGTCGCCGCCTTTACCATGACCATATGCAGCGGGCGCTTTTGCATCGCCGGCTGCGTGAGCCCCAGCGCCTCCAGCAGCTCGGCGTTGCCCGCGCCGGCAGTCAGGACGATGCGCTGCGCGGTTATGGAGCGACCATCGACGATCAGACCGGTCAGTTCACCATTCTCCCGCAGCGGCTCGATCCGGTCGGCCTTCAACAGGCCGGGACCGGCGAGCTCCGCGAGGCGCTGGATCAGGCTCGGCACGTCCAGCACCAGTTCGCTGAGCCGATAAACCTTGCCCTTGAATTTCGGGTGCTGCAGCGCCGGTGGCAATTCGTCGCCCTTGACCTGGCCGACCCGCGAGCGCACCGCCTTGCTGGCGAAGAAGCTGGTGAGATTGCCGGTCAGAGTGCCCGGCGACCAGAGATAGTGCGCATCGGAGAGCAGGCGCACGCCGAAAAGATCCAGCTCGCCGCCGCCTTGGAGTGCTTCACGCCAGCGCCGGGGCATGTCGGCGATAGCTTCCGATGCGCCGGTCAGCGCGCCGGATAGCGCATACTTGGTGCCACCGTGGATGATCCCCTGGGATTTGACGCTCTGCCCGCCGCCGAGCACGTCCTTGTCCACCAGCAGCGTCGAATAGCCTTGCCGGCGCAGGCGCGCATTCAGCCACAGACCGGCAACGCCACCGCCTACGATCAGGACATCGGTGCTTAAGGAGTCGGGCATGAGTAAACCTCGCCTGTAAAGCGTAAATACGGGCCGGCAGTATAACCGTCGGCGTAGTCGTCGCAGCCATGGTTGGAAAGCTGGGAGCGGGGGTAAGACGTTGTGGGCTGGCTGTTGGTGGGCTGAAGTCCACCCTACTAACTGACGCGGAACGCCGCCCGTCAGCGCCCAGCTTTCAAGTAAACTCCGCCCCCATGAACCGAACCCTTTATACCCTGCTGTTCCATCTTGCCTTGCCGCTCGTGGTGGTTCGCCTGTTTTGGCGTGCCCGCAAAGCGCCGGCCTATTCGAAACGCATCGGCGAACGCTTTGCTGTAGGGCTGCCCGAATTCCAGCCGCATGGCATCTGGGTGCACGCTGTCTCGGTGGGTGAAAGCATCGCTGCCGCGCCGATGATTCGCGAGCTTATGGCGCGGTATCCGCACTTGCCGATTACCGTGACCTGCATGACCCCGACCGGCTCCGAGCGAATCAGGGCGCTATTTGGCGATACGGTGCAGCATTGCTACTTGCCTTACGATCTGCCTTGGGCGGCTTCACGGTTCTTGCAACGACTGCAGCCGAAACTGGCTGTGGTGATGGAAACCGAGCTGTGGCCCAACCATATCCACCAGTGCGCGCGTCGCGGTATTCCCGTGGCGCTGGCCAATGCGCGGTTGTCCGAACGCTCGGCGCGCGGCTACGCACGATTCGCCCGGTTGACCGCGCCCATGCTGGCTGAACTGAACCTCATCGCCGTGCAGACCGAGGCCGAGGCGGCGCGTTTCCGCCAGCTCGGCGCACGTGATGCCTGCGTAGAAGTAACCGGCTCGATCAAGTTCGACCTCAGCGTCGACCCGGTGCTGCCCGAGCAGGCCGCCCAGCTCCGCCAGCAATGGAGTGCCGTGATGCGGCCGATCTGGATCGGCGCCAGCACCCACACGGGCGAAGACGAAATTCTGCTGGCTGCGCATCGGCAGTTGTTGAACACCTATCCTGACGCGCTGTTGATCTTGGTGCCGCGCCATCCCGAACGCTTTGGCTCGGTATATGAATTGTGCCGGAAGCAGGGTTTTGCCACTGTCCGACGTACCCTCGGCGAGCCGCCGCAGGCCCGGACGCAAGTGCTGCTTGGCGACACCATGGGCGAGTTGCTGTTTCTCTTTGCGCTGGCCGATGTGGCCTTCGTTGGCGGCAGTCTGGTGCCTACCGGCGGGCACAATTTGCTCGAGCCCGCAGCGCTGGGTAAACCCGTACTGACCGGCCCGCATCTGTTCAATTTCCTCGATATCGCCGCGCAACTGCGCGATGCCGACGCGTTGAAGGAAGTGGACAGCGCCCCCGCGCTGGCGGTGGCAATCGAGGCGTTATGGACGAATCCGGCAAGTGTCGAACAGGCTCGGGCCGCAGGGTGCCGTGTGCTGAGGAATAATCAGGGCGCGCTGGAGCGGCTGCTGGCAGGGCTGGGACGGCTGCTCGACCAGTGATGCGGGATCTGGGCTGACTCTCGTCCCTGCTAGTTATCCGCCGAAGGCTACAGCGGCCAATGCGTGCCGCCCCGTAGGAGGGGCAAAGGTTCTGGCCGTCTCCATCTGCTCCTCGTTCTATCTCTCTTTCGACGCCTCCACTGAACGGCTGCGGCAGTGATGTAGGGTGGGCTTTAGCCCACCGGATGGCGTCTTGCTTGCAGTTAGAGATTGCCCCCGCCGAGATGTGACGTTGTCCGCAGGCATGGCGGAAGCCATCCTCGCCGCTAACTCACTCCTGAAGCGGCGCCCGTCAGTCCACGCGTACCGGCTGGCCGAAATTCTCAGACAGATCCGGCGGGAGGAAGTCGCTGTCCGGATCGTAGTCCGCCTTCAGATAACGCTGCAGATCCTCCAGATCACCCGGGTTGAGTGTGCCGGCGGCCTGTTTCAGGCGCAGGCTGTCGAGGATGTAGTCATAGCGGGCGTTGTTGTAATCGCGCACGGCAGCGAACAAACGGCGTTGAGCGTCGAGCACGTCGACGATATTGCGAGTGCCCACCTGATAGCCGATGTCGGTAGCTTCCAAAGCACTCTGGCTGGAAATGATTGACTGTCGGCGCGCCTGCACTTGCTCCACATCGGTATTCACCGCGCGATGCAGATTGCGGGTGGACTCGACCACCTGACGGCGCAGGCTTTCGCGCTGCTGCTCGGTCTGGGTCAATTGATGAAAGGCCTCGCGCCGCTGGGAACTGGTCAGCCCGCCGCTGTACAGCGGAATGTTCAGCTGCAAACCGATGCTGCTCTGTTCGACGTCACCGGTGTAGCGCGGCAGGTTGTAGCCCGGAATATCCATGGAACCGGTATTGGAGAAGCCCAGGCTGTCGTTGTCACCCCGGCTGTAGCGCGCCACGGCATCGACTGTCGGTGCATGGCCGGCCCGGCGCTGACGCAGGGTTTCTTCGGCCGCGTTTACCGCCTGGTTGATCGCCAGCAGATCCAGGTTCTGCCGAGTGGCGGTGTTGACCCAGGCGCTGGCGTCGTTCGGGGTGGGCGGCAGTACTGGCAGGCTATGCTCCATGCCTTCCAGGGCGAGGTATTCGCGATTGGTCAGGGTGAACAGAGTCTGAAAGGCATCGTCAACCTGGCGTTGGGTAATCAGTCGATTGGCGCGCGCGGTATCGAAACCCGCCTGGGCTTCGAGCACGTCGGTGCGATCGGACAGCCCCACTTCGAAGCGTTCGTCGGCTTGGTCGAGCTGCCGCTTGAAGGCCGACTCCTCGGCTTTGGCGGCGGCGAGATTGTCCTGCGCACGTAGGACTGCGAAGTACGCCTGAGCGGTCAGGCGGATCAGGTCCTGCTCGGCAATGGAGTACTCCAGCGCTGCCTGCTCGCTGATCGCTTCGGCCGCCTGCAACTGGAACCAGCGCTCGGCGCGGAAGATCGGTTGGCTCAAGGTGGCCTGATAGACGGTGCCACTACGTGACAGGGAGCGTGAACCGACGTCGGTGTCGAGGTCTGTGCGGGTGTCGCTCATCTCCGCGCCCGCGCTGAGATTCGGTAGCAAGCCGGCACGTGCCTGGGGTACGACTTCCTGAGTCGCCTTGAACTGCGCGCGCGCCGCCGCGAGGTCGGCATTGTTCTCCACGGCCTGGCGATAAACGCTCACCAGATCGGTGCGATTGGAGAGCGGAGGCGCCGTCTCGGCCCAAACCAGTCCCGACGAGGCGGCCACGGCCAGTGCCAGCGTGAGTCTACGCAGCATGTGCGTCTTTCCCTGAAGCGGAGTGATGGGCAAGGCTATGCGCGGTCATGCGGCCGGTCAAGCGGCTTGGCGGCGCCCTCCAGATGCCCGCTATGGTCGGTCTGGCAGGCTCGGCGAGATGTGGCAAATGTGACCCGGCGGTCGCGACATTCGCGGATCGGCGTGGCTTTCCTCTGGACTCTTGATTAGACTCGGTCGCGTTCTTGTCGGGGTGCCTTGAAGCGAAGGCTGAGATCGGAAAGTTCCGGATCCCGTTGAACCTGATCAGGTTAAGGCCTGCGTAGGGAACAAGATGTGCTCGCCAGTTCTCCAGCGAGTCTCTCGGCGCCAATCCCGGCGCACCCCGATGCCCTTATCCCGCCGTGTTTTTCAGGTTCGCTCCGACAACTATCGAGGAGCCAGTCTGATGCGTGCAGAACAACAACATCTCAGTGAATCCGCCCAGGTCGACCAGCAGTCGATCCAGCCTTTCCCGCGTTCGCAGAAAATCTACGTGCAGGGCTCGCGCCCGGACATTCGTGTGCCGATGCGCGAGATCAGCCTCGACGTGACGCCTACTGCGTTCGGTGGCGAGATCAACGCCCCGGTCACCGTCTATGACACCTCCGGTCCTTACACCGATCCCAATGTGCAGATCGACGTGCGAAAGGGCCTGGCCGATGTGCGCAGCGCTTGGATCGCGGATCGCGGAGACACCGAGAAACTGCCGGGGCTGAGCTCCGAATTCGGCCAGCGCCGCCTGGACGATGCCGAGCTGACCGCCATGCGCTTCGCCCACGTGCGCAACCCGCGCCGCGCCAAGCCGGGCAAGAACGTCAGCCAGATGCACTACGCGCGTCAGGGCATCATCACGCCCGAGATGGAATTTATCGCCATCCGCGAAAACATGAAGTTGCAGGAGCACCGCGCCGCCGGCCTGCTGGATCAGCAGCACGCAGGTCAGAGCTTCGGCGCCAGCATTCCCAAGGAAATTACCCCGGAATTCGTCCGTGACGAAGTGGCTCGCGGCCGCGCCATCATCCCGGCCAACATCAACCACACCGAGCTGGAGCCAATGATCATCGGCCGCAACTTCCTGGTGAAGATCAACGGCAACATCGGCAACTCGGCGCTGGGATCGAGCATCGAGGAAGAAGTGGCCAAGCTGACCTGGGGCATTCGCTGGGGATCGGATACGGTCATGGATCTTTCAACCGGCAAGCATATCCACGAAACCCGCGAATGGATCATCCGCAACTCGCCGGTGCCGATCGGTACCGTGCCGATCTACCAAGCGCTGGAGAAGGTCAACGGCGTGGCCGAGGATCTGACCTGGGAGTTGTTCCGCGATACGCTGATCGAGCAGGCCGAGCAGGGCGTGGACTACTTCACCATCCACGCTGGCGTGCTGTTGCGCTACGTGCCGCTGACCGCCAAACGAGTCACCGGCATCGTCAGCCGCGGTGGCTCGATCATGGCCAAGTGGTGCCTGGCCCATCACCAGGAAAATTTCCTCTACACCCACTTCGAGGAAATCTGCGAAATCATGAAGGCCTACGACGTCAGCTTCTCGCTGGGCGACGGCCTGCGTCCGGGCTCCATTGCCGACGCCAACGACGCCGCGCAGTTTGGCGAGCTGGAAACCCTCGGCGAGCTGACCAAGATTGCTTGGAGGCACGACGTGCAGTGCATGATCGAAGGCCCCGGCCACGTGCCTATGCACCTGATCAAGGAGAACATGGACAAGCAGCTCGAATGCTGCGACGAGGCACCGTTCTACACCCTCGGCCCGCTGACCACCGACATTGCCCCTGGTTATGACCACATTACCAGCGGCATCGGCGCGGCGATGATCGGCTGGTTTGGTTGCGCCATGCTCTGCTACGTCACGCCCAAGGAACACCTGGGCCTGCCGAACAAGGATGACGTCAAGACAGGCATCATTACCTACAAGATCGCCGCCCACGCCGCCGACCTCGCCAAGGGTCATCCGGGCGCGCAGATTCGCGATAACGCACTGTCCAAGGCGCGCTTCGAGTTCCGCTGGGAAGACCAGTTCAACCTCGGCCTCGACCCGGACACCGCACGCAGCTACCACGACGAAACGCTGCCCAAGGATTCGGCCAAGGTCGCGCATTTCTGCTCCATGTGCGGGCCGAAATTCTGCTCGATGAAGATCACTCAGGAAGTCCGCGAGTACGCCGCCGAAAACGGCCTGACCGACGAGCAGAAGGCCATCGAGGCCGGCTTCGCCGAGCAGTCATCGCGCTTCAAGGATGAAGGGTCGGTCATTTACCGGCAGGTCTAAAGCGTAGAAACGTTGGGAGGTCGGGGGCGACTCGCAGGGTGTGCATACATCCTGAGAATCGCCCCCGACCTGTTAGCCGTTCCAGCGGTTTGCGCCGGACAGCCGGGCTCCACCGCCACTACGAGCGCTGGAGCATTCGGGGCGCATTCCATGCAGAGCGTAAGAACGATCAACCCTTTTTGAGACTCGTGGCGCGGGAACAACCCGCCGCAATGGTGGCTGAGTCTGGGCATCAACCCCGTAGCGGTTATCGCTACTTAATTCTTCGGCGGTCGCGAGCGTTCTCGCTCCCGCAGTTTGTGCCGGGCAACCGGTTTCTCTGAGAAAACAATGTGAACATTCCAGGCCGCTATTCCCCGCATCAAAGCGTCGCCCCTGAACACCGTGTGTTCGGCGGTCGTGACATGTTTTCCCTGTGGTTCTCCCTTGGCGTCGGCCTGATGGTGCTGCAGCTCGGCGCCTTGCTGGCACCGGGGTTGGGCATGAGTGGCGCGCTGCTGGCAATCGCCTGCGGAACCGCCGTCGGCGTGTTGCTGCTAGGGGCGGTCGCGGTGATTGGCACCGACACCGGCCTGTCATCCATGGCTGCGCTGAAGCTCACGCTGGGCAGCCGCGGTGCGGTGCTGCCGGCGTTGCTGAACCTTGTTCAGCTGATCGGCTGGGGCGCATTCGAGATCATCGTCATGCGAGATGCAGCCAGCGTGCTGGCGACCCGCGCATTCGGCGAAGGCAACGTGCTGAACAGCACTGCGTCGTGGACCTTGTTCTTCGGCGGTCTCGCCACGCTGCTGGCCGTCACCGGCCCGCTGACCTTCGTGCGACGGATACTGCGTAAATGGGGCATCTGGCTGTTGCTCGGCGCCTGTGTCTGGCTGACCTGGAATCTGTTCGACAAGGCGGACCTGGCGGCGCTCTGGGCTCGGCAGGGCGATGGCTCGTTGCCGTTCGCGCTGGGCTTCGATATCGCCATCGCCATGCCGCTGTCCTGGTTGCCGCTGATCGCTGATTACTCGCGCTTCGGCCGCGCGGCCGTGCGTGTTTTCGGGGGTACCGCGCTGGGATTCTTTGCCGGCAATTTCTGGCTGATGAGCCTTGGCGTCGCTTACACCCTGGCGTTCGCCAACAGTGAGGAAGTCAATGCGTTGTTATTGGCGCTGGCCGGCGCGGGGCTGGGTATTCCTTTATTGCTGATACTGCTCGACGAGTCTGAAAACGCCTTCGCCGACATCCATTCGGCCGCAGTTTCAGTCGGCATCCTGTTGCCGCTCAAGGTCGAGCATCTGGCGCTGATGATCGGCGCAATCTGCACGCTTATCGCCTGGTTCGCGCCGCTTGCCGAGTACCAGAATTTCCTGCTGTTGATCGGCTCGGTATTCGCGCCGCTGTTCGGCGTCGTGCTGGTCGATCATTACATTCTTCGGGGCCGAGGCCGCCTGGCCGCTCCGGCTGCCGGTTTGCGCTGGGAAACTCTGTTGGCCTGGGGCTGCGGAGCGGCTACTTATCACGTGCTCGCCAGCGCCTGGCCGGAAATCGGTGCCAGCCTGCCCGCGCTGTTCCTCTCCGGCGGGCTGTTGCTTGTGCTGAGCCGTTTCGGTCACGCTACGGCAGGTATTGAGGTTTCAGAATCGCGCTGAGTTCGGCGTACGGAATCTCCAGCTCTGGATGGCCGCTCGAATAGGGCGCGATACTGTAGACGTCGTATTTGAGCAGCACCTTGTCGCGTAGCAGGGCGACATTGGCGGTTCGCTGGAACGGCCATTGGCGAGAAAACTCGGCATCGTGCTCGTTCGCCAGCAGCCACTGCTGATGCGCTTTTGCGGCGGCACGCCAGAATGCGCCCTCCTTGCCGGGAAGCAGAACGTCTGCCAATTCCAGCTCGCGGCCCTGTTCCCGGTCGTAGTTGATGAATCCGCGACCGGGCATGCCATGGGCGCCTCCGGTGTACAGGTAGCTCGACAGCTCGACCACGAGCAGCGAGCCGTGCTGCTCTCGCAGCTTGGCCTGCAGATAGCTGCTCCAGCCGGGTTCTGCGCTACGCAGAAAATCGTCTTGGTAGAGTTCCAAGGTTGCCGGAGTTTGGGCGTCCGGGCTGTTGATCGTCATCCTGCGCAGTCGCTGGTCAATCAGGGCGTTCAACGCCGGCTCTTCGGCGAATAACAGCGTATCGATGTTTACCAGTGGGCAGCGATCGTCCTGCTCTGGACAACCGGCGGGGCGCTGCTCGCTGACGATCTGCCGAACCTCGACGGGCGGCTCGCCGCGAAAATGCTGACAGGCGCTGAGTAGCAGGCTAAGAACGATCAATACGAAGACGTGGCGAAAAGGCTTCAATGGGTTCATGGCTCTTGTGTTGGCTGCAGTGCGGTTTCGAGTACCGGCAGGTTGTGAAGTTCGTAAATGGGCGTTTGGTAATTTTTCCGCGTGCAAGCGGTCTGCAAAGGGCTGCGCCTGAATAAACGGCGCGCTAGGATGACAACAGAGAGACCGCTCACGCCGTGACGGTTGCAGTCTTCTGGCGCCAGGCTGGCGCCGGACAATCCGATATGTGAGTGATTCATGACTGATATTTTCAAATCCGGCCCGGATGATGTCGAGATCGTCGAGCGAGAGCAATGCTTCAGCGGTTTCTATCGTCTGGACCGCCTCCAGTTGCGTCATCGCCTGTTCAATGGCGACATGGGGCGGCAACTGGAGCGTGAGCTGTTCGTTCGTCACGATGCGGTCTGCGTGCTGCCGTACGATCCTCGTCGCGACGAGGTCGTGCTGATCGAGCAGTTCCGGGTCGGAGCGGTGGGCAAGGTCGACAACCCCTGGCTGATCGAACTGGTCGCGGGTCTGATCGACAAGGACGAGCAGCCTGAAGAGGTGGCGCGTCGCGAAGCCATCGAAGAGGCGGGGTTGGAAGTGGCCGATTTGTGGCCGGTGACGACCTACTTCCCGTCGCCTGGCGGCAGCACCGAGCGAGTGCACCTTTATTTGGGGCGTTGTGACAGTTCCAATGCCGGCGGGGTGTTCGGCCTGGACGAAGAAGGTGAAGATATCCGTGTGCATGTCTGGTCGTTGCAGCGTGCACTGCAGGCCGTGCGCGACGGCGGTATCGACAACGCCGCGAGCATCATTGCATTGCAGTGGCTGGCCCTGAATCGCGATGAAGTCAGGGAGGCGTGGACATGAGGCGAACACCTGAACGCTACCGTGTCGACTTACTGGAATTGCAATCGGCCTGCGAGGCGAACTACCTGCGACTGATGCGGCTGCTGCCCGATATGCGCATCCAGCCTGATGTTCGCCGTATCGCCATGAGCCAGGGCGACCGCCTGTTGGGCGTGCTGGCACTGAAGGTGGTGGAAAGCTGCCCCTATACCACTACCGTGCAGATCAGCCAGCAGGACTGCCTGCCCTGGCTGCCCGCGCCACAGATGGAGGTGCGGGTATATCACGATGCGCGCATGGCGGAAGTCATCCGCGCCGAGAATGCTCGGCGGTTCCGGGGCATCTACAGCTATCCCAACGCGCAGATGCACCAGCCCGACGAGAAAAATCAGCTCAACCTGTTCCTCGGCGAATGGCTCGGCCACTGCCTGGCTTGCGGTCATGAGCTGGAGCCTGTGCTCTGACAACCGCTGTAAGCCGCAAGCTCCAAGGAAGGACAGCTTGATAACTTCTGAGCGCCAGCCCCGGCACTGATTCGCTGGCAGCTTCCAGCTTCTGTGATGCATGCCCGCATCGCGCGGTTTACCCCCGCAACCGCCAGCCACCATAATTCTATTGCGATTTCGCCAAAGGAGACGGGTCTTGGCTGCGCCCCTCATTGAAAAAGACTCGGTGCTGCTGGTGCAGTTGACCGACAGTCACCTGTTCGCCGAGGCGGGCGGCAAACTACTGGGCATGGACACCGGCGAAAGTCTGCAGCGTGTGGTCGATCTGGTGCTTGCCGAGCAGCCTTGCGTCGACCTGATTCTGGCCACTGGCGATCTGTCCCAGGATGGCTCGCTTGCGTCCTATCAGCGTTTTCGCCAGCTGTCCGAGCGCATCGATGCGCCGGCGCGCTGGTGTCCGGGCAATCATGACGAGCTGCCGGCCATGCAGGAGGCCGCTCGCGGCAGTGAGATGATGGCGCCTGTGCTGGATGTCGGCGCGTGGCGGGTCATCATGCTCGATACGCTGGTGCCGGGTTCGGTATTCGGCATGCTTCGCGATGATCAGCTGGAGTTGCTCGAACGGACCCTGCAGGACGCACCGCAGCGTCATCATCTGGTCTGTCTGCATCATCACCCGGTCACCATCGGTAGCCGCTGGATGGACAGTATCGGGCTGCGCAACCGCGACGCGCTGTTCGCAGTGCTCGACCGCTTCCCTTGTGTTCAGGCCGTGCTTTGGGGGCACATCCACCAAGAATTCGACGACCAGCGCGGCGACATCAGGCTCCTGGCAACGCCGTCGACGGGCGTTCAGTTCGCCCCGGGCAGTGAGGAATTCCAGGTCGATACGCTTGCGCCGGGCTATCGCTGGTTGCGTCTCCATGATGATGGACGTCTGGATACAGGCGTATCCCGAGTGGTCGGCATGACCTTCAAGGTAGATCACAGCATTAAAGGGTATTGAGTCAGCTACGAACCACGAGCTTCAAGCAAGAGCCGACCCAACAGGCTTGAGCGGCGCGCGGGCGCAAGCCCCGATACTGATTCGCTAGCGGCTTGCAGCCGGCGCGTCTCGCCTAGTAGCCTTTCCGTCTTTTGCCAGCCCAGCGAACCAGCATGACCCGCACGCAACCCGCCATCCTCTATATGCACGGCCTCAACAGCTCCCCGCTGTCGCAAAAGGCCAGCCAATTAACCGCGGCGCTGGAGCGCATTGGCATGAGTGCATGGCTGCGAGTGCCGGCATTGCATCATCATCCGCGTCAGGCCATCGCCCAGCTCGAAGCGATCATCGCCGAGCTGGGGCGTCCTGTGCTGGTCGGCAGCTCCCTCGGCGGATACTATGCAACGCACCTCGCCGAGCGCCACGGGCTCAAGGCGCTGCTGATCAATCCGGCCGTGACGCCGCACCGTCGCTTCGATGGTTACCTCGGGCCGCAGACCAATCTCTACACGGGCGAAGTCTGGGATCTGACCGAAGACCATGTCGTTGCCCTGGCCGAGCTGGAAGTACCGCCGCCACAGGATGCCGAGCGCTATCAGGTCTGGCTGCAGACGGGCGATGAAACGCTGGATTACCTCCACGCGGCGGATTTCTACAAAGGATGCGCGTTACGCATCCAGGCCGGCGGCGATCACGGTTTCCAGGGGTTCGCTGAACGAATCCCCGCGTTGCTGGCCTTCGCCGGCTTCGATCCGGGCATCTTTGCAGAGCTCGATTTCTCCGAATCATAAGGACATCAAGAGACGCACATGTCTTATACCGCCGAAGCCATTGAAGTCCTCTCCGGCCTGGATCCGGTGCGCAAGCGTCCGGGCATGTACACCGACACCTTGCGGCCCAACCACCTGGCTCAGGAAGTCATCGACAATAGCGTCGACGAAGCGCTGGCGGGCCACGCCAGCTCCGTGCAGGTGATCCTGCACCAGGACAATTCCCTTCAAGTAATCGACGACGGTCGCGGCATGCCGGTGGATATCCACCCCGAAGAGGGGGTCTCGGGCGTCGAACTGATCCTGACCAAGCTGCATGCCGGCGGCAAATTTTCGAACAAGAACTACCAGTTCTCCGGCGGTCTGCATGGGGTCGGTATCTCGGTGGTCAACGCCTTGTCGACGCGGGTGGAAGTCACGGTCAAGCGCGACGGCAATGAATACCGCATGGCCTTCGTCGATGGCTTCAAAGCCAGCGAGCTGGATGTCATCGGTACGGTTGGCAAGCGCAACACCGGCACCAGCGTACATTTCTGGGCGGACCCGAAATATTTCGATTCAGCGAAGTTTTCGATCAGCCGGCTCAAGCACGTACTCAAAGCGAAAGCCGTGCTTTGTCCTGGGCTGAATGTCAGCTTCGAGGACAAGAACACCGGCGAGAAAGTCGTATGGCATTACGAGGATGGCCTGCGGTCGTACCTGACCGATGCGGTCAGCGAATTCGCCCGTCTACCTGACGAGCCTTTTTGCGGCAGTCTGGCCGGTAACAAGGAAGCGGTCGACTGGGCGCTGCTGTGGCTGCCTGAAGGTGGCGACAGCGTCCAGGAAAGCTACGTCAATTTGATCCCGACGGCGCAGGGCGGTACTCATGTCAATGGCCTGCGTCAGGGGCTGCTGGACGCCATGCGAGAATTCTGCGAGTTCCGCAATCTATTGCCGCGCGGCGTCAAGCTGGCGCCGGAGGACGTTTGGGAGCGGATTGCCTTCGTGCTCTCGACGAAGATGCAGGAACCGCAGTTTTCCGGCCAGACCAAGGAGCGCCTGTCTTCCCGCGAGGCGGCGGCATTCGTATCCGGCGTGGTCAAGGACGCCTTCAGTCTGTGGCTCAACGCACATCCCGAGCTTGGCCTGCAGTTGGCCGAGCTGGCCATCAGCAACGCCGGGCGCCGACTCAAGGCCAGCAAGAAGGTCGAACGCAAGCGCATTACTCAGGGGCCGGCGCTGCCCGGTAAATTGGCTGATTGCGCCGGACAGGATCCGGCGCGCTCCGAGCTGTTTCTGGTTGAAGGCGATTCGGCTGGCGGCTCCGCCAAGCAGGCGCGCGACAAGGAATTCCAGGCGATCCTGCCGTTGCGCGGCAAGATTCTCAATACCTGGGAAGTGGACGGCGGCGAGGTGCTGGCCAGCCAGGAAGTGCACCACATTGCCGTCGCCATCGGGCTGGATCCGGGCTCGTCCGACTTATCGCAACTGCGTTACGGCAAGATCTGCATCCTCGCCGACGCCGACTCGGACGGTCTGCACATCGCCACGCTGCTCTGCGCGCTGTTCGTTCAGCACTTTCGTCCGTTGGTGGAGGCCGGACATGTCTATGTCGCCATGCCGCCGCTGTACCGCATCGATCTGGGCAAGGACATTTTCTATGCGCTGGACGAGGCCGAGCGCGATGGCATCCTCGATCGTCTGACGGCAGAGAAGCGCCGCGGCAAACCGCAGGTCACCCGGTTCAAGGGCCTCGGCGAAATGAATCCACCGCAGCTGCGCGAAACCACCATGGATCCGAATACGCGCCGGCTGGTGCAGCTGACGCTCGATGACTTCAGCGGTACCCGTGAAATGATGGACATGCTGCTGGCCAAGAAGCGCGCGGGCGATCGCAAGAACTGGCTCGAATCCAAGGGCAATCTCGCCGAGGTGCTGATTTGAGCAAGCCCTGGATCGCTCTGTTGTTTGCGCTGACGATGCCAGCCTGGGCCATCGCAGCGGCTCCCGAACTGTCGCTGATCAGCGAGCACCCTGTCGAAGGGATCGCTCAAGGCAACCTGTCCGGGTTGGCCTGGTGCGGCGATGGGCTGTGGGCAGTATCGGATCGTGAGGACAACGTCCTGTATCGCCTCGATGCCAGCGAAACCGTCTGGCACGCGGAGGCCGAGCGCTTCGAGTTGCCGCCCGTGCCGAACACCGGTTTGTCATGGGGGGTGCGCATGCGTGCCGCCGTTACCGGCCTGTTGCGCGGTGGTGAAATGGATTTCGAGGGCCTGAGTTGCGACCGTCTGGGCAATCGCTATCTGGTCAGCGAAGCGCACGCCGCTGTGCTGCGTGTCAGTCCGGCAGGCACGGCCGAGTGGCTGAACCTGCCCGCCGGTGTCGTTCGTCAGGCGCGCGCGAGTGGAATGCTGCTTCAATTCAACGCTATGTTCGAGGGTGTCGCTGTCGATCCGGATGCCAATCGTCTATGGCTTGCGGCCGAGCACAGTCGGCGTGGTTTGATGGTGATGCATCGCAAGCAGAGCGTCTGGGAGTGTACCGGCGGCTGCGTATTGCTGGCCGAAGGAGGGCGCGAGTCACCGTCGCCGGCGATGAACGAAACCGATCAGCCACGAAGATTCTCCGGCCTCGCTCTCCACGCGGACAAGTTGTTCACCCTGGAACCTGTCCCCCACCAGATCTGTCGGCGTAAGCCTGCGACTGGCGATAGCGAGGCGTGTTGGTCCTATGCCGCTACGGCGTTGGCGGACTTTCGTCGCTATGACACACCGTTCGGCAATGCCGAGGCCTTGTCGATAGACGCCGAAGGCGCCTGGATTGGCGTCGACAATAATCAGCTTACGCGCGCCGATGGAGAAAAGCGTCCCATCGTCTGGCGCTTCGCCGCGCCCAAAGGCGGCTGGGGTTCCAAGCAGTGACACAGCCTGCCGGTCGTCGCGCCGGCCGCGTCATGCTGGTCGTGGCGTGGGGTGCGGCTCTGTTGCTGGCCACTCGTTTTTTTGCCGACTGGGAGCAAAGTCGCTTCAACCCCAACCGCGAGCCCGTTTCCGTCGTGCAGGGCGACCAGATCGAGGTTCACTTGGAGGGCAATATCCAGGGCCACTTCGTCGCTGATGGGCTGATCAATGGCCAGCCGGTTACCTTCCTGCTGGATACCGGCGCCACCGACGTTGCCATACCGGCAGAGCTGGCCGAAGAGCTGGACCTCGCGCGCGGCGCGCCGGTGCGGTTGCAGACAGCCAACGGCCAGACCACTGGCTATCGCACGGTGCTCGACAGCCTTGCGCTTGGCGACATCGTTCTGCAGGACGTGCGTGCGCTTATCGCGCCTGGCTTCGGCGGCGAGCAGGTGCTGCTCGGCATGAGCGCCTTGAAACAACTCGAATTCACCCAGCGCGCCGGCACTCTGGTGCTGCGCCAACACGCCACGGATCGACCATGAGCGCACTCATACAGGCGACAGTGCCGGTGCTGGCCTCGCTGGGCCTTGATGAAAGCCGGGCCTTCTATACCTCCTTCCTGGGCTTTCGCATGCGGCAGCAGGCCGCTGATTACTTGATCCTGGAACGTGACGGGGCCGAACTGCACTTCTGGCTCTGCGCCGAGCGACACCTGGCGGAAAATACCTCCTGCTACGTGCGTACCGGCGATTGCCAGGCGTTGTATGAAGAGTTCAGCCAGCGCGGCCTGACCTTGGAGGCCCCGGTGCTGCGGCCTTGGGGCATGAAAGAACTTTACGTTATCGACATCCACGGCAACCTGCTCAAGTTCGGCGAGCGACAGCCGTGAGTCATCCAACCTTTACTGAAGAACACTGCTGATGAGCGAAACAATCGATCTGAGCCTGGATGGCGTGGAGCGCCGCTCCCTCGCCGATTTCACCGAGCAGGCCTACCTCAACTACTCCATGTACGTGATCATGGACCGCGCACTGCCGCATATCGGCGACGGCTTGAAGCCGGTGCAGCGGCGCATCGTCTATGCCATGAGCGAGCTGGGACTGAACGCCGATTCGAAACACAAAAAGTCGGCGCGTACCGTCGGCGACGTCCTCGGCAAGTTCCATCCGCACGGCGACTCGGCCTGCTACGAAGCCATGGTGTTGATGGCGCAGCCGTTCAGCTATCGCTACACGCTGGTCGATGGCCAGGGCAACTGGGGTGCGCCCGACGATCCGAAGTCCTTTGCCGCCATGCGCTACACCGAGGCACGCTTGTCGCGCTATTCCGAGGTGCTGCTGTCCGAGCTTGGGCAGGGCACCGTCGACTGGGTGCCGAACTTCGACGGCACACTCGACGAGCCGGCGACCTTGCCGGCGCGCTTGCCCAACCTGCTGCTCAATGGCACGACGGGTATCGCAGTGGGCATGGCCACCGACGTGCCGCCGCACAATCTGCGCGAAGTCGCCGCTGCGTGCGTGCGCTTGCTCGACGAGCCGGGCGCGACCGTCGAGCAGCTCTGCGAACACGTACAAGGACCGGATTATCCGACCGAGGCGGAAATCGTCACTCCGCGTGCGGACCTGTTGAAGATCTACGAAACCGGGCGCGGTTCAGTGCGCATGCGTGCCGTGTACCGGGTCGAGGATGGCGACATCGTCGTCACCTCGTTGCCGCATCAGGTCTCCGGCGCCAAGGTGCTGGAGCAGATCGCCACCCAGATGCAGGCCAAAAAGCTGCCCATGGTCGCCGATCTGCGTGACGAATCGGATCACGAAAACCCGTGCCGGATCGTCATCATCCCGCGCTCCAACCGGGTCGATGCCGACGAGCTGATGCAGCACCTGTTCGCCACCACCGAGCTGGAGTCCAGCTACCGGGTCAACACCAATGTCATCGGTCTCGATGGCCGGCCTCAGGTGAAAAACCTCAAGACGCTGCTGTCCGAGTGGCTGACCTACCGCATCGGCACCGTTCGCCGCCGTCTGCAGTTCCGGCTGGACAAGGTGGAGAAGCGTCTGCATCTGTTGGAAGGCTTGCTGGTGGCATTCCTCAACCTCGACGAGGTAATTCACATCATCCGCACCGAGGATCAGCCCAAGCCGGTGCTGATGGCGCGCTTCGAATTGTCCGACCTGCAGGCCGACTACATCCTCGACACTCGCCTGCGGCAGTTGGCGCGGCTGGAAGAAATGAAGATCCGTGGCGAACAGGACGAACTGGCCAAGGAGCGCGAGAAGCTGCTGGCGCTGCTCGGCAGCGAAGCCAAGCTGAAGAAGCTGGTGCGCAAGGAGCTGCTGGAGGACGCCGAAACCTACGGCGACGACCACCGTTCGCCAATCGTGGCGCGGGCCGAGGCCAAGGCGTTGTCGGAGAACGAGCTGCTGCCATCCGAGCCGATCACCGTGGTGATTTCCGAGAAGGGCTGGGCGCGTTGCGCCAAAGGCCACGATATCGATGCGACCGGGCTGTCCTACAAAGCCGGCGATGGCTTCAGGGCGTCCTCCGTCGGCCGCTCCAATCAATATGCTGTGTTCATCGACTCCACTGGCCGTAGCTATTCGCTGGCAGCGCACTCGCTGCCGTCTGCGCGCGGTCAGGGCGAGCCGCTCACCGGACGGCTGACGCCGCCGCCGGGTGCCAGTTTCGAATGCGTGCTGTTGCCCGATGACGAGGCGCTGTACGTGATCGCGTCGGATGCCGGTTACGGCTTCGTGGTCAAGGGCGAGGATCTACAGGCCAAGAACAAAGCGGGCAAGGCACTGCTGTCATTGCCGGCCGGCGCCCGCGTAGTCGCGCCGCGCCCGCTGAAGAGCAGGGATCAGGATTGGCTGGCGGCCGTCACCACCGAAGGGCGGTTGCTGGTGTTCCCGGTCCGTGATCTTCCGCAGTTGGGCAAGGGCAAAGGCAACAAGATCATCGGCATCCCCGGCGATCGCGTCGCAAGTCGCGACGAGTACCTGACCGACCTTGCCGTGTTGCCCGAGGGAGCAACCCTGATATTGCAGGCCGGCAAGCGCACCTTGTCGCTCAGGGCCGATGACCTCGAACACTACAAGGGCGAACGCGGACGGCGTGGGAACAAGCTGCCGCGCGGCTTCCAGCGTGTGGACTCGCTGCTGGTCGAGGTGTGACGGAGGTCAGCAGTCGCTAGAGGCTGGCTTCCGTTGGCTGTTTAACGGAAGATAGCGGCCTTCCAAATTCATCCTTCTCGATGCACTGCAATCGTCGGTCGCATCGAGAGCCGAAAAGACAATCGGCACTGTGGGCCAACCATTGACGGCAGACTGTAGACGCCTGCCGGTGGTCGAGCCCGGTGCAAGGAAAGAGACGAACGTGCGGCGTTTCATAACTGTATTGCTGCTGGCCTGTGCCAGCCTCACTGGCTGCGTCACTCAACCTGTACCCATGTACCGCCTGGATAACGGAGTCGTCGAACTGCCGACAAAGGACGACGGCGCTGCGGTGATGCTAGGTCCGGTTGTGTTGGCAGATTACCTGCAGCGCGATGTGCTGTTGCAGCGTTTGCCCGACGGTAGTCTGGCGACCGAAGGGCAGCAGGCGCGTTGGGCCGGTAGCCTGCAGGGCGATATCGATCAGCTTCTGTTGCGCCAGCTGGCCTGGCAGCTGAAGACCCAGCGTCTGGAGCTGAGCCCGGGAAGCAAGGGCTTCACGCCGGACGTGCGGGTTGAAGTGGACATCACGCGGCTGGATTCCGGCCCAGAGCATTCTGCCGTGCTGGAGGCTCAGTGGCGTCTGCTGGACAAGCAGGGCAAGCGGCAATCCAGCCGTCTGGTGCGGTTACAGGAAGAGCATCAGGGCAGCACGACCGACCAAGTACGTGCACAAAGCCTGCTATTGCAGCGACTGAGCGAAATGATGGCGAACGCTATCGAGCCAGTCGTCATCGCCCAAACGCGCGCAAAGCGCGAAATCAAAGCGCCGAGGAAGGCAGAGCCTTCTCCACCGGCAATTCCCGCGGCCGAGCCGATCAGGACCGATCTGGAAGTGTTTCGCTTCTGAGGTCCGAGGACGACGTTTAGGTTTCCAATGACGGAATACGCCTTCGGCTAATCCATCCAGCGTCCGGTCAGCTGTTCGTGGGCCGATGGTGGGGCGGTGGCCGAATGAATTCGGCCCTGCGCGGTTCAGGTCGTTGAGTGGGTCCTGCCTGTAGGGCACGCTTGGCGGGTCACCCTACAAATCTCTTGATTTCGCGTCAGCTACCGCGATTGCGCAACTCGTGCATGCGCGCGAGCTGGCGCTCGAGCAGGGAGGGGTAGGGCTCGAGCAGACGCTCGACGCAGCAGGCGCCTTCCGGGCTGGCAATTGGGCGGATGCGTGCGCGTTGGCGGATCAAGCTATCTTCACCGATACCGCGCTCGACCAGCAGCAGGTTACGGCTGTGCTGCGACATGGCCAGCGCTGCTTGTGCCGGCTCGCTGAGCAGCAAGTCGCCCTGGCTGAGGTCGTAGAGTCCTTCGCCCTGGGTCAGGCCCAGCTGCAATTGCAGGGTGATGCCGCTATCGGCGACTTCGATCTGCAGCGCATGTCCGAGCGCACGCATCAGCTCACCGCAGCATAGCGCATGGGTCAGGTAATTCTGCTCATCGTCCTGGCTATGGAACAGCATCAGGCTGCTCCCATCGTTGAGCGTATGCAGCTCGGCCTGATAGAGGGTCGCGGCTTGCTGCAGGCAGTCCCGGTAGCGCTGCAGCAATTCGGTAAGCCGTGCGCGCGGCAGGCGGCGAAGCTGCTCCTGAGCGCCGAGCTGAATCGCCAGCACGCCGCTTTTGGTCGCCGCGACTGGCGCTGCGGGGGCTGTTGCAGGTGCGCGAGTCGGCGTAGATACCGGTTCTGGCTTGGTTTCTTCCAGTGGCGGGTCGTCATGGAAGGGATCGAAGTCATCGGCTTCGAGGGGCGCGTCTGCCGGATAGTCGTCAGCGCGCGGGTAGTCATCCTCATCTTCGAGACGATCGTCCTCGAGATGCTCGTGGTCTGCATCAGTGGTCAGCACCGGCAGGTCGATATGCGCCGAGTAGATATCCTGCATGCTGTCGTCCAGCTCGATCTCCGGCTCGGGCTCCTCCGGTACCAGGCGGGCCTGCAGTTGCCTCGCCAGGTCGCCGATCTCATCTTGCCGGCCCGCGCCGGGAGCCGGGTCGTCCGGGTCGCGCAACCATAGGCGCAATTGCATCAGAGGCAGCGAGAGTTGTCGGCCCAAGCGCATGCTGAGCATCAGGGTCAGCGCCAGCAGGATCAGGCTGAGCAGGCCCATGCTCTGCAGGCTGATGGTCATCGGCTGCTGAAGCTGGCGCATGTCGAGGCTGATGCGCAGATGTCCGGCAATCACTTCCTGGAAGCTGATGGGGGTGGAGTAGAGGCCTTCCTCATCGCCCAGCAGGTTTCGCGGCGGGCGCGTGCCCGATTCCGCCAATATGCGGTTGTCGACGCTGTAAACCGCCGCGTGTGCCACCAGCGGGTTCTTCACCAGGTTACTCAGCAGCACGTTGAGGCTGAGAATGTCATTGGCCACCAGCAGATCGGTCGCCGAGGCGGCTGTCTGGGTGATCAGGCTCTGACCCAGCGCATCGGTATGCTGCTCCATGGCGTGCTTGAACTGCATGCCCATGACCCAGGCATACATGATCAGCGCCAGGGCGACCAGCAGCAGCGTGTGACTGGCTACCCGCAGCACCAGCGGAACGCGCCGCTGGCGTAATGCACGATAGATCAGCAAAAAGAAATTGTCGGGTTTGACGGATGCGGGCCGGTTCACAGAGCGCGGCTCTACTCTTGAGGAAAGTGCCGCGCAGTATACGGAAAGCGCACTGGCGGCTGAAGGTCTCCCGGGCAAAGCAGACGAATTGCAGAATACCGTTGTCGACGCGTAGAGGCAGCAGTCCAGCGAGCGGTCGTGGCGCGCCGCGGTGGGCCGGCTGTTGTAGAATGCCCGCCTTCTTTGCCATAGGAGTTGCGCCTTGCGCGAAATCGTCCTGATCAACATCACCGGGGAAGATCGCCCCGGGCTGACCGCGGCCATTACCGGCGTGCTCGCCCAGGGGGGCGTGAATATCCTCGATATCGGTCAGGCCGTGATTCACGACACCTTGTCGTTCGGCATCCTGGTCGAGATTCCGGATACCGAAGGCGCTTCCTCGGTGCTCAAGGACGTGCTGTTCATGGGCTACAAGCATGATCAGCAGGTGCGTTTCACCCCGGTTGCCGAAGAGGACTACCAGCAGTGGGTCGCCGGCCAGGGCAAGCCGCGGCACATCGTCACGCTGCTGACCCGCAAGGTCACCGCTGAACAATTGCAGCGAGTCAGCTCTATCACCGCCAAGTATGGCCTCAACATCGATCACATCGACCGTCTCTCCGGACGCCAGCCTCTGGATATGCCAGAGGAGTTGGGCAAGGGCTGCATCGAGTTCTCGGTGCGCGGCGAGCCCGCCGATACGGCAGCGCTGCGTGCGGAGTTTCTTAGCGTGGCGCAGGAGCTGAACGTCGATATCGCCTTTCAGCGTGACTCGGTGTTCCGGCGCAATCGCCGGCTGGCGGTATTCGACATGGACTCGACGCTGATCGAGGCGGAAGTGATCGACGAGCTGGCCAAGGTGGCCGG
The DNA here is from genome assembly GCF_019355055.1 of Pseudomonas sp. MTM4. Classification (NCBI taxonomy): domain Bacteria; kingdom Pseudomonadati; phylum Pseudomonadota; class Gammaproteobacteria; order Pseudomonadales; family Pseudomonadaceae; genus Pseudomonas; species Pseudomonas sp. MTM4. The sequence continues at coordinate 3,624,907 of NZ_CP048411.1, forward strand.
CGTCGGCGATCAAGTGGCGGAAATCACCGAGCGTGCGATGCGTGGCGAACTGGACTTCCGCGCCAGTTTCAAGGAGCGCCTAGCGTTGCTCGAAGGCTTGGAGGAGCGCGCGCTGGCCGAAGTCGGTGCCAGTCTGCGGCTTACCGAGGGCGCCGAACTGCTGTTTGCCGAGCTGAAGCGGCTGGGCTACAAGACCGCGATCCTGTCCGGCGGCTTCACCTATTTCGCGCGCCAGCTGCAAACTAGGCTCGGCATCGATTACGTGTACGCCAACGAACTCGAGATCGTCGACGGCAAACTCACGGGCATCGCCCAGGAGCCCATCGTCGATGCTCAGCGCAAGGCCGATCTGCTTCGTGAACTGGCCAAGCGGGAAGGCTTGCGCCTGGAACAGACCATCGCCGTCGGCGACGGCGCCAACGATCTGCCCATGCTCGGGCTGGCCGGGCTGGGTGTGGCGTTCCGGGCAAAACCCTTGGTCAAGCAGTCGGCCAAACAGGCGATTTCTACCCTGGGGCTGGACGGGATACTTTACCTGCTGGGGTTCAGGGATCGGGAAGGGACGGAGTAAAGGCAGCTGGAAGCCAGGATAGGTAGTTGGGGCGTGCAGCGCTTTTTGCGACAGGATAAGGGCGGCTTGACTGACTACTGACAGGCCGCAAGCTGACCAGCTTTCAGCTATTCGTCGTCTGAAGAGAAATCGTAGTCCATCGACTGGCTCGGGCCTTGCAGATACTGCCCCTGAATGTAGCCGACACCGGCTTGCCACAGCGTAGCCAGCACGGTGGCGCTGTCGACGAAGGGGACGATGGTCTGTTTGTTCTGTTCGTGAAGGTCGGCCAGTAGCTGCTTGAGTGCTTCCTGGTTTTCCTGGCGGCTCAGGTCCTGGGTGTAGGAGCCGTCGATCTTCACGAACTCGGCATCGAGGTGCTTGAGCGTGTTGAACGGGTTCAGCACGCAGCCGAACTGATTCAGAGCGATGCGACAGCCCAGTCCGGTCAGTCCCTGGTTGAGCGCCTTTGCCTGCTTCAGATAGGCGACAGCGTCGTTTTCGTCGAGCTGGAACACCAGCGAGTCAGTTGGCAGGCGCGATGCCTTGAGCGCAACCCCTAGCCAGCTGAGCAATGACGGATCCTGCAAGCTGGCGCTCGATAGGTGGACGAACAGCCGTGTGCTGTGGCCTTTGCTGCGATGCTCGGCGAGCAGCTTGATCGAGTTGAGCAATACCCAGCGGTCGATCCGGGGAGCCAGGCCTGCTTCTTTCGCGGCGCCGAGGAATTCCGCCGGCGGCACTTCCACCCCTTGCGGGTCGAGCAGGCGCAGCAGGACTTCGTAATGCTCGTGACTATCGCCACGCAAGCTGATGATCGGCTGGAATAGCAGACGGAAGCTGTTCTTTTCCAGCGCCTGCTGCAGCATCGCCAGGACATTGCCGCGGCTGGCAGCGGCGGCCAGTTCGTCGGCCGGATTGTAGATGCTCAGCGCATTGCCATCGGTGAGTTCTTCGGCACAGCGGTGGGCACGGTCGATCACGTCGCGGGCCTTGGCTGTCTGTTCATCGAGCGCGGCGGCACCGATGCTGAGGCTGGTCTGCACGGTGCGACCGCCGATTTCGAAGAGATGGCCCTCGACCTTGCGCAGCAATTTGGTCAATGGTTGCTCGAGTTGCTGCGGCGTAGTCTCAGGTGCCAGCACCGCGAATGCGTCGTCACCGAAGCGAGCCAGCTCGGCCGTCTCTTTGAATTGCTCACGCAGCAGCTGGGCCAGCTCGGCCAGCAGACGGTCCGAGTCGCCCAAGCCGATTTCGGCTTGCAGACTGGCGAAGCGGTCGACGCGGATGTAGGCAAGGCTCGAACGCTGCCCGGCGTTTACCGCGCGTTCGATGGCGGCGTCCAGCGTTCCGAGGAAATGGTTGCGGTTGTATAGTCCCGTCACCAGATCCTGGCTGCTGATTTCGCGCAGTTTTTCCAGCTCGGCATTGTCGCTTTCCGCGCGGATGACCACCTGTATGCAGGGTTCGCCGTCATAGCTGGCCGGTGAAAAATGCATGCGCGCCTTGAAGTTGCCGCCATCGGCGCGAATGCCGCCACACACCAGTTCGGCGCTGCCTTGCAGGCTTTGGTAGTTCTTCAGGAAGCCTTTGAATTCTCCCTGATCACAGGAAGCGATCAGATCGATCATCGGCATGCCTTCGAGTTCGTCCACGTCCTCGTAGCCGAACAGGTCGAGGTAGGCCCGGTTGGCGTAAATGTGCATGCCGTCGTGGACGTAAGCGATGGCGTCCACCGAGCTGTCGAGCAACAGCTGGCAGCGCTTCTCGGCTTCACGCAGTGCCAGCTCCGCGGAGCGGCGTGCGCGGCGTTCTTCGAGGTTTGCCAGTTCACGTTTGGAGATCAGGATCAGCCACTCGTCTTCACCCTGAGGCAGCGCGCCTTGCGCACCCAGCGTGAGGGCTTCGGTGATCGCGTCGGCATCGTTACCGTCGATCAGCTGGATGATCGGGATGTCCTTGGCTTGCTTGCGGATGGCGCCTATGGCTTCAGCGGGGTCGAGATTAGCGCTGGTGGGCGCGTTGATCAGTAGATCCCAGGTCTGCTGCAGCGCATCGGCAAGGTCCTCACTCGATGTGAGACGGTGCACGCGTGTCGCCTGGCCCGCGTTACGAAACAGGCTGACTAGTCGCTCGGCTTCATTCTGCGAGTCCTCGAGGATCAGCAGGCGGATGGTTTTCTTTTGCGGGGCCATGGCAGCAGCTTTGGAACGCGCCGTAGACGGGGCGTGGGGGGCTAAATAACGATGAGCCGCAATCTACAGCGTGTTCCAGAGTGAGTCAAAATCTTCACCCCGTGGCGCTGCCTGGGTTGTCTTGGCTGTGATCGGCTTCTCCTGGGGAGTGCTCCCCAGGCCTACTCGCTGGAATTCGAACTGGTTGTAACTGCTGGTGCCCGTTTGGCGGCGGCAGAGCAGCGCGCGCTCCTCGTCGCCATTTTGGTTGATCTGTACCTTCTGCCCTTCCTGAAATGGCAGGCGCGGCACGATCAGAGCTGCCGGGCGGGAGATCACGCTGATTTCCGGTAGCAGCAAGGTGCGCAGATACTCGCTGCCCTGCTCGGTCTTGCGCAGCAGACGCAGGCCGCAAGGCTGGGCATGCGGCGCGATGAGCTCAACGCCCATCTGTGGTCCGTGCCCGCGGACTTGGCGGATCCAGCGCACTACTGCGACGCTCCAGGCCGGGCTGGTCGAATCCTGCAGGCCGAGCAGTTCGCCTGCCTGGAGTTGCGCCGGCACCTCGCCCGGCCAGGATAGGCAGTAGCCCCCGGGGCTGTGGTCGACCAGCTGCACCTCGAAAGTCGGGTACGACGCATCTGCCGGCGGCTTTTCAGGTTTGTCCTCGGCGGTCGTAGGCGCAGCGGTGTTTGCCAGGACGGGGCGGACGAACTCGATGTGGTCGCTCGGCAGAATGCCGTCCTCGTTGATCGCCTGCGCGTCGAAAGCGACGGCCCAGACATCAGGCGCCGCATTGTTCAGTTTGTACTTGGCGGATTGAGCAGCTTCCGGCCGTTTCAACAGATCGGCGAACGACCGTTGCCCCGCCAGGTGGTAATGCAATGCACTCATACCGATGCACAGTTTCATCTGGCCCTGCGCTGGGGTACGTTGGAAGCTGCGCTCGGAAATATCCCCCCAGGCGGCGCATAGATGTTGCAGGAAATCGGGGCTCAAACCCTCAGGCATTGCAAGCGCGCTGTTTTCGTGGGGCTGTGATGGTGATTGCAGGTGTAGCTGGATGGCATTGACCAGGCCATGCGGGTCGATGCCGAGCAGGTGGAGCCGCTCCTCGGCTGCAAACAGCGATCGATAGCGCGGCGGGTGATCGACGCGTGACGACAGGCAGAACAGGCTGGACGGACTTTGCCCGGACTGCAGACGAATCAGTGCGCTCCAGGGCTCTAGCACCTCAGCCAATTGCGCGATGTTCTGCTGGCGCATCTGGTTGCAGCGGGCGCTGCCGACCATGAGGGCGACGATGTAGCTCTGTTCGATGCTCAGGCCTTTGACGCGATAGCCGAGGTCGTCGCGCACGAGGGTGCGGTGCACGCCACGCTCGCCAGCGATGGCGTACAGCTGGTGAAGTTCGAGCCATAGCCCATCGGGTGTCGGGCTGTACAGCTGCGTCGAGCGAACCAGCATCGCGCAGAGGCTGCGGACCGCGCGCTGCAGGGCAATAGTGAGCAGTTGCTGGGATTCGCGTCCTGGCTGGGACGACAGCTCGACGGAGATCAGCTTGTAACCGGTGGCAAGGTGGTTCTGCAGCGCCTGGCACAGGCTGGCGACCTTACGCGGCTGTTCGCTGAGGACGATCGGCTGATTGACGAAGTAGCGCTCCAGGGCCTTGCAGACCATATGGATTTCCGGTCGCAACAGTTCGAGCAGTTGCAGCCGGCCCTGGGCGGTGGTGCGGAGTCGGTTGAGTTCCTGGATGGCCTGGTACAGCTGTCGCGCGGTTTCGCCCAGGTTTGCCTTGGGCAGGCCGGAAAGCCAGCGCCGGACGCCGCGTATGCTGGGTTCGCAGAAAGACAGCCCCTGGCAATCCGGCGTCGGGACGCGCAATAGCGATGGCTGACTCTGGTTATCCAAACGGTGAACTCCGTGGCAAATCCGACGTACTGCCTAGGTTCGGCAATGACGGCAGGATTTGCTACCTGTGATGTCAAAACGCAATCTTCGGCTGACATCATAACGAACACAGAGACGTTGGCTAGCCGCAACCGACCATTGGTTTGGCTTTAAGGCTGTGTGAAATCGTCCACTGGAGTAACGGCCGGGGGTATCGGCTTGGCCTGTCCCAGGCCTTCGCCCATACATACCGGCGTCAGTGCCGTAAGCTGCTCGGCCCAGCTGACCTGATCCGGACCGAACAGCAGAATCACCGTGGAGCCCAGTTTGAAGCGGCCCATCTCCGCGCCTTTTTCCAGATGAATCGGCGCGCGTGCCGTTTCGTCGTAACGGGTGGTCTTGAGGGTGCGTTTGGGCGGCGTTACCAGCCCGGCCCATACGGTCTCGATACTGGCGACGATCATCGCGCCGACCAGCACCATGGCCATCGGCCCGCGGTCGGTATCGAACAGGCAAACCACGCGCTCGTTGCGCGCGAACAGCTCCGGTACGCCTTCGGCGGTCACGGTGTTCACCGAGAAGATGCGGCCCGGTACGTAGACCATTTCGCGCAGGGTGCCGGACAGCGGCATGTGTACACGATGGTAATCCTTGGGCGACAGGTACACGGTGGCGAAGTCACCGCCCATGAAGGGCGCCGCGCGCTCATGGTCGCCACCGAGCAGCTCCATCACGCTGTAGCTGTGGCCCTTGGCCTGGAAGATCCGGCCCTGCTCGATCCGGCCCAACTGGCTGATGGCACCATCGCAGGGGTTGAGGATCGCACCTGGCGTCAGATCCAGCGGGCGGGCGCCGTCTTTCAAGGCGCGGGTGAAAAACGCGTTGAAATGCTCGTAGGCCATCGGGTCTTCGATCTGCGCCTCGCGCATGTCCACCTGAAAATGCCGCACGAACCATTTGATGAAGGTGTTCTTCACCCATGGCAGGCGGCATTCGGCGAGGCAGCCGGCGAGGCGCGAGATCAGGTGGTGCGGGAGCAGGTACTGACTGAATACGAACAAGCGATCTTTCATGGATGACCTTTTCATTGCTGAATCGGGGTGTCGGGCAGGTTGCCCCATTCGCCCCAGGAACCGGGGTATCCCTTCACCTTTGGATAGCCCAGGGCCTTGGCCAGAAGGTAAGTGAAACCGGAGCGGTGATGCGTCTGGCAGTGGGTGACGATTTCCTTGTCCGCGGTGATGCCGAGCGCGACCAGCCGCTCGGCGATGTCTTCGCGAATGCGCATGGCGCGGGACGGGTCCATCGCCGCGGTCCATTCGAAGTTGATCGCACCGGGAATATGACCGCCGCGTGCCGCCAGCACCTTTTCGCCGCGGTACTCTTCGGGCGAACGCGCGTCCCAGACGACCAGGTCCGCAGCGCCGAGCCGGCTTTCGATGTATTCGCGGGTCGCGCTCGGGCTTTCATCGAGCTGGAGTGCGACTGAGTCGCCCACGGCGTCAGGAACCTCTTGCGACAGCGGACGTTGTTCGGCCAGCCAGGCGTGCAGGCCGCCGTTCAGGTAGTGGTAGTGGCGATGGCCGATGACGTCCAGCAGCCAGATGAAACGCCCGGCCCAACCGCCGCCTTCATCGTCATAGATGACATAAACCGCATCGGCGCGATGCCCCAGCGCGCCGAACAGCGATTCCAGCTGGTCCTTGCCGGGCAACTTTCCCGGTGCTGGCGGCAGGCCGAGCTGGGTCCGCTTGGGATCGACGAATCGCGCGCCAGGTATATGGCCGTCGGCGTAGCGGCTCGCACTGGTCAGGTCGACCAGGATCAGCTCGGGGGCATTCAAACGTTCGGCCAGATCGACCGGTTCGATTACCAGAGGCAGGTTTGAAAAGGCAGACACGGTAAGTCTCGGGCTGTCAGAAAGGAGCCAGTCTAGCGAAAAATGTCAGCGGCCGCGTTTGCTGAACGTTGCCAGGGCGCGCTCGATGCACTGGACGGTCTTAGTGAACGCCTGCACACCCGTTTCGCTGAACGCAGTGTTGCCCTGATCAGCCACCACCAGCATGACCACCCGACCCTCCTGACCCACGGAGCGCAACAGGACATGCTCGCTGGGAAACAGCGCCTTCAGCGCGCCCGGTAGCAAGGCGGAGAATTGCGCCACGTTGTCGGGCGTGAGTCGCAGCAGGGCGGGCTTTTCCAGCAGCCTGCGCAACACCTGGCTCTGATCCGGCTCGAGAGTAAGTCGGGAGGCCTCGCGCGGCAGGCCGCTGGCTTGCTGGCTGACCAGGCGCTGCTGCCTGCGGTCGACGATCATCAGCAGCACCCGCTGCATGCCGGCACAGGTCAGCGCTTTGCACGCAGTGGCGGTGAGCTGGATGACATTGTCGTATGGACAGGGCTCGCTGAGCAGTTCACGGCAATGCGTGCGCCATTGCGTCAGCGCTTCGGTATTGGGCAGCCTGGCGACCTTTTCGACCTGAAACACCGTTTCCCATGGCCACAGCAGGGCCTGAGCCGGATGCCAAAGGTCGGTCTTCCCGATCGTCTGCGCACTGGCTGCGGCCTGCTGGTGCACCATTTGCTGCAGTTCGGTCAGCGGGACCTGCAGATACAGCCCGGCGAGCCGCTGCCAGCGCAGGCTGTGAATGCCGCTCCAACTATGGTGCGCAGAAAGCGCCAGGCCGTTGGCCAGCACGATGGTATTGCTCGGCAGGGTAAGCCAGCGACGCAGCTCCGGATCGGCATCGAGCATCTGTTGCTGATGCAACGGATGTTCGTTATCGCGGGCGACGTGCAGCGCCTTGATCAGCATTCGTCGATTTTGGCTGAGCAGCCGATAACCTTGGGCGATCCATCCGGGCAGCCCCCAATGCTCGGAGACCGCCACGCAAAGATCCAATAACGGGATGCCCAGCAAGGCCTGTTCGACCTGGGGCGCCGGCTCGCGTCTGACCAGCACGCGTTGTTCCCAGGCCTCGAGCAGTTCCGGATGCGCCGCGACCAGAGTCCACACGGGGGCGAGGAACAGCAGGCTGCTCCAGTGAATTTCCTGCCAGAGCCGCGCGAGGCGGGCTGCGAACAGTCCATTGGCCTGTTGGCTGGCGTGTCGACTGATCAGCACCATCTGCCGCAACGGCGCAGGGATTTCGCTGGGTCGGGCTGCCGGAATCCCTGCGATCAATGCTTCGGCTCGTTTCAAGCCGATGCGGCTGAGCGCGACTTCGAGACTCTCTGCCGGCTTGCCGGCCGATGCCGCGCTGCGGTTGGCTTCGCGAATCACGTTGAGCGCCAGGATCGGACTTTCCTGAATCAGCTCGGCGATCTGGCGCATGGACTTGCTGCTGTCGCGCATTGCCCGCTGAACTCGTGCATGCGGGTCGGCGAACGCAGGCAGCACAACGGCGTCCAGCGCCTTGATCCAGGCGGGGAGCGTGCGTGGGAGAGGGGGTGTGGTCATGGCGCTACCGAACTGGCATTTCATCGGGTTGGCCTTTAGTCTGGCGCAAAAGCTCCGATAACCAGAACAATTCTTTCATACGCCCCGCCTGTGACCCCGGAGCGCGCGATGTCGCGTGGCTTGTTTCAGGTGCCTTGTGATCAGGTTTTAGACGTACCTCCTATGGCAAAGATTATTGGCATCCTCGTAGTAATCGGCAGCGTGCTCGGCGGTTTCATGCTGTCCGGCGGCAAGCTCGGCGCGCTTATCCACCCATTCGAGGTCATGATCATCGGGGGAGCGGCGCTCGGTGGCTTCTTGCAGGCCAACCCCGGCAGCACCACCAAAGTGGTGTTCAAGAAATCACTGCAGATGTTCAGCACCCGGTTTACTCACAAGTACTATCTGGAAGTGCTGGGGATGCTCTATGAAATCCTCAACAAGAGCCGCCGCGAGGGGATGATGGCGATCGAGGCGGACCTCGAAGACCCCAAGGCCAGCCCGATCTTCAGTAAATATCCTGCGATCCTCAAGGATGAACGCATGACGGCGTTCGTCTGCGATTACTTGCGCATCATGTCGTCCGGCAATATGGCTCCGCACGAGCTGGAAGGGCTGTTCGACATGGAATTGAATAGCCTCAAGGAAGAACTCGAACATCCCTCGCACGCCGTGGCCAAGGTCGCCGACGGCTTGCCCGCGATGGGGATCGTGGCCGCCGTTCTGGGGATCGTGATCACCATGTCGATTCTGGCGTCCGCCTCGAACGCCGAGATCGGAGAAAAGGTCGCCACGGCGCTGGTGGGTACATTCCTCGGTATTCTCGCCTCCTACGGCTTCTTCGGTCCGCTGGCCGGTGCGCTCGAGCACGACGCCAAAGAAGAGCTCAATCTCTACGAAAGCATCAAAGCCACGCTGGTGGCGTCGGCGTCGGGCATGCCGCCAACGCTCGCCGTGGAGTTTGGCCGCAAGGTACTGCTACCGGCGCATCGCCCGAGCTTCTCCGAGCTCGAACAAGCCATGCGTGGTAGCTAAGCGCGATCATGGACAATACCCAACCGATTATCGTCAAACGGGTCAAGAAATCCGCGGCCGGGCACCATGGCGGTGCCTGGAAGATCGCCTTCGCCGACTTTGCCACGGCCATGATGGCGTTCTTTCTGGTGATGTGGCTGATGTCCTCGGCAACGCCGGAACAGAAACGCGCCATTTCGGGCTACTTCCAGGACCCGATCGGCTTCACGGAAAGTGCCAGCCCGCACGTGATAGATCTGGGCGGTACGCCGACGCCAGCGCCGGACCGTACGCTCAACGATGTGGTCGACCCGGCCGTGCAACAGACCGAAGCAGCGCTCGACGCCGATCAGGCGCAAACCTTTGCCGAGCAGCTGGAGCGCGAGCGGCTGGAACTACTGTTGCAGGAGTTGCAGAACAAGATCGACGAAAATCCCGACCTGACCCGCTTCAAGGATCAGATCTTGTTCGAGATCACTCAGGACGGGCTGCGCATTCAGATCATGGATGCCGAGAACCGCCCGATGTTCGCCTTGGGTAGCGCGCAGCTGCAGCCCTACTTCGAGGACATTCTGCTGGCGATGGCCGACACCATTCGCGCCGTGCCGAACAAGATCAGCATCAGCGGGCACACCGATGCCAAGCCATACTCGGGACGAGGTGATTTCGGTAACTGGGAGCTATCGGCAGGGCGCGCCAACGCGGCTCGGCGCACGCTGGTCGCCGGAGGCTATCCGGAGGATCAGATTGCCCGCGTTGTGGGTTATGCCTCATCGGCCCTGTTCGATCGGGATGATCCGCTGAATCCGGTCAATCGTCGCATCGACATTCTGGTGCTGACCAAGAAGGCCCAGCGCAACATTGAAGGGGAACAGTCGGACGCGGATGCGGTTGACGCTTCTGTTGAATCGCAATTGTCGGGGGCCGCGACGGCCAATCCCGACGGAGCTTCAATCATCGAAGTACCCGATCCGTTGCCACCGACGCAATTGCGCGAGCGGTTGAATATCTTCGAGGAAGGGGTGCTGCAGTTCGACGAGCCTCGAAGCCAATAAGCCGATACAAGCGCTTGAGGCTGGAAGGCTGGAAGGGAAAGCTGGAAAGAAACAGCTTAAATACAGCAGCGAACCGAATGCTATCCAGCCCCAGGCTAATAATCCGCTTCCGACAGGGTGCTGATGATGTAGCGATAACTGGCCATGCGTTGTGGCTGGACCTGTCCTTGCTCCAGCGCCTTCAGCAGAGCGCAGCCGGGCTCGCGGTCGTGCTTGCAGTCGCGGAACCGGCAGTGCCCCAACAGATCCTGGAACTCGACGAATCCGGCTTCCACATCGGCTCGGCTGACGTGTCCCAGACCGAATTCACGGATGCCGGGCGAGTCGATCAATTCGCCGCCGCCGGGAAAATGGAATAGCCGCGCGGTGGTCGTAGTGTGGGTGCCCTTGCCGGTCATTTCCGACAATGCGCCGACGCGCGTGTCGACGCCCGGTAGCAGGCTGTTCACCAACGATGATTTACCCACGCCTGACTGGCCGACGAATACGCTGACATGGCCGTCGAGCCGCGCTTTCAGTGCATCCATGCCTGCGCCGTCGTGGGCGGAGACTTCCATCAGCGGGTAGCCGAGTTCGCGGTAGACCGAGAGCAGCGCGTTGAGTGCACCTTCGTTTTGCGCATTGATCAGGTCCGCCTTGTTCAACAGCAGCAGTGGGGTGATACCCGCATGCTCGGCGGCGATCAGATAGCGGTCGATGAGGTTGGCGTGCGGCTCCGGCAAGGGGGCGAAGACGATGACGATCAGATCGACATTGGCCGCGACCGGCTTGAGTTGGCCGCGCGTGTCGGGCCGGCAGAGTTCGGATTGGCGGGGCAACTGCGCGACGATTACGCCGATGCCCTGATTGCCCGGCCTCCAGACCACCCTGTCGCCCGTGACCAGGGCAGGCAGATTGGCGCGCAAGTGGCAGCGGAAAACCTGGCCGCGGTGCTCGCCTTCCTGCGCCTCGACTTCGACCTGCACGCCGAAGTGCGCGATGACCAGGCCCGTCTGCTCCGGCCCCAGATCACCGCCTTCCAGTTCTTCCACTGCGCGTGATTCCCGTCGCGCCGCACGCGAGGCGCGCTCTTCCTGGATCTTCTCGATGCGCCAGCTTTGCCGGCGGTTGAGTTGGCGTTTGGCCATTTGCGTAGGGTGCCCAGGCTTGGAAAGTAGGCGAGTCTAGCATGCCGACGATGGCGCGCTGGGGCCTGTATGGCGTGGTTCTGGCCAGTTAGACTCGACGTCACATCTCGCTAAGACATGACCTCATGCCTGCCTTTTCAATTGCGCGATTTCCCGCCTTGTTGGCGTTGTTCAGCCAGCTGTCATCGCTGCTCATCAGCTGGCTGCTGTTGCTGGCACTGGCTCGATTGGCGGGTTGGCATGTGAGCCTGCTGACGGCCGCCTGGCTGCAGGGCTCGCTTGCCGCGCTGCTCGGGCATCTGCTCGGGCTGTCGCGCTGGTGGCTGCCGATCAACCTCGCCTTCGTGCCGGGGCTGGTGCTGTTGCAGGGCCATTCTCTGCCGCCCTGGTCGTTGCTGGTCGGCTTCCTGGTGTTGCTCTTGCTCAATGGCAATGCACTGATCGAGCGAGTGCCGCTGTACCTGACCGGCACGGCGGCCGAGCGCCGCCTGGTCGAGCGACTGGCGCGGTTGCCGGACGGCTTTCGCTTCATCGATCTGGGCAGCGGGCTTGGCGGTACGCTAGTGCGGCTGGCGCGGGCTTATCCGTCGGCGCACTTCGTCGGCGTCGAAACCGCGCCGCTGACGTTCGCGCTGTGCTGGCTGCGCTGCCTGTTCCAGCGCAACTGCCGGGTGCGGTTTCGCAGTTTCTGGCGCGAGCCCCTGGGCCGTTACGATGTGGTCTATTGCTTCCTGTCACCGGCGCCCATGCCGGCGCTGTGGCGTAAGGCGTGTGCCGAGATGCGGTCGGACGCGCTGCTGATCAGCAACAGCTTCGAGGTGCCGGGGGTCGAGGCGCAGGAGAGTCTGCCGGTCGATGATTGGCGCCACTCGCGCCTGCTGATCTGGCGACCCGGCGCCGATTCACAGCCTGACGGGCGTCCCGCCAGCGGCTAAACTGCGCGCCACAGCCAAGGAGCTCATCATGCAGAACCCGCAGAATCTCATCTGGATCGACCTGGAAATGACCGGTCTGGATCCGGATAACGACGTCATCATCGAGATGGCTACTATCGTCACCGATAGCCAGCTAAACGTACTGGCCGAAGGGCCGGTCATCGCCGTTCACCAGAGCGACGAGATTCTTGCCGGTATGGATGAATGGAATACGCGCCAGCACGGCGGTTCCGGGCTGACGCAGCGGGTGCGTGAGAGCAGGATCTCCACCGAGGAGGCCGAGGCGCAGACGCTGGCGTTTTTGGAACAGTGGGTGCCGAAGGGCAAGTCGCCGATCTGCGGCAACAGCATCTGCCAGGACCGACGCTTCCTATACCGCCGTATGCCTCGCCTGGAAGCTTATTTCCATTACCGCAACCTGGACGTCTCCACTCTCAAGGAACTGGCCGCACGCTGGGCGCCGGATGTGCTGGCCAGTTTCAAGAAGGGCAACACGCATCTGGCGCTGGACGACATTCGCGAATCGATCGCAGAGCTGCGTCACTATCGAGCGCATTTCATTAAGGGCTGAAGAAACAGCGGCAAGCTCCAAGCTCTAAGTGAAAGCAGGCAGAGTTTGGCAGCAAGTACCTGCCCGCACACTGATTCGCTTGCAGCTTGCAGCTTGCAGCTTGCAGCTTCTTCGTTACCGCCCCAATCGCCTCAATTCGTCCGACTCGACCACCCGAGTCCCTTCTCCGTCTTCCAATGCCAGGCGCCAGAGTGCGCGGGCGAGGATGCAGGCCGAGATGCCGCGATACTTGCCGGGCAACAGATAGGAAAGTGGGGCGGTCAACCGCTCCATGGGGCGCACTTCCATGCGTGGGCCCAGAAGTTGGGCCGGGCGGACGATAGTCAGTTGCGGCCAGTCCTGAGCGCGCAGCGCTTCTTCCATCTCACCTTTGACTCGGCAATAGAAGATCGAGCTGTCCGGGTTGGCGCCTAGTGCGCTAATCACTAGCAGGTGCCTCGCGCCCAGTTCGCGGGCGCGTTTAGCGAATTCCACGACCAAGTCGTGATCGATGGCGCGGAAGGCGTCCTGACTTCCCGCTTCCTTGATGGTACTGCCCAGGCAGCAGAACGCGGTATCGAGCTCGCCCGACAGGTGCGGCAAGAGTGTTTGCAGGGGGCCGACCGGGTTTTCCAACCGCGGGTGCTCGGCCAGCGATTTGCGGCTGGGAGCCAGAACGCACTCCACGGTGGGTTCGTTGAGCAGGCGGTCGAGCAGATGCTCGCCGGTCAGCCCGGTGGCGCCGGCAAGCAAAATACGCTGTGGCGTCAAATACATGGTTTGGCTTCCTGTAACGATCAGTCGGTCGACGTGGACGGTTGTTCGGTCAGTGCACGCCAGTGTTCGACAACCTGCTCCGGCGCCCAGATTTGTGGTTCCGAAGCCTGATAGTGGTCGGCTTGCTCCCGTTCGGCAACCTTCGCCTGCGCCAGTGTGAACGCTTGCAGAATATCGCTGGTTTCATGCAGGGCTTCGGCGAACAAGGCACGGCCGAAATAGGTGAAGTCGCTTTCCTCGGAGCAGCCGAAGGACACCCGGTCGGCGCGCGCGGCGGTAATCACCAAGGTGTTCTGGCTTTTCAATGGCTCGATGAAACCGCCGGAATAGCAGGCGGAGATCACCACCAACTTGTTGCGATCGGCGAGCGGGGCCAGCAATCGTGCCAGCTCGGCGGCAGGCAAATCTTCCAGCGCCAGCCGCGGCTGCGCTACCGCAAGCTCGTGATCAGCCGAGCCGTGGCTGGTGAGGTAAATGAAGATCAGGTCCTCGGGGCCGCTGCGCTCGGCGAGCGTCTGGATGGCCCGTGAAAGATTCTCGCGCGTGGCCAGCGGGCGGTCGGCGATATGGTCGCGGTGGTTGGCCAGGCTGATCTGGCCTCGCGCGGCGAAACGCTCGGTCAGCAGCCGGTCGACGTAATCCACTTCGCGAAGAAACACGCTTTGCTGGCCATCGCCGGCGAAGGTCAGGCTGTAGAGCTCGGCGGCCGGCGTCGAGGGCGGAACCGCGTCGAGCGCCTCGGAGAGTAGACGCCCTTGATTCAACAGACCCAGCTCCAGCGGGTCGCTCAGGTGCTTGCCGCTGCTGTCCTCGATGAGGCGACCGGCGCGCCATGTGCCGGATTGTTTGGTGCCGTCGGCACGGGTAAGGGTGCCGGTGCCTTCGAAACGTCCCGCACGGAAATCGCCCTGGTAGAGGCTGCCGTCCGGCTGCTCCAGACGGCCCTTGCCGTGATACTGCCACTGTCTGAACTCACCGCTGTAGCGCGTACCGTCGATGCTGGCGTACTCACCTTTGCCGCTCAGTTCGCCCTGCTTGAAGGTGCCTTTCCAAACGTCGCCGTTGGCGTCCTCATAGCGGCCTTGCCCGTGAAACAGATCGTTCTCGAAACCGCCCAGGTAGTGCTCGCCGCTGCTGCCGCGATAGACGCCTTCACCGTTCAGGCTGCCATTGACGAAGGTGCCGATGAACACCCCGCTCGCGTCGCTGCGGGTGCCTTCGCCATGGAGCTGGCCGGCGGCGAATTCGCCTTCGTACGTGACGCCGTCGGCGCTCGCCAGTTTGCCGGTGCCCTCGTAGAGGTCGTTTTTGAATTCTCCCTCGTAGCTCAGGCCCGGCTCGCTATAGCGCCCCGCGCCGTTGAGGCTGCCGCGCTCGAAACGGCCTTCATACACGCCGCCTGTTGCATAGCTGAAGCGCCCTTGGCCATCGAACAGCCCCTGTTTGAATTCACCGTCGTAGCGGTCACCGTTGGCGCCTTGCCAGCGGCCGTGGCCGTGCCATTGGCCGTCCTTGAATGTCCCTGTGTAGTAGCTGCCGTTGGGGTAGTCGATGCGTCCTTGGCCCTGCAAAAGACCATCGACGATCTCGCCCCGATAGCGTCCTCCATCTGGCAGTACGGCATCGGCGGGCAGCAGCGGCTCGCCGTCGCCACACGCGGCAAGGAGGCTGACAAACAGGAGCGGGGCGAGGTGGCGCATGCGGTCATCCGGAAGGCGGGATACCCGCAGTATGCCGTAAACGGGACGGGGTGCGGGACCGGCGCACCCGGCCTGATCAGAGGATGCAGAGCGCCAGGGTTTCGGCGATGTAGGCGGGTTTTTCCACACCTTCGATTTCCATCACGGCGCGGCATTTGAGCAGCCATTGCCCCGGATTCTTCTCGTGTGCGTCCAGCAGCGTCGCCGCCACGCGAACCCGCGACCCGACCCTGACCGGCTGGATGAAGCGCAGGCTGTCGAGGCCATAATTCACGCCCATCTTGATGCCTTCGGGGCGGACCATCAGGTCCTCCATCAGCATTGGCAGTAACGACAGAGACAGGAAGCCATGCGCGATGGTCCCACCGAACGGCGTCTGTGCGGCCTTTTCGGGATCGATATGGATGAATTGGTGATCGCCAGTGCAATCGGCGAACTGGTCGACTCGCTGCTGGTCGACAGTGAACCATTCGGAGCGGCCAAGCTCCTTGCCAATGTAGTCCTTGAGTTCTGCTACGGGTACCTGCGGCATATGTCCTCCGGGTTTTTTGTTTTAGTTAGATCAGCACGCGCCTGGTGATGAATCAACCAAGCATGGTTGCCGCGAATGGTGGGTCATAGGTCGAGCCGGCCTGTGACAGGGCTCGTTGTGGAAGCGGGACGTATAATCGCGCGTCTTTTGCTTCGGAGGCTTTCATGCTGCTACGCGGGCTAACCTGGCTGGTGCTGTTCCAATTGCTCGGCACTGCACTCAACGTGCTGATGCTGCCGATATTGCCGGGGCCGATCATTGGTCTTCTGCTGCTGTTCGTGGCGCTGCTGATGCGCGGCCAGGCCAGCGAGTCGCTGCAATTGGCGGCCAGGAGTCTATTGCGTTATCTGCCGCTGCTGCTGGTCCCGCCAGCTGTGGGCGTGATGGCCTATACCGAGGCGATTCTCGAGGATTTCTGGGCCATCGTCGGGGTGCTGGTGGTTTCTCTGGTGGTGTCGCTGGTATTCACCGGCTGGTTGATGCAGGCACTGATTCGCCGCCAGCAGCGCAAGGCGGAGCGAGCATGATCGCGGTGCAATGGCAGGCGGCCTGGGAGGCGGTGATTCACCATCCGCTATTTGGCGTGGCGATTACCCTGGCGGCATTCCAGTTGGCGTTCGCCGCCTACGAAAAGACCCGTTGGGTGTTTCTGCAGCCGGTGCTGGTTTCGATGCTGGTGGTCGTCGGCATTCTGCTGGCCTGTGGTCTCAGCTATTACGAATACCGTGACAGTGCGCAGATGCTCACCGTGCTGCTCGGCCCGGCCACGGTGGCGCTGGCCGTGCCGCTGTATCTCAATCTGCGGCGGATTCGCGAGTTGTTCGGGCCGATCATGCTCACCCTGCTGTTGGCCGGTACCGGCGCTACGGCGCTGGGCATGGCGCTGGCCTGGGCATTCGGTGCCGATCAGATGATCCTGATGACGCTGGCGCCCAAGTCCGTGACCTCGCCCATTGCCATGCTGGTGGCCGAGCAGATCGGCGGCGTGGTGGCGCTGGCGGCGGTGTTCGTGATGATCACCGGTATCATCGGCGCGATCATCGGTCCGGAACTGTTGCGCCGATTCGGCGTTCAGCATCCAGCGGCCCGGGGCATGGCGCTGGGCCTGACCGCTCACGCGGTGGGCACCGCGCAAGCGCTGCAGGAAGGCGACGAGTGCGGTGCTTTCGCGGCGCTGGCCATGAGTTTGATGGGTGTCATGACGGCGGTGCTGCTGCCGCTGGCCGTGTTGCTGTTGTCATAGGGTCTGTTGACGTTTCGTCGCGAGCCGCGTTGCTGTGACAAATGTCGCCAGGCCGGGCGGCGTTCCGCAAGGCGCGGGACGCAGGTAATGGTCGCTCCCTTGCCAAGTCCCGCAACGCCGCATGGCGTCATTTGCCGCGCAACCTAGGCGGCCCCACCCGAAGGGGCGGGCCGGTTTTAGCGCGATACTGCGTTTCTCGTCGCTTATTTGGAACTACCAAACTGCGCGACTCGCGCCTTGTCTCGCGCTAAAACCGGCTCCGCCGCGGCCGTGACGAAACGCCAACAGACCCTAAGGAGTCCGAATGAAGCTGCCGTTGTTTCCGCTCGATACCGTGTTGTTCCCCGGTTGCACCCTGGATTTGCAGATATTCGAGGCGCGCTATCTGGACATGGTCAGCAGTTGCCTGAAAGCGGGGCACGGCTTTGGTGTGGTCCGCATCATCGAGGGCAGCGAGGTGGGCTTGGCAGCGAGCGAATACGCACTGACCGGTTGCGAGGCGCTGATCCGCGATTGGCAGCAGCGCCCCAATGGCTTGCTCGGCATCCGCGTTGAGGGTGGTCGTCGTTTCGATGTGCATTCGGCCGAGGTGCAGCGCGACCAGCTGACGGTCGCCGACATCAGCTGGCGCGACGAAATCGATGAGCGCCCCTTGGGCGACGAGCATGCCGATCTGGTGACGTTGCTCGAAGCCTTGGGCCAGCATCCCGTGGTCGAGACGCTGGGCATGGGCGGAGCGGTGCAGGGGCAATGCTCGCTGGCGCATCAACTGGCCTATCTGTTGCCTTTTCAGCCGGAGCAGAAAATCGAACTGCTCCAGCTGGACGATCCGCGGTTGCAACTACAGCGCATTCAGCGTTGGCTCGAACAATTGCAGGGTGATGCCGGCGAATAGCGACGGTGCGTTATTGATAGCGATACAGCAGCATGGCGCCTGGCAGCGCCCAGATGGTAAAGGCGCCGATCAGTCCTACGGTCGCCGGCAGAATCAGCCACCAGACTTTAGGTGCGAGCGCCGCCATGGGCGTACGCCATTGCACGATGGTCAGGCTCGCCGCGCAGAAGACTGAGGCGAGTAGGGCGCCGGCGATCACATCGGTAGGCCAGTGCACGCCCAGGTAAACCCGTGACAGCGCGATGGCGGTTGCCGGCAGTCCGCCCAGCAGCACCCAGGCAAGGCGCAGGCGCGGCGGCTGTCCGCGCCCGGCGAGCACTCCAAGGGTAAGAAAGAACGCGAACGCCGCCGAACTGTGGCCGCTGGGAAAGCTGTAAGTGCTCAGGGGCTCGACCAGAATATCCGGTCGGATCCGCCCGAACGTCGCCTTCAGCGCGCCGTTCGCCAGCGCGGTGCCCAGCAGCGTGAGAATGGCGAAAACCGCCGCGCGAGTCTGTCTCAGGGCGAGCAGCAGCACGCTCAATAGCACTGCCGCCCACAGTTGTGTGTGGTAATCACCGGCACGGGTTACCACCACCATGAAACGGTCGAATATCGGGCTGCGTTCACCCTGCACGACCGCCATTAGGCCCTCGTCGAACTCGACCAGATAAGGCCAGCCGATGAACAGGCCGATCAGAATGGCGGTGCTCAGGGCGGCAGCCAGCGGCGTGACCCAGCGCACCTGATGCAGGCTGCAATGCACGACCCCACCGATGAGCAGCAATAGCGCGCCAATGACGATCCCTGCCTCGCCCCAGAAACCATCCGGTAGTGGCAATCGTACGGCGGCGCCGGCCGTCCAGCCTGGTAGCAGATAGGCCATCGACCAGCCTGCCGCGGCGAACAGGCTCACCAGCAGAAAACGCCCGAACGGCATGTCCAGCATGCCAGCGGTAAGCGGCAACATGGGTCGCAGGGGGCCGATGAAACGCCCCACGAGAAGGCTGGCAATGCCGTAACGGCCAAAATACAGCTCGGCTCGCGTCAGCCATTCCGGATGGTTGCGCAGGCCGCGCATGCTGCGGATGTTCTGGTGATAACGGCGTCCGAGTCCGTAGGACAGCAGATCGCCCAGCAGGCCGCCGGCATAGCCCAGTAGCAATGTCTCGCCGAGACTCAGAACGCCACTGCCGGCGAGCACGGCGATGGCGAACACCAGCACGGTGCCGGGCATCAGCAGGCCGACCACGGCCAGACATTCCAGGCAGGCCACCAGAAACAGACTCAGCCCCAGCCATTGCGGATGCTCGGAGAGCCAGCTGGTGAGCGCGGTGAGCCATTCGGGCATCGGAGGTTTTCCTTTCGTCGAGACGGTTTCGACCGGCCGTGGGTGTTCCGGTTTCAATGCGCTGCATGATAGCGCCGGAGGCATGGGGCTCGGTTCCGGCCGGCGACGGCTTGATCTCGCGGGTTGCCGTGCAATGAGTGGCGGTTATCGCGCAAGCATTGGTGCGCTTGCCTGCCATTCGCCCGGCGCCGCTGTGCGTGGGGCGCGTGGGTGGCTATAATCAGCCGCTTTCCCTCCAGTCAGGCCAGCCAGACCATGACCGAGTCCGTAATCGACTACATGACCCGCCTCGGTCGCGCCGCGCGCGAGGCGTCGCGTGTGCTCGCCCGTGCCACCACCGCACAGAAGAATCGCGCACTGCATGCCGCCGCCGCTGCGCTGGACGCTGCGCGCAGCGAGCTGGTCGAAGCCAATCAGCGAGACCTGGCGGCAGGACGCGCCTATGGTCTGGACGAGGCGATGATCGATCGCCTGGCGCTGACCCCAGCGCGTATCGACGACATGATCGAGGGCCTGCGCCAGGTCGCGACCCTGCCGGACCCCATCGGCGAAATTCGCGACATGCGCTACCTGCCGTCCGGCATTCAGGTTGGCAAGATGCGTGTGCCGCTCGGCGTGGTAGGCATCATCTACGAATCGCGGCCGAACGTGACCATCGACGCCGCCAGCCTTTGCTTGAAATCCGGTAACGCCACCATCCTGCGTGGCGGCTCGGAGGCGATTCATTCGAATCAGGCGATTGCTCGCTGCATCCAGCTGGGGCTGGCCGAAGCCGAATTGCCAGCCGCTGCGGTGCAGGTCGTCGAAACCACCGATCGTGCCGCTGTCGGTGCGCTGATCACCATGCCGGAATTTGTTGATGTGATCGTTCCGCGTGGCGGCAAGGGCCTGATCGAACGCATCAGTCGCGACGCCAAGGTCCCGGTGATCAAGCACCTGGACGGCATCTGCCATGTGTTCATCGACCAGGCCGCCGATATCGACAAGGCCATTCGCGTCGCCGACAACGCCAAAACCCAGCGCTACGCACCCTGCAACACCATGGAAACGTTGCTGGTGCACGCTGCCGTTGCCGGCCGCGTGCTGCCGCCGCTGGCCGCTATCTACCGCGACAAGGGCGTCGAATTGCGCGGTTGCCCGCGTACCTGCGAACTGCTCGGTGGTGAGGTGCTGACCGCGAGTGAGGAAGATTGGTCCACCGAATACAACGCGCCGATTCTTTCGATCCGGCTGGTCGATTCCCTGGGCGAGGCCATCGAACATATCAACCGTTACGGCTCGCAGCATACCGATGCGATCGTCACGGAAAATTTCACCGATGCCCGCCGTTTCATCACCGAAGTCGACTCGGCGTCGGTGATGGTCAACGCCTCCACGCGTTTCGCGGACGGCTTCGAATACGGCCTGGGTGCAGAAATCGGCATTTCTACCGATAAGCTGCACGCACGCGGACCGGTTGGCCTGGAAGGTCTGACCAGCGAGAAATATGTGGTCTTCGGCGACGGCCACGTGCGTACTTGATGAGCATTGCCCGCACGCCACGGCGCATCGGTGTTCTCGGTGGCACCTTCGATCCGGTGCACATCGGGCACTTGCGCGGGGCTGTGGAAGTGGCTGAAGCGCTCGGGCTCGACGAGGTTCGCCTGGTTCCGAATTTCCGCCCGCCGCACCGTGAAACGCCGAACAGCTCCGCGCAAGACCGGCTGGCGATGGTCCGGCTGGCGGCGCGGGAATTGCCCCTACTCAAAGTCGACTCTCGCGAGCTGGAGCGCGACAAGCCGTCGTATACGCTCGACACGCTGGAATCGCTACGTGAGGAGATGGAAGCTGACGATCAGCTCTTTCTTATCATGGGTTGGGACGCGTTCTGCGGCTTACCCAGCTGGCATCGCTGGGATGAGCTGCTCGATCACTGCCACGTCCTCGTCATGCAACGGCCTGACGCCGACAGCGAAGCCCCCGAAGCTCTGCGTGATCTGCTGGCGGCACGCAACGTGAACGATCCGCTGGCGCTGGCCGGCAGCAGCGGGCAAATCGCTTTCGTCTGGCAGGCGCCTCTCGGGGTTTCTGCGACGCGAATTCGTCAATTTCTGGCCAGTGGTCGATCGGTCCGTTTTCTGGTTCCCGACGCCGTACTGGCCTATATCAACGCGCACGGACTCTACCGGGCGTCGAACTGAGGTTGTTTCAAGTTATGCAAAATGATTCGTTGGTCCAGCTGGCCGTGAGCGCCCTGGAAGATCTGAAAGGCGCTGACATCACCACCATCGATGTTCGCGGCAAGACCAGTGTCACCGATTTCATGGTGATCGCCAGCGGTACCTCCAGCCGCCACGTGAAGTCGCTGGCCGATAACGTGCTCGAGAAGGTCAAGGAGCAGGGCGTTCGTCCGCTGGGCAGCGAAGGTCTGGACGGCGGTGAGTGGGCGCTGCTCGACCTGGGCGATGTCGTCGTTCATGTCATGCAGGTGCCGACTCGTCAGTTCTATGACCTCGAACGCCTCTGGCAGGGCGCCGAACAGAGCCGCGCCCAGCATGCGGGTGAGCAGGAATAAGGTAGATCCGTGCGAATCAAGCTGATCGCGGTGGGGTCGAAGATGCCGCGCTGGGTCGAGGATGGCTGGCATGAATACGCCAAGCGTCTGCCCTCGGAGCTGCCTCTGGAGCTGCATGAAATATCGCTCAACACACGCGGCAAGAATGCTGACGTAGCGCGGTTGATTCGCCAGGAAGGCGAAGCCATGCTGGCGAAGGTGCAGCCCGGCGAGCGTATCGTCACTCTGGAAGTGACGGGTCGACCCTGGAGCACCGAGCAGCTGGCGACCGAGCTGGAGCGTTGGCGGCTCGATGCGCGCAACGTCAACCTGATGGTTGGCGGGCCGGAGGGCCTGGCTCCCGAGGTCTGCGCACGTAGCGAACAACGCTGGTCGCTGTCGCCGCTGACGTTGCCGCACCCGCTTGTACGCATTCTGATCGGCGAGCAGATTTATCGCGCCTGGTCATTGCTGTCGGGCCACCCTTACCACAAGTAGTACGGCCAAACCCAAGATGTCCCAGCCGATACCCCTCAAGGACCACGAAAAGGACGCCCGTCTGGTGCGCCAGCGCGTGCTTGTGGGTGCGGCATTCGTGTTGTTGCTCACCGGCATGCTGATTGCGCGTCTGTATTACCTGCAGGTCGTGCAGTATCAGCACCATTCCACGCTCTCGGAAAACAACCGCGTCCATGTCCAGCCCATTCCGCCGAACAGAGGGCTGATCTTCGATCGGACCGGCAAGATCATTGCCGACAACCGACCGAGTTTCAGCCTGACGGTGACGCGCGAGCGCGCCGAGGATTGGCGCAAGACGCTGGATACCGTGGTCGAGGTGCTCGAATTGTCGAGCGAGGAGCGCGAGCTGTTCGAGAAGCGCGTGCTGCAAGGGCGTCGGCCCTTCGAACCGGTGCCGATTATGTACGAACTGTCGGAGGAGCAGATTGCGCGCATCGCCGTCGACCAGTTCCGACTGCCAGGCGTCGAGGTCGCAGCGCAATTGGTCCGGCATTACCCGCAGCGCGAACATTTCGCGCACTCGGTCGGCTATGTCGGGCGCATCAACGAGGCGGAGCTCAAGCGGCTCGATCCGGTCAATTATGCGGGGACCCACCACATCGGCAAGACCGGCATCGAGCGGTTCTACGAAGACTCGCTGCATGGTCAGGTGGGCTACGAAGAAGTAGAAACCAATGCGCGCGGGCGCGTGCTGCGGGTGCTCAAACGCACCGATCCGATACCGGGCAAGGACATCACCCTGACCCTCGATCTGGATCTACAAGAGGCAGCCGAGGCCGCACTGGCGGGGCGCCGTGGGGCTGTGGTGGCATTGCAACCGGCAACTGGCGAAGTGCTGGCGATGGTCAGTCAGCCGAGTTTCGACCCCAATCTGTTCGTTACCGGCATCAGCTTCAAGGCCTACGGCGAACTGCGCGATTCCATCGACCAGCCGCTGTTCAACCGCGTGCTGCGCGGCCTGTATCCGCCCGGGTCGACCATCAAGCCGATGATGGCGGTGGCTGGCCTCGATTCGGGCGTGGTAACCGAAAACAGCAAGGTGTTCGATCCCGGTTTTTTTCAATTGCCGAACGTGAAGCACAAGTACCGCAACTGGAACCGGGGCGGCGATGGTTGGGTGGATCTGGAGGCTGCGATTTATCGCTCCAACGACACCTACTTCTACGACATGGCCCACAAGATGGGCATCGATCGGATGCACGAATACATGACCCGCTTCGGCATCGGTCAGCGTGTGTCGCTGGACATGTTCGAGGAAACCGCCGGCCTGATGCCGTCCCGGGAATGGAAGCGGGCCCGTTACCGCCAGCCCTGGTATCCGGGCGAAACCGTCATTCTCGGCATCGGACAGGGCTATATGCAGACCACGCCATTGCAGTTGGCTCAGGCGACCTCCTTGATGGCCACTCACGGTAAGTGGATTCGGCCGCATCTGGCGAAAAGCATCGAGGGCGTGTCCCCGGTCGATCCGGAGCCGATGCCGGATATCGAGTTGCGTGACCCGGACTACTGGGATGCTGCCATCGACGGCATGGTGGCGGTTCTGCACGGCGCGCGCGGTACCGCGAGAAAGGTCGGCGATACGGCCAGCTATCGTATTGCCGGCAAGAGCGGTACCGCGCAGGTGGTCGCCATCAAGCAAGGCGAGCGATACGACAGCGAGAAACTTGCCGAACGGCATCGTGACCATGCGCTGTTCGTCGCGTTCGCGCCGGTGCATGACCCGCAGATTGCGGTGGCGGTGATGGTCGAGAACGGTGAGTCCGGCTCTGGTGTCGCCGCCCCGGTTGCCAAGCAGGTCATGGATGCCTGGTTGTTGAACGAGGCGGGCGAGCTGAAAGCCGAGTATGCGCCGCCACTGACGGCCGAGGTGGAAGAGCCATGAGCGGGACGTTCGATCGCACGCTGTCCACCACCGATGTGATGCGCCGACGCGCGACCTTGTTGCAGCGCATGCACATCGATGGCGTGCTGCTGTTGCTTCTGCTGTCACTCGCGGCGGGCAGTCTGTTCATTCTTTATTCGGCCGGCGGCAAAAACTGGGATCTGCTGATCAAGCAGGCCTCCTCGTTCGGCATAGGCCTGACTGCCATGCTGGTCATCGCTCAGCTGGAACCGCGCTTCATGGCGCGCTGGGTGCCGCTCGGCTATCTCGGTGTCGTCGCGTTGCTCTTGGCGGTGGAGTTCGTGGGCTATACGGCAATGGGCGCGACCCGCTGGATCAACATTCCTGGCGTGATTCGCTTTCAGCCATCGGAATTCATGAAAATCATCATGCCGATGACCATTGCCTGGTACCTGTCCACCCGCGCACTGCCGCCCGGTATTAAGCACACCGTCATCACTCTGTGCCTGATCCTGGTGCCCTTCGTGCTGATTCTCAAACAGCCGGACCTGGGCACTTCGCTGCTGGTGCTGGTTTCCGGTGCCTTCGTGCTGTTCATCGCCGGGCTGCGCTGGCGCTGGGTCCTGGGCGCGATTGCGGCGCTCGTGCCCATCGCTGTCGGCATGTGGTATTTCGTGCTGCATAACTACCAGAAGCAGCGCGTGCATACCTTCCTCGACCCGGAAAGCGATCCGCTGGGGACCGGCTGGAACATCATCCAGTCGAAGGCGGCGATCGGCTCGGGCGGGGTATTTGGCAAAGGCTGGTTGCTCGGCACCCAGTCGCACCTGGATTTTTTGCCCGAAAGCCATACGGACTTTATCATTGCGGTCCTGGCCGAGGAGTTCGGCCTGGTTGGCGTCTGTCTACTGCTGCTGCTGTATCTTCTGCTGATCGCGCGGGGGTTGGTCATCACGGTTCAGGCGCAGACATTGTTTGGCAAGTTGCTTGCCGGCGCGCTGACGATGACGTTCTTCGTATACGTCTTCATCAATATCGGGATGGTCAGCGGATTGCTGCCGGTCGTAGGGGTGCCGTTGCCCTTTATCAGTTTTGGTGGCACTTCATTGGTGACCCTGCTATCAGGGTTCGGGGTTTTGATGTCGATCCACACCCATCGCAAGTGGATCGCGCAGGTTTGATTAGAGTGAATTTCTTGAATCCATTACGACGTGGCTGGTTGGCACGAGTGCTCTGCGGAGCGGGGCTGTTCGGTGTGGTTGGCGGAATCCCGACGGCGTTCGCGGCAGACTATCAGGGCGACAAGGTTGCCGAATTCGTGCGTGAAATGACTCACGACTACGGCTTCGCTAGCGAGCAGTTGGTTGAAATACTGGCCGAAGCAGAGCGCAAACAGGCGATTCTCGACGCCATTTCCCGTCCGGCGGAGCGCGTCAAACCCTGGAAGGAATACCGGCCGATCTTCATAACCGATTCGCGGGTGGCCCAGGGTGTCGACTTCTGGCGTGAAAATGAGGCCGCGCTATCGCGGGCAGAGCAGGAGTACGGCGTGCCGGCCGAGGTGATCGTTTCGATCATTGGCGTTGAGACCTTCTATGGCCGCAACACCGGCAGCTATCGTGTCATCGATGCGCTGGCGACCTTGGGCTTCGATTATCCGCCGCGCCAGCCATTCTTCCGTCAGCAGCTCAAGGAATTCCTGCTGCTGGCTCGCGAAGAACAGGTCGACCCGCTGGCTTTGACTGGCTCCTATGCCGGTGCGATGGGGCTACCGCAATTCATGCCGAGTAGCTTCCGCGCCTATGCCGTGGACTTCGATGCCGACGGCCGTATCGACATCTGGAAGAATCCGGTCGATGCCATCGGCAGTGCCGCCAATTACTTCAAGCAGCACGGCTGGGTAGCCGATGCACCTGTGGTCGCCAAGGCTACGGTCAACGGCGAGCGGCACGGTGAAGGCCTGACCGAAGGGCTCGAACCGGTCAAGAATGCTGCCGAGCTACGCCAGCTCGGCTGGCAGTGGCAGACCGAGGCGGAGCTCGCAGACGACACGGCCGTGACCGCCTTCCGACTGGACGGCGCCGAAGGTGATGAATACTGGGTAGGCTTGCCCAATTTCTACGTCATCACGCGTTACAACCGCAGCGTGATGTACGCCATGGCAGTGCATCAGCTTGCCGAGCAACTGGCCCAGGCACGAGGCGCGCAATGATCGCTCGTCTGCTGGCGGTATCTGCCGTTCTCGCGCTCGTGGCGGGTTGCGCCTCGTCACCGACACCGCCGCAGCCTTCGACGCCTGCGCCGAGCACGGGCATCAGCGGCCCCGATAACTATTCACGGCCACACAAGGACGGCGCGCCCTGGTGGGACGTCGACGTCTCGGCCATTCCCGACGCGACGCCCGTGCCGCATAACGGCCCGTTCAAAGCCAATCCCTACACCGTGTTGGGCAAGACCTACTATCCGATCGGTGATGGACGCAACTATCAGGCAACCGGTACCGCATCCTGGTATGGCACCAAGTTCCACGGGCAGCCTACCGCCAACGGCGAGAAGTACGATCTGTACGGCATGAGCGCAGCACACAAGACGTTACCGCTGCCCAGCTACGTCCGGGTGACCAACGTCGACAACGGTAAGACTGTGGTACTGCGGGTCAACGATCGCGGCCCCTTCTACTCGGACCGGATCATCGATCTGTCATTTGCGGCGGCGAAAAAACTGGGCTATGCCGAGACCGGAACCGCCCGGGTCAAGGTCGAAGGTATCGACCCCGAGCGGTGGTGGGCCGAGCGCGGCCAGTCTGCGCCGATGGTACTGGCGCAGCCGCAGAAGGTCGCCGGTCAGCCCGCTGGTCGCTCGCTGTCACAGCCTGTCGAACAGTACACTCCTCCGCCAGCGCAGCATGCCGGCGCTACGTTGCCGGTGCAGGTCGATCGCGGCAACACGATTGCCGCAGGCCAGTCGGGAGTGTTTCTGCAGGTCGGTGCGTTTGCCAATCCAGATGCCGCTCAGCTGCTACGCGACAAGCTCAGCGGCATGACTACGGCACCGGTATTCGTCAGTTCGGTGGTTCATCAGGAGCAGGTTTTGCACCGGGTGCGCCTCGGGCCGATCGACTCGCCGGATGAGGCCGCGCAGCTGGAGCAGAGCGTCCGCCTTGCCAATCTGGGAAATCCGCGGCGTGTGAGTGGCGAATGAGGCCATTCCATGTCTTGGCCGAGCGCCGTTTGTTTTTGTCTACACCACTTCTGAGAGCGCAATGACTATAACCACCTTCGTGCACCGCCTGTTCCTCCTCGTCGTGTTGGCCGTCGCGCCCGCCGCTTGGGCCGCGCCGATCATCCCGTCACCGCCGCAGCTGGCTGCAAAATCCTACGTTCTGATGGACGCGGCCAGCGGCAAAGTGCTGGTCGAAAATGCAGGTGACGAGCGTTTGCCACCGGCGAGCCTGACCAAGCTGATGACCGCGTACATCGCGACGCTGGAAATCAATAAGGGTCAGATATCCGAAAGCGACATGGTCACCGTCAGCGAAAAAGCCTGGCGAACCGGCGGCTCCCGGATGTTCATCCAGGTCAACACCCAGGTTTCGGTCGATGATCTGCTGCACGGCATCATCATCCAGTCCGGTAACGACGCCAGTGTGGCGATAGCCGAGCATATCGCCGGCAGCGAGGAAGCCTTCGCTGATCTCATGAACAGCGCGGCCCAGCGGTTGGGCATGACCAATACCCATTTCATGAATGCCACGGGCCTGCCTCACCCGGATCACTATTCCTCGGCGGCCGACATGGCCAAGCTGGCTCGCGCAATCATCTATGAGGATCCGGCGCATTACGGCATTTATGCGCAGAAGGAATTCTTCTGGAACAACATCAAGCAACCCAACCGCAATCTGCTGCTGTGGCGGGACAAGACAGTCGATGGTCTTAAAACCGGACATACCGAAGAGGCGGGCTACTGCCTGGTGGCGTCGGCAGTACGCGACGACATGCGTTTGATCAGCGTCGTGTTCGGCACCAACAGCGAGCAGGCGCGCGCTGCCGAGACGCAGAAATTGCTGACCTATGGCTTCCGCTTCTTCGAGACGCGCACGTTCTACAAAAAGGGTGTCGAACTGGCCCAGTCGCGGGTCTGGAAAGGCGAGCAGGACCAGATCAGCGCCGGATTGGCAAATGACCTGACGCTCACCCTTCCGCGTGGTCAGATGGACAAGCTGCAGGCCGGCCTGACGTTCAACCCCGAACTGACGGCGCCGATCCAACAGGGCGACGTGGTCGGTAAGGTCGAAGTCAGTCTCGAAGGCGAGGTGCTGCAGAGCACCGATCTGATTGCCCTGCAGGCCGTGGAGGAAGGTGGGCTGTTCAGCCGTTTCTGGGATAGCATTCGGCTGTTCTTCTTCAACCTCTTCAACTGATACCACCTGAGCGCGCTCGGCTATCCGCCGGGCGTGCTTGCGGATCACGAGTCCGTCGTCATGACCGAAAGCAAAAGCGAAACACAGCCACCCAAAATCGAATTTCCTTGCGAACGCTATCCGATCAAGGTGATCGGCGACGCGGGCGAGGGCTTCAACGAGGCGGTGGTAGAAGTGATCCGGCGGCATGCGCCGAACTTCGACGAAACCACGACGGTGACACGCGACAGCCGCAACGGGCGCTTTCTTTCCGTTCAGGTGCTGATCACCGCGACTAGCGTCGAGCAGTTGCAGGCGATCCACGCCGATCTGCGCGCTACCGGGCGCGTGCATATGGTGCTGTGATGGGCAGCGCTCCATTGGCTCGCAACGTTACCGACAAGACGGTAATTAATTCTTCTGAATCTGGTGTTCGCTGATGGCTTCCGCAACGCTCGGTGTTCGTGACCTTGGGCTGGTCGAGTACGAGCCCACCTGGCAGGCCATGCAGCGCTTCACCAACGAGCGTGTGCCGACTACCAAGGACGAAATCTGGCTGCTGCAGCATCCACCGGTGTTTACCCAGGGGCAGGCCGGCAAAGCCGAACACCTGTTGCTACCCGGCGATATACCGGTGGTTCAGGTCGACCGCGGTGGTCAGGTGACCTACCACGGCCCGGGACAGCTGGTGTGTTATCTGATGCTGGATGTGAGGCGCTTGGGCATCGGTGTGCGTGAGCTGGTCAGCCGCATTGAACAAAGCCTAATCGATCTGCTTGCCAGCTACGATGTGCAGGCCTTGGCCAAACCCGACGCCCCCGGCGTGTATGTCGAAGGGGCGAAGATCGCTTCGCTGGGTCTGCGCATCCGTAATGGACGCTCGTTTCATGGTCTGGCGCTGAATGTGGACATGGATCTGGAGCCCTTCAGACGGATCAACCCCTGCGGTCACGCCGGCTTGAGCATGACCCAACTGGCCGATCTGGTTGCCAGGCCGGTCGCGTTTTCCGAGGTCGGTGCCCGGCTGCGTGAACAGCTGGTCAAGCACCTCGGCTACGCAGAGCTACAGACGCTATAGATAGCTAAGCCGGGCGCAATGTGAGCGGGACTGGCGCATATAACGCCTGACCCAGGCAAAGCCCAGGGTCCGGCGTTGTTCGGCCCGATCAGTTCAGAGTGAGGGTCGGAATCAGATTGCTGTCAAATGCCTGGCCCGGCACTGGCACCGGGGCAGCCAGGCCCAGGTTGTTCTTCTCGAACACCCGGTCGGCTCGGTAGCTTGAGCGCACCAGCGGGCCGGCGGCGACTTCCATAAAGCCCTTTTCCAGACCGATATCGCGCAAACGGCTGAATTCTTCCGGGCTAACCCAGCGTTTGACCGGCAGGTGGTTGCGGGTCGGCTGCAGGTACTGGCCGAGGGTGAGGATGTCCACGCCGATGGCGCGCAGATCATCCATGGTCTGCAGAATTTCTTCATCGGTCTCGCCCAGGCCGAGCATCAGGCTGGTCTTTGTGAGCACCTCCGGGCGGTGATTCTTGGCGTGCTCGAGAACCTTGAGGGTCTTCTCGTAGCCAGCGCGGGGGTCGCGTACTTCGCGGGTAAGGCGCTTGACCGTCTCGACGTTCTGCGCGAATACCTCCAGGCCGGAATCCACGACGCGTTCTATGGCCTGGTGGTCGCCGTCGAAATCCGGCGTCAATGCCTCGACCACAACTTGCGGGGTGTTTTCCTTGATTGCCCGCACGCAGGCCGCGTAATGGCTGGCGCCACCATCTTCAAGGTCGTCGCGATCTACTGAGGTCAGCACGATGTAGCGCAGCGCCATCAGCTCCACAGACTTGGCGGTGTTCTGTGGCTCCTCCTGATCAAGCCAACCGTTGGGATTGCCAGTATCCACCGCGCAGAAGCGGCACGCGCGGGTGCATACCGAGCCCATCAGCATGATGGTGGCCGTGCCGTTGGACCAGCATTCGCCCATGTTCGGGCAGTGGGATTCCTGGCATACGGTGCTCAGACGGTGCTCGCCGACATTGCGCTTGACCGCTTCGAAGCGGCTGCCGCTGGGTGCCTTGACCCGCAGCCACTTGGGCTTGGGTTCGAACACTTGGGGTTCGCTTGAGGCGCGGCGTTTCTGCCCGTCCTTGATCGCGGTGATGCCCTGAGTGGTGCGGAATTTTTCGCCGCTGGCAACGGTTTTGGGCTGGGAGGTATCGGACATCGGCTTTCTGGGCTCCGCTAGAGGCTCCGGGGACGAGGCGGCTCGTGGCCGCCGCGCAGTTTATCACAGGCATTGGCCGTTCAGTCCGTCTAGCACCGTGCAGTCCAGCCTGGCGGCCAGCCGCCGAGCGTGCGCGAGTCAATCGTGCAGCTGGCTGGCGATCTGCTTCGGTCAGCACTACGGTGAGCGTCGCACACTGGCCACTCGCCAGTGGGGCTGGTCAATGTGCATGCCGCGCTCATCCCCGGCAGCTGACCTACCGGCCAGCGCTGCATTACTAAAAGGCGGTACTGCCGGTCAGGAATGGGCTACCGAAGCCGCGTGACCTGCCTGAGAAATGAGTGGCTCGGGGCAGGGTATGGCCGAGTAGTTCGGCCATACTCGCTACGGCTCCGCCCGCAACCGACCTAGTAGCTCCTGAGTCGGATGGCCGTCAGCGGGCCAGCCGAGTTGCTGCTGGAATCCGCGAATGGCGCTGCGGGTGTTGGCGCCGATGATGCCATCCGCCGTGCCGGGATCGAAGCCCTGCTTGAGCAGGCGCTCCTGCAACTCCACTCGTTCCGATCGGCTCAGCGGCTGCTCGCCCAGCGGCCAGCTGCCACGCACCTTGCCGGCTCCATCGAAACGCTCCGAGAGCAGCCCGATCGCCAAGGCATAGGAGGACGAATTGTTGTACCGCAAGATCGAGCGGAAGTTATCCAGAATCAGGAAGGCTGGGCCGCGATGGCCCGCCGGAAGCAACAGGCTGGCCGTGGCGTCATCATTACCCGTCGGCACATCGCGCAAGCCCAGAGCGCGCCACGCTGGCAGCGACTTGCGCAGGCTGCTGTCGGCGAGGGCATAATCGAATCCGTCCGGCAGCTTGACTTCGAATCCCCACGGCTGCCCGGCTTGCCAGCCCGACGCCTGAAGGTAATGGGCGGCTGAAGCCAGCGCGTCGGCCGAGCTGTTCCAGATGTCCCGGCGACCGTCTCCATCGAAATCCACCGCATGGGTGTTATAGGTGGTCGGAATGAATTGCGTCTGGCCCATGGCGCCAGCCCAGGAGCCGCGTAGCTGAGAGGGTTCGACGTCACCATGCGCGAGGATGTCCAGCGCCGCCAGCAACTGGCTCTTGGCGAACCCTGGCCGGCGACCTTCGTGTGCGAGCGTAGCCAGCGAGCGGATCACCGACTTGTCGCCCATGATCTGTCCAAAGCTGCTCTCCAGCCCCCAGATCGCAACGAGTGTGTTGCGATCGACGCCGTAGCGCGCTTCGATCTCATCCAGGGTTTTGGCGTGCTGTTGAAGCAGGCGCTGACCGCCTTGCACGCGTTGGTTCGACAGCGCGCCTTCCAGGTATTGCCATACTGGACGGGAGAACTCCGGCTGGCTGCGGTCGGCGGCGATAATGCTGGGGTCGGGGGTGACGTCGGAAAATGCGCGATCAAACAGCTCGGCGGACACGCCGGCTTGTAGCGCCTCGTTGCGGAATTTATCTCGCCATTCGGCGAAGGTTTGCTGCTGCACGAGCGCAGTCTGCGGCTGTGCGGCTGCGCTGGCATCGGTGGCGGGCGCCGCGACTGGCTGACTTGGGCGCTCTGCCGGGGCCTGTTCGACAGGCTCTGCGGCGCAGGCAACCATGATGCTCAGTGCTGATCCGGCAATAAGGGTACGCAACAGCAGTACGGGAACGAAGGCGTAAAACATGCACCACTCTCGACAGGTCATCGGCACGTGACCTTATCACGCTTTGAATTGCTTGGCTTTTCAGGCCGCCAGAAGGACCGAAGCCTCCCAGCTGCTGGACTGGGAGGCTTCGCGGCGGTAACTACCTTTACCTTTTCTCGGTTGTTCCTGGCGGCTGCGAAACAGCGGCTGCGCCACTAGGGATTTGGCCTTGTTCGGCCGTTTACGGTTTTTTGCCATGGGCTGTTCCTCTGCGATTGGAAGCGGGCGCATCATAGGCGTTGCGTAAAAAATGTCCAGATGCAAAAGCGGCCGAACAAGTTCAGCCCTATGGGTCATAAGCGTGGGTGCGTAGTTATGCGGCCGTGAGGGACGGCTGCTGAGTGGCGTGGATGGCAGTCAAGGTTGTAGGCCAGGATAGTAATCGACCCTACATGACCCGAGGGCTTAATTTGCTCGGCTAGTCTGCGCCGGGCAGATGCCGGCCAGTACCGAATAGGTTAAACCCCGATCCGCTTTCCGCTCAGTTGCAGGCAGAGATTCGTCAGGCCGATCCAGGGATCGCCTTCGGCCTGTCCTTTGATCTGTTCGTCAATGTGCTGCGCACTCATCAGTAGGCGTTGCCAGCCGGCTAGGTCGTGTCGTTGCAAGGCCTTGCTGACCAGCGGTTTGCGCTTGTCCCATACCGGCGGGCGGGCCTGGCTGAAGGCGCGGTCCAGCGGCACGCCCTGGCTGTATTGCTGGGCGATGTTGGCCAGTTGGCGAACCTCGCGGGCCGCGGCCCAGAGAATGACCGGCGCCTCGACGCCTTCGCCGCGCAAGCCTGTCAGTATCTGTAGGATGTGCTCCGGCTGGCCCAGCAATGCGGCATCGATGAGGCCGAAAACGTCGTAGCGGGCACTGTCGGCGACGGCGGCCTGGACGGTTTCAACCGTGACCCGATCCGCCTCGGCAACCAGTCTGAGCTTTTCAATTTCCTGGGCGGCGGCGAGCAGATTACCTTCGATGCGTGCTGCGATCAGCTCGACCGCGTCCTGATCGGCGGCAAGCCCGGCACTGGATAGGCGCTGGCGTATCCACTGCGGTAATTGCTGGGCGTCGACGGGCCAGATCTGCAGAAACTGCACTTGCTTGCCATCGATCAGCGCCTTGGCCCATTTGGTCTTCTGCGTATTACCGTCGAGCTTGGGCAGGGTGATCAGCAGCACGGTGTCCTCGGCAGGCCGTGCGAGGTAATCGATCAATGCTGCGGCACCCTTGTCGCCGGGCTTGCCGTTGGGAATACGCAGCTCCAGCAGGCGCTTCTCGGCAAACAGCGAGAGGCTTGCACCTGCTTCGATGAGCTGGCCCCAATCGAAGCCGGTCTCGACGTTAAGCACTTGACGCTCGCTGAAGTCCTGCTGACGACAGGCGCTGCGGATGGCATCGCAGGCTTCCTGGCAGAGGAGGTGCTCATCGCCGCTCACCACGTAGACCGGTGCT
This sequence comes from Pseudomonas sp. MTM4, assembly GCF_019355055.1. Lineage (NCBI taxonomy): Bacteria > Pseudomonadati > Pseudomonadota > Gammaproteobacteria > Pseudomonadales > Pseudomonadaceae > Pseudomonas > Pseudomonas sp. MTM4. The sequence continues at coordinate 3,658,787 of NZ_CP048411.1, forward strand.
AGAGGGACTTGCAGATGTTTGGCGAGCTGGGCGGGAGGTAATTTCATCGCGGGGGCGAGAGCCAGCGCTGGCTGGCTCCCGATCGGTCACTGGATAGGCAGTTCGACGGGCGATTGCTGCGGTTGCGAGGCCTGCTCGCGCATCTGTGCTTCGATGGCTTCGGCCTCGGCGCGTTTCTTCGCCTCGGCGGTCTGCTGCAGCTGGTCCAGCTGTGCGGGGGTGACGCCACGGATCCGCATGCTCAGCTGTTGCAGAAGTTCACGGCGCATTTCCTGACGCAGCTGGTTCGCTTCCTGGTCCGAGCTGATCAGGTTGTTGCTGTCATGGACGTAGACCTTCTGCACTTCGACGCTGTCCTGTAGCAGAACGGTGTTCTGCGGGCCGCGGAATTCATACGCGAGCACGCTGGTCAGCTCGTACTCGGCACTGCGCGCCGAGCTGGTATAGCTGGCGGTGCGCTGCTGGTTCTGCTCGCGCACCAGATCAAGCGTGTAGGGCGCGCCAGGATGAACCCTGACGCCATTGTCCTTGAGCAGTTCTTCGAGTTGCTTGGCGGTCTCGCCATGACTGTTGCGCGCCTGCAGATTGATTTCCTCAAGGGCAAAGCTGGTTTCGCCAGTGCCACGCAGGTGGAAACCGCAGGCGCTCAACAGCAGGGTCAGGCCGACCACCACCAGATTGCGTTTGATCATCTTGTTATCCCCTTGCCAGCCCTGGCGTCCTGCGCCAAGGCGAATCAGTTAGCGACGATGTTGACCAGCTTGCCCGGTACCACGATGACCTTGCGAATCGTCAGGCCTTCGGTGAAGCGCACCACGTTCTCGTTGGCGCGTGCACTGGCTTCGACTTCTTCGCGCGAGGCGCTGGCCGGCACTTCGATCTGGCCGCGCAGCTTGCCGTTGACCTGTACCACGAGCGTCAGGTTGTCCTGCACTAGCGCGGACTCGTCGACCGTCGGCCATTGCGCGTCGATGACTGCACCGGATTTGCCCAGCTGCTGCCAGAGTTCATGGCAAATGTGCGGTGTGATAGGTGCCAGCAGCAGGGCGACGGTTTCAAGCCCTTCCTGCATGAGTGCGCGATCTTGCTCGTTGCTGGCTGAGGCCTTCTCCAGCACATTCATCAGCGTCATCACCTGGGCGATGGCGGTGTTGAATTTGTGGTGCTGGCCGACATCGGTGCTGGCTTGCTTGATTGCCAAATGAATGGCGCGGCGCACGGCTTTCTGCTCGTCGCTCAGGCTGGCGATGTCCAGCGTACCCGGCAGGCCGGAGCTGACATGGCTATGAGCCAGGCGCCAGACGCGGCGCAGGAAGCGGTTGGCGCCTTCGATGCCGGAGTCGGACCATTCGCAGCTCATGTCGGGCGGCGAGGCGAACATCATGAACAGACGGCAGGTGTCGGCGCCGTAGGCATCGATCATCGACTGTGGGTCGACGCCGTTGTTCTTCGACTTGGACATCTTCTCGGTGCCGCCGATTTCCACCGGCAGACCATCGCTCTTGAGCTTGGCGCCGATGATCTTGGCTTTGGCGTCACGCTCGACAATAACGTCGGCGGGGTTGAACCAGTCTTTGCCGCCGTTGGGCAGCGTGCGGTAGTAGGTCTCCGCTACCACCATCCCCTGGGTCAGCAGGTTCTTGAACGGCTCGTTCGAGGTTACCAGGCCTTCGTCGCGCATCAGCTTGTGGAAGAAACGCGCGTAGAGTAGGTGCAGAATGGCGTGTTCGATGCCGCCGATGTACTGGTCGACCGGCAGCCAGTGGTTGGCGGCTTTCGGGTCGACCATGCCCTGGTCGTAGTTCGGGCTGGCGTAGCGGGCGAAGTACCAGGACGACTCGACGAAGGTGTCCATGGTGTCGGTTTCGCGCCGGGCCGGCTTGCCACAGCTGGGGCAGCTGCAGTCGTAGAACTCGGGCATCTTCGCCAGCGGGCTGCCGGCGCCATCAGGCACCACGTCTTCGGGCAGAACCACTGGCAGCTGGTCTTCCGGCACCGGCACATCGCCACAGCTTTCGCAATGAATGATCGGGATCGGGCAGCCCCAGTAGCGCTGACGGCTGATGCCCCAGTCACGCAGGCGGAACTGGGTGCGCGCCTGGCCGAGGCCTTTCTTCTGCAAGGCGACTTCCATGGCATCGAAGGCGCCGTCGAAATCCAGCCCGTTGAATTCGCCGGAGTTGATCAGCTCGCCGTGCTCGCCATAGGCGTCACTCCACGGTGCGGGCGTCTGGTCACCAATACTGGTGCGTACCACCGGCTGGATCGGCAGATCGTATTTGGTCGCAAAAGCGAAGTCGCGCTCGTCGTGGGCTGGCACGGCCATCACGGCGCCTTCGCCGTAGTTCATCAGCACGTAGTTGGCGACCCACACCGGCAGCTGTTCGCCGGTCAGCGGGTGTTGCACGCGCAGGGCGGTGGGCAGGCCTTTCTTCTCTTGGGTGGCGATGTCGGCTTCGGCCACGCCGCCACGCTTGCATTCGTCGATGAAGGCTTGCAGTTCAGGATCTTTCTGCGCGGCGAGGGTCGCCAGCGGATGTTCGGCGGCCACGGCGACGTAGGTGGCGCCCATCAAAGTATCGGGGCGTGTGGTGAAGACTTTCATCACGCCTTCGTCGCCGATGCTCGCCACATCGTAGGGGAAACTGATTTCCATGCCGCGCGACTTGCCGATCCAGTTGCGCTGCATGGTCTTGACCTGTTCCGGCCAGCCATCCAGCTCGTCCAGGCTCTCCAGCAGCTCATCGGCGTAGGCGGTGATCTTGAAGTAGTACATCGGGATTTCGCGCTTCTCGATCAGCGCGCCCGAACGCCAGCCACGGCCATCGATGACCTGCTCGTTGGCCAGTACGGTCTGGTCCACCGGGTCCCAGTTTACCGTGCCGTTCTTGCGGTAGATCACGCCCTTCTTGTACAGGCGGGTAAACAGCCATTGCTCCCAGCGGTAGTAGTCCGGCTTGCAGGTAGTGACTTCGCGCGTCCAGTCCACGGCCAGCCCCAGCGATTTGAGCTGGGTCTTCATGTACTGGATGTTCTCGTAGGTCCACTTGGCCGGTGCCACCTGGTTTTTCATCGCGGCGTTTTCAGCCGGCATGCCGAAGGCATCCCAGCCCATCGGCTGCAGTACGTTCTTGCCCTGCATGCGCTGGTAGCGCGCGATTACGTCGCCAATGGTGTAGTTGCGCACGTGGCCCATGTGCAGCTTGCCGCTGGGGTAAGGGAACATCGACAGGCAATAGAAGGTGTCCTTGCCTGGCTGTTCGCTAACTTCAAAGGATTTCTGCGAATCCCAGTGGGACTGCGCGGCGGCTTCGATTTCGCGGGGCTGATACTGTTCGTGCATGGCTACTGGCGTTGAATAGGGGCTGGCTGTTCGCTAAGCGGCGGCTGGCTGCGGCAACGCCAGGTCGAGACTGGCGAACGGCGGCGTAACGGGCTGGATGCGAAAGCATGGAAGCGCCGTAGCATACATGACCCCCAGCGACCGAGGGAAACCCATTTGCCGGGAGCCACGCGGGCCCCGTTTGTCGCTCGCGGTGGTGTCGTTCGAGTCTGAGCTACGCTTGTACAGGGGGCGGGACGAACGGAGGTGAATCATGGGTGGAGAGCGCGAAGCGGATGAGGGCAATCTATATGGGCGTGTGCTGCAGCGGCTGACCCTGGCGCTGGAAGAGGCGGAACGAGCTTCGGGCGGTAATGCCGGTGCCGCGACCGAACTGGAGGTCGGCGGGTTGACGCCTGCCGAGTTCGATCTGATCCGCGCTTATCTGCAGCAGGACTCACAGTGGCTGTCGGGCTGGCATGCCGCGGCCGAGGAGCAGGCGCAGCTGGAGCGTCAGGCCGCGCGCCCGGCCCTGCGCAACGTGCTGCGCCACCATTCGGGCAAGCGAAGTAAACAGGCGCCCGTGTCGCTGCAACAGTCCATGAGCTGCGCACTATGCGGCGCTTGTGTGACCTGGCCCGACGGGGCGGGTCCGGTGGCCTGCCCGGCCTGCGGTTCGCAATTGCTAAGGGCCCGGCAGCGGTTGCATACCTACCCAAAGCATTGATGGCGTCCGCCTTACCGGGCGGACGCCTCGGCAGGTAAAGTTGCAGCAACCAGAGTGCTGGAGCTGCGTATGCCGATTCGTTATTTCTTCAAACACCTATTGCTGCCACCGGGCGGCCTGTTTCTGCTGTTGCTTGCCGCCTGGTGGCTTCGGCGGCGTGCGCCGCGGCTGGCCGCGTTCTGTTTCGTAATCGGCTTCGGCGGGCTGTGGTTGATGAGCTTGCCGGTGACCGTCGAATGGGCAGCACGGGCATTGGAGCGCGAGCAGGCGCTGGAGTGGACCGATTGGGCCGATCTTGGACAGCAGGCACAAGCCATCGTGGTGCTCGGCGCCGGTCGCGAGCAGGCTGATCCAGGTTGGGGCTCCGACCAGCCCAGCCATATCGCACTCGAGCGACTGCGTTACGCCTCGCGATTGGCCAAGGCCTCGGAGCTGCCGATCCTGGCCAGCGGCGGCCTGCACTATGGGCAACCGCCGAGCGAAGCTTTGCTGGCCGCCGAAGCGCTGCAACGCGACTTCGCCACGCCGACACGCTGGCTGGAAGAGCGTAGCCGCACCACCTGGGAAAACGCGGTGTACAGCGCGCAGATGCTCAAGACCGCAGGAATCGAGCGCATCGTGCTGGTGACCTCGGCCTCGCATATGCCACGGGCGCGCTGGTGTTTCGAGCAGGTCGGTCTGCGGGTGATCACCGCGCCGGTGGGCTTCCTTGGCGTGCCCAACGGGAGGCCGTTCGGTGGCTGGTTGCCGGAAACGAAATCCGTCTGGCAGAACGGCATGCTGCTCAACGAAGCCGTCGGGATGTTGGTTTATCCGATTCTTTATGGAAAAGAGGATGATTAAAAAGCGCTGGAGGACTGGGCAAAGGGGCATCCGCCCTACGATTCTGACTAGCCTCAGCGCTGTTAGCGGCCTCTTCGCCTCAACGACGCGTAGCCCAATAGCAGTAGGCAAACGATGATCAGCGGCCAGGAGCGCCATTGCAGGTATGGCGTCAGTCCCTGCATGGGCGTGACTTCGCCGTAGAGTACGGCTTCTTCGAATGCCGGGATCTGCTCGACGATACGGCCCTGCGGGTCGATCAGTACCGTGACGCCATTGTTGGTGGCGCGAATCATCCAACGTCCGGCTTCCAGCGCGCGCATCTGCGCCATCTGCAAATGCTGCAATGGACCGATGGAATGACCGAACCAGGCGTCGTTGCTGACGGTGAGCAGGATGTCGCTCTGTGCCGCGAGGCTGGCGGCGAACTCAGGGTAGACGACCTCATAGCAGATGAAAGGCGCGATCTGATAACCCTTCGCCTGCAGCAATGCCTGCCCTGGCGAGCCACGGGCAAAATCGGACATCGGCAAGTCGAAGAAGGCGATCAGGCCACGCAACAGATCCTGAAGGGGCACGTATTCGCCAAAGGGCACCAGTTTCTGTTTCAGATAGGTGCCTTGCGCATCGCCAGCGGTGGTCAGGCCGTTGTAGTAGCGTAGTTCGCCGTCGGTGTTGGGCTGGCGCACCGGCACCCCGGTGATCAGCGCCGACTGCCGTTGTTGGGCGAATCGATTCATCATCGTCAGGTAGCCATCGGCGTGCTCCTTAAGGATGGGTACCGCGGTTTCGGGCCAGACGATGAGGTCGGTAGAGCGGCTGTGGAAGGTCATGTCGCGGTAGAGCAGCAGCTGCATCTCGAGTTTCTTCGGATCCCATTTGATGCTCTGCGCGACGTTGCCCTGCATTGCAGCAACCGTGAGCGGCTCGCCCTTGGTCTGCGTCCAGGCGTGTTGTCCGATGCCCATCGCGCCGCCCCAGAGCGCCACCAGGATCGCCAGCGAGCCGATCAGCGCACTTTTACGGGCAAACAGTCGAGGCAGTTCGATCAGCAATGTCGCCGTCAGCACGATGGCGAAGCTGAGCAGCCAGACCCCACCAAGCGGTGCAAGCGCCGCCAAGGGGCCGTCGAGTTGGCTGTAGCCGGCATAGAGCCACGGAAATCCGGTCAGCACCCAACCACGCAACGCGTCTAGCGCCAGCCACAACGCGGCGAACGTCAGGGCGCTGAGTAGCGGCGCGTGTTGTGGCCGCAGCCAGCGCGACCAGAGCCAGCCGAGCAGGGCGAAGAACAATGCCAGGCCGGCGACGAAGCCCAGCGTCAGCGCGCCCGCCAGCACAGGCGGCGCCGCACCGAAGTCATGAATACTGACGTAAACCCAGCTCACGCCTGAGGCGAACAGGCCGAAGCCGTAGCACCAGCCGCGGCCAGCCGCCTGCTTTGGTGTCAGCTCGCGCAGGCCCAGGTAGATCAATCCGATCGACAGCAGAGCCAGCGGCCAGATATCGAAGGGAGCGAGCGACAAGGTTGTCAGGGCGCCGGCGGCTAGCGCCAGCAGGTTACCCGGCCAGCCGGAGCGGGTTATCCAGTGCATCGGAATCCTTTAAAGACGATAAATCTGAAAGATGACAGAAGTGCTGGAGGCGGGACGATAGAAGCAGCTTGAGGTCGAAAGCTTGAAGCTGGAAGGAAAAGCTTGACGGCACTGATACAACAATCCCGGCACTGATTCGCTTCCAGCTTCAGCCGCTGATCCGGCTGACTCTCAGCATATGCACCCGGCGGCTGTCAGCGTTCAGTACCCGGAAGCGGAAACCGTCGATCTCGGTGACTTCGTTACGCTTGGGGAGATGACCGAAGGTGCTCATGACCAGTCCTGCAACGGTGTCGAATTCTTCGTCGGGAAATTCGCTTTCGAAGAACTCATTGAAACTGTCGATCGGCGTCAGCGCCTTGACCAAGAAGTCGCCGCTGGGCAATGGGCGGATGTAACTGTCTTCTTCGATGTCATGCTCATCTTCGATGTCACCGACGATCTGCTCCAGCACGTCTTCGATGGTCACCAGGCCGGCGACTCCGCCGTATTCGTCGATGACGATGGCCATATGGCTGTGGTTGGCGCGGAATTCGCGCAGCAGCACGTTGAGGCGCTTGGACTCCGGCACGAAGGTGGCGGGGCGCAGCAGGTCCTTGATGTCGAAATTCTGGTGGTCGTCCTGCAGGATCAGAGGAAGCAGATCCTTGGCCAGCAGTACGCCGATCACTTCGTCGAGGCTGTCGCCGACGACCGGATAGCGCGAGTGCGCGGCGGAAATGATCGCCGGCAGGAACTCCTTAGGCGTCTGGTCGGCCCGGATGCTCATCACTTGCGAGCGCGGCACCATGATGTCGCGCACCTGCAGGTCAGCGACCTGAATGGCGCCCTCGACAATGGCCAGCGCTTCGTTGTCTAGCAGTTTGTTCTGATGGGCACCGCGCAGGACCTCCAGCAGCTCCTCGCGGTTTTTCGGCTCTTGGGCAAAAGCCTGGGTGATTTTCCCAAACCAGGACTTCTGCCCGTTGCTCGATTGGTCTTCGCTCATGTCTTTGACTCGATGGTCCTTGCAGTTGCCCGTACGGGCTATTCGGTGGCGTAGGGGTCGGCATGACCCAGTTCCGCCAGTAGGTGGCGCTCGATGCTTTCCATTTCTTCGGCTTCGTCGTCGTCGATGTGATCGTAGCCGAGCAGGTGCAGGCAGCCGTGAATGACGAGATGCGCCCAGTGCGCCTGCGGCGTCTTGCCCTGTTCGGCCGCTTCGCGCTCGACTACCGGTACGCAGATCACCAGATCGCCCAGAAGCGGGATATCCAATAGCGGAACGCCGCCCGGCCCGTCCGGCACATCAGCGGGAAAGGAAAGCACGTTGGTGGCGTAGTCCTTCTGCCGCCAGGTGCGATTCAGCTCGCGGCCCTCGGGTTCGTCGACCAGGCGAATGGTCAGCTCCGAATCCCCGCTGCGCTGGCGCAGCGCCAGCTCACACCAGCGGCGCAGGTCCGCTTCATCAGGCATCGCGCCGTTGCTGGCGCATTGCACGTCGAGTTCAATCACTTTCGCGGTCCTGGGCGTTGCGCTTGCCCGGCTGGGGCTGCTTGTCCTCGAAGGCCTCGTACGCCTCGACGATGCGCTGCACCAGTGGGTGACGCACCACATCCTTGGGCTTGAAGTGAGTGAAGCTGATGCCGTTGACGTCCTTGAGCACCTCGATCACGTGGGCCAGCCCGCTCTTGGTGCCGCGCGGCAGGTCGACCTGGGTGATGTCGCCAGTGATCACGGCGGTCGAGCCGAAGCCGATACGCGTCAGGAACATCTTCATCTGTTCCAGCGTGGTGTTCTGGCTTTCGTCGAGAATGATGAAGCTGTTGTTCAACGTCCGGCCGCGCATGTACGCCAGCGGTGCAATCTCGATCACCTGTTTTTCGATCAATCGCGCCACGTGCTCGAAGCCGAGCATTTCGTAGAGCGCGTCGTACAGCGGACGCAGATAGGGGTCGATCTTCTGTGCCAGGTCACCCGGCAGGAAGCCCAGCTTTTCACCGGCCTCGACCGCCGGACGCACCAGAAGAATGCGGCGAATCTGCTCGCGTTCGAGGGCATCGACGGCACAGGCGACGGCCAGATAGGTCTTGCCTGTACCGGCCGGGCCGATGCCGAAGTTGATGTCGTTGTCGAGGATGGATTGCACGTAGCGCTGCTGGTTGGCACCGCGCGGGCGAATGTTGCCCTTGCGCGTGCGCAGCGAGATGTTCGGCGTGGTGGAAGGATTGGCAAACTCCTCCATGCCCGATTCCTGCAGGAACAGATGAACCATGTCTGGCGAGAGCTCGGTGCTCTTGGTCTCGCGATACAGGCGGCGCAGAAGGTTTTCGGCGGATTTCGCCACATCGGCTGGTCCAATCAGTTCGAACTGATTGCCACGGTTGCGGATCTCCAGCTCGAGGCGTTGCTCGATCAGACGCAGATGCTCGTCGAACTGACCGCATAAATTGGCGAAGCGGTTGGCTTCAAAGGGCTCGAGGGTAAAACGATGAGGCTCTGTAGGGGCGTTCAAGGGCTTTTGATTGACCTGCTTTGATAAGGGGTTGGGTGAGAATAGCGCCGCGCAGCGAAAAAAGCAGCGGCGGAAAGCAGCTGTAAAAAGTCGAAAGATGATAAAAAACGCTGGAAGCTGAGGGCTCGACGAAAAAATCGCGGTGGCCCAGGGCGGTGAAATCCGCCGAACGGAGCTGGCTTCGCGCATGCCTGGCGGGTTTATCGGCCCTCCGGTTTTTTCCGTAGGGCCGAAACGCAATAGCGCCGACTCGGTCCGGATTCAGCCGATCAAACTACCGCGCAGCGAATGCGGCAGGGCATCGTCGATGTAAACCTCGACGAACTGACCGATCAGGCGGGGATTGTCGCAGCGGAAGTTGACAATGCGGTTGTGCTCGGTGCGGCCCTGGAGCATGCCGGGGTCTTTCTTGGAATAGTCCGTGACCAGGATGCGCTGGGTGGTACCAGCCATCCGTCGGCTGTTTTCGAAGCCCTGCTGGTTGATCCGCTGTTGCAGGATCGCCAGGCGCTGCTTCTTCACGTCTTCCGGGGTCTCGTCGACCAGATCCGCCGCCGGTGTACCGGGGCGCGAGCTGTAGACGAAGGAGTAGGAGAAATCGAAGCCGACATCCTCGATCAGCTTCATGGTCTGCTCGAAATCCTTATCGGTTTCGCCCGGGAAGCCAACGATGAAGTCAGAGCTGATCAGGATGTCCGGAACGGCGGCCTTGAGCTTGCGGATGCGCGATTTGTATTCGAGCGCGGTGTGGTTGCGTTTCATGCCGGCGAGCACGCGGTCCGAGCCGGACTGCACGGGCAGGTGCAGGTACTTGACCAGCTCCGGCACCTCCGCATGGGCCTGGATCAGGGCATCGGAAAACTCAAGCGGATGGCTGGTGGTGTAGCGAATACGGTCGATGCCGTCGATAGCCGCCACTACACGTATCAGCTCGGCCAGATCGGCTGTTTGCCCGTCATGGGTTGCGCCACGGTATCCGTTGACGTTCTGGCCGAGCAGTGTCACTTCGCGGACGCCGTTCTCGGCCAGGTGAATCACCTCGGCGATCACGTCGTCGAAGGGGCGGCTGACCTCTTCGCCGCGGGTGTAGGGCACCACGCAGAAGGTGCAATATTTACTGCAGCCTTCCATGACCGAGACGAAGGCGGTCGGGCCGTCAACGCGCGGCTCGGGCAGGCGATCGAATTTCTCGATTTCGGGGAAGGAAATATCGACCTGCGGCTGTTTCGTCGTGCGCGCCGCGTCGATCATCTCCGGCAGGCGATGCAGGGTTTGCGGGCCGAAAACGACATCCACGTAGGGCGCACGGTCGCGAATCGCCGCGCCTTCCTGGCTCGCCACGCAGCCGCCGACGCCGATGACCAGTTGCGGGTTTTCCAGTTTCAACTCACGCCAGCGACCCAGCTGAGAAAACACCTTCTCCTGCGCCTTTTCGCGAATCGAGCAGGTGTTGAGCAGAATCACGTCGGCATCCGCCGGATTCGCAGTGATTTCGAGGGGTTGCTGCTCACCCAGCAGGTCTACCATGCGCGAGCTGTCGTACTCGTTCATTTGGCAGCCGTGGGTTTCGATATAGAGCTTGCGGGTCATGTTACGGGCCGGCGTTGTGCAAAAAATGACCGGCGATTATAGGCGCAGGACGGGGGCGAGAAAAGCGCAAGGAAGAACAAGGAGAGCTTCAAGCCACAGGCTTCAGGTAAAAGCGGAAAAAGCTTGACCGTGTTTAGGCGCTGGCCCGAATACTGATTCGCTTGCAGCTTGCTATTCGCCCGCCGTTTGCAAATCCATCAAATAGTCGCGAAAGATCTGTCCCAAGACTTGGGTGGCGATTTCCAATTCGTCGCGGCGCATCTGGGCGGAGACGCGATCAGCGGTGTCCAGCGCGTCTTCCGCGCCGTTGACCGCCGACATCTTCAGCACCACATAGGCCTGTACGTTGTTGGCCGGCACACCTTCGCCGCGAAAGAACATTACCCCGAGCCGGTGCTGAGCCAAGGCGTGCCCCTGCAGCGATGCCTGCTCGAACCAGTGCAGTGCCTTAGCCAGGTCGCGCGGCGCGCGGCGGCCATCGTAGTGGTACTCGCCGAGCTCGTATGCCGCTTGCAGATCGCCTTCGCCAGCGGCCCGCTCGCACGCGCGCAGGGCTTCGTGCATTTCTTCCGGCACGGTATTGAGGGCGCAGCGTGAGGTTGCGGGAATCAGCAGCGAATTGCCGCCCGCCATGGCCAGCATGGGCGAGAGAAGCAGCAGGCAGCCAAGGGCGAGGCTGCGACCGGTGCGAGTCATGGATCAAAGCGCCTCGGAGATCAGGGCGGTGATTGAAGGTCCGGCTCAAAACGAGCCGACGGTCACATTATGGATAAGCCGTTGCCGGCTTACAAAGGCTTTGATCGCGCCTGCCGAGCTTTTTACGCGGGCGCGCTGCCCACCTTGAGAGGATTGCCGGTGAGATTGAGCAGCAGCCAGGCTGTGACCGGGCAGGCCAGCGCAAGCCAGAGTTGCTGATAAGCACCGAGCGGGTTGGGTCCGATCGACAGCCCGGTCCAGGGCAGCGCGATCAGTATCAGGGCGCCGCCGACCACGCCAGCGCTGGCCTGCAGGCGCGCGGGCCATTGCAACAGGCCTGCGTAAAGCACCAGCAGCGCGCTGATCAGACCCAGTGCGAGCTCATAAGGCGCGCTCCAACCGAGCTGCCTGGCGAGTTCGAAAAAGGCGCACAGCCCCAATACGATTCGGCCCCAGTTCGGGCGGCTCCAACGCCATCTGCGGCTCAGGGTCAACGCCGCCATGCCGACCAGCGGTAGCCCGAGCAGTATCGTCGCCTGCAATAACCAGCGTTCTGCCTCGAGGGTGTCGTGGCCAAGCGCCAATCTCGCCACGGCACAGGCACCCGTTCCGGCGGCCATGCTGAAGGCGAGCAGGGCGCAGAACAGCGCCGGCTGCTCCGGCTCGTCATAACCGCGGCGGGCCGTGCCGATCCAGACTGCGCTGACCAGTGCGGCCAGCGTCAAAAGGGTGGCTTGCAACAGCGCGGGCATCGGGCTTACTTCAATCGGGCGAAGGCGCGCTCGGCGGCATCGAGGGTTATCTGCAACTCCTTATCGCCATGGGCGATGGAGGTGAAACCGGCTTCGAACGCGCTGGGCGCCAGGTACACGCCGCCATCGAGCATGGCGTGGAAGAATTGCTTGAAGCGCTCGGCGTCGCTCGCCATCACGTCTTCGAAGGTGACGATGTCGTCCGCGTCGCTAAAATACAGACCGAACATGCCGCCCACCTGAGTGGTGACGAACGGGATGCCGGCGGCCACCGCGCGCTCTTTCAGGCCCTGCAGCATGCGTGTGGTGTAGTCGGTGAGCTCGGCATGAAAGCCCGGGCGTTTGATCAAATTCAGCGTGGTCAGGCCGGCAGCCATAGCCAGCGGATTACCTGAGAGCGTGCCGGCCTGGTAGACCGGGCCCAGTGGTGCGATACGTTCCATGATGGCGCGCTTGCCGCCAAAGCAGCCGACCGGCATACCGCCGCCGATGATCTTGCCGAAGGTGGTCAGATCCGGGGTGACGCCATAGTGAGCCTGCGCGCCGCCGAGCGCGACGCGAAAGCCGGTCATCACTTCGTCGAAGATCAGCACCACGCCGTGCTTGTCGCATTGCTCGCGCAGCCCTTGCAGGTAACCGGGCGCCGGCGGTACGCAGTTCATGTTGCCGGCAACCGGCTCGACGATGATGCAGGCGACCTCGCTGCCGACCTCTGCGAGCATTTGCTCGACTGCGGCCAGGTCATTGAACGGCAGCGTCAGGGTGTGCTTGGCGAATGCCGCCGGCACGCCTGCGGAGCTGGGTACGCCCTGGGTCAGCGCGCCCGAACCGGCCTTGACCAGCAGGCTATCGGAATGACCGTGGTAGCAGCCCTCGAATTTGATGATGCTGTCGCGGCCGGTATGGCCGCGAGCCAGGCGGATGGCGCTCATCGTCGCCTCGGTGCCGGAACTGACCATGCGCACCATCTCCATCGACGGCACCAGGCTGCAAACCAGTTCGGCCATCTCGGTTTCCATGGCGGTCGGCGCGCCATACGACAGGCCGTGCGCCAGCTGACGGCGTACCGCGTCGAGGACTTCCGGATGGCTGTGGCCGAGAATCATCGGGCCCCAGGAGCCGACGTAATCGACATAGCGCTTGTCATCCTCGTCCGTGACGTATGCACCTTCGGCGTGCTTGAGAAACAGCGGCGTGCCGCCGACGCTGCGGAAGGCGCGCACCGGAGAGTTGACACCGCCTGGGATGTGATTCTGGGCGCTGGCGAAGAGGGTTTCGGAACGGGACATGCGTGGCCTCTCGGAAATAGAGAAAAATACAGAGTGGACTGGCGCGGCGGCCGCTGCCAATGACACCGATCAGTTACCGGCGAACAGCTCGCTGAATGCCCGCGCGCGGCGTTCGACCTCACTGGCCGAATCCGTTGCAAACAGCGCATGCACCACGGCAACCAGGCTGGCGCCGCGAGCGATCAGGTCAGGTGCGTTCTCCAGTGTCACGCCGCCGATCACGGTGATCGGTTGGCTGAAGCGCTGGCGTGCCTGTTCGAGCATTTCCGGGGTGGCGGCCGGGGCGCCGGGTTTAGTGTTGGAGTCGAAGAATCTGCCGAAGGCGACATAGCTCGCACCTTCGTCGATTGCCTGTTCGGCTAGTTCCAGCCGCGCATGGCAGGTTGCGCCGATGATCGCATGGCGGCCCAACAGGGCGCGGGCAGCGGACAGCGAGCCGTCTCCCTGGCCCAGATGCAGGCCGACGTCGAGGCGCGCGGCCAGCTCGGCATCGTCGTTGATGATCAGTTGCGCGCCATGGCGATGGCAGAGTTCGCGCAATGCTTCGGCTTCGCGTAGGCGCCGGGCCGCGTCATCGGATTTGTCGCGGTATTGCAGCAGACGCGCGCCACCCTTCAACGCCGCTTCGGCGTACGGCAACAGGCGCCCATCGGCCAGCAGCTTGCTGTCGGTGATGGCGTAGAGGCCGCGCAACTTGGTGCCTTTCATGGCAATTCTCCAATCAGGCCAGATCCAACGGCAGGCGACGGGGAATGTATTGCCCGCGCCCCGGCGCTTCGGCATCGCGCAAGGTGCGCCATGTGTAATCCAGGGCGGACTTCACGGCGCTGACGATGTTTTCGCCAAGAGCCAGACGGCCCGCGAGCGCGCTGGCCAGGGTGCAGCCGGAGCCGTGATAGCCGCCCGGCAGGCGCTGACAGCTGAAGTCGTGACGTTCGCCGTCGCGTGAATACAGGCGGTTATGCACTTCGGTCTCATCGCCATGTCCGCCGGTGATCAGCAGATAGCGAATGTAGGGCAGCAATTTCTCCGCGCATTCATCGGCGCTGCCTTCGGGCAGTCCGGCGAGAATTCGCGCTTCCGGCAGGTTCGGGGTCGCGATGGTCGATACGGGGAAAAGGCGCTCGCGCATGGCATAGCCAACTTCGTCCTTGCCCAGCGCGCCGCCGCCGCCGGCACGCAGCACCGGGTCGCAAACCAATGGCACTCCGGGCAGTTTCTGCATGATTTCAATGACGGTCTCGACCATCTCCACCGAGCCGAGCATGCCCAGTTTGACCGCGGCAACAGGCAGGTCGGCGATGACGGCGTGGGCCTGAGCCAACACCCAGTCGCGATCCAATACACGGAAATCAGACACGTCGACGGTGTCCTGCACGGTCAGCGCAGTGACGGCCGGGGCTGCGTGGCAACCCTGAGCGATCAGCGCCTCGATGTCCGCCTGCAACCCGGCGCCCCCGCTCGGGTCGTGGCCGGAAAGGCAGAGAACGACAGGACGGGAGCAAGGGCCGGACATCGATGGGTTCCCCGAATACAGAGTGTGATGGCGCTAGGCAGCCAGATTTAAGGCGTGCGAGCTTATCACCAATCGACCCGTGCGGCTTGCCTGGGCGACCGTGGCGCGTGCAGTGTGACGCCAGCAGAACGCGGCGTGCCGGTCTGCTGGATCATGCTAAAGTGCCATCCATTTCGAGTGGCGCATGTTTTAGGGGAGCCGGGTTCTCCTGGCGCGGCTCGGCGGGGCGTTCGCAGTTATGCGCCAGATCTTGTTATTCCTATTCAGTCTGCTGCCGGCATTGGCCGGCGCTGTCGACTTCGACGATAAAACCCGGCGTCTTCCGCTGGGTCAGGTCATGGCCTTGCTGGAAGATCCTGAGCGGGACGCCAGCATCGAGGAGGTGCTCGCACGCGACGCGGCCGGGCACTTCGTCCGTCATGACAAGGACGTGCTCAACGCCGGTTATTCGCGTTCAGCGTTCTGGCTGCGCATCGACCTGCATTACCGAACCGATCGACCCCAAGGGCCTGGACGATGGTGGCTGGAGCTGGCCTATCCGCCGCTGGATCATCTGGATCTGTATCTACCCGACGGCCAGGGCGGCTACCGTCTGGCGCAAGCGAGTGGCGACGCGCTGCCTTTCGGCGAGCGGCAAATCCAGCACCGCAATCATTTATTCGAGCTGGAACTGCCGCCCAATCAGCCGCAGCGAATCTACCTGCGACTGGAAAGCCAGGGTTCGATCCAGGTTCCGTTGACCCTGTGGGCGCCAGCGGCTTATCTGGAGGCGCAATCGGCACACATCTATATGCTGGCAATCATCTACGGCGCGCTGCTGGTAATGCTGGTCTACAACCTGTTTATCTTCCTCAGCGTGCGTGATCGCAGTTATCTCTACTACATCTTCTATATCGCCTCGTTCGGCCTGTACCAGGTCTCGGTCAATGGGCTGGGCGTCCAGTTTCTGTGGCCGGATTCGCCGTGGTGGGCCAATGTCTCGACACCGTTCCTGATCGGCGCGGCGGGCGTCTTCGGTTGCCAATTCGCCCGTAGTTTCCTGCACACGGGCAAGCACAGCCCCTGGATCGACACCGCGTTATTGATGTTGGTGGGGCTAGGCGCGCTGACCATGGTGCTGTCGCTGACCGCCAGTTATGCGCTGGCGCTGCGGTTGGCGACGTTCATGGCGCTCTGGTTCATCCTGGTCATCTTCGTCGCCGGTAGTGTCGCCTGGTACCGTGGCATGCGGGTCGCGCGCTATTTCATGATTGCCTGGACGACCTTTCTGATCGGTGGGCAGATCAATACGCTGATGGTGCTGGGCTATCTACCGCACAACTTCTTCACCATGTATGCCGGGCAGATCGGCTCGGCGATCGAAGTGGCTCTGCTGTCGCTGGCATTGGCCGACCGCATCAATGCGATGAAGGAAGAGCGCGCCAAGGTGCTGCAGGAGACAGGTCGCAAACTTGAGGAAATGAACCGGGAACTGGCCGAAAGCAACCGACTCAAGGATCAGTTTCTGGCCAACGTAACCCATGAGTTGCGTACGCCGATGCACGGCGTTCTTGGCAGCCTCGACCTGATGCGAACGCTGGAGCTGAGCGGCGAACTAGAACAGTACCAGCGCATCGCAACCGGCTCGGCGCGCGACATGATGCGATTGGTTAACGACATTCTTGCGCTGACCGAACTGCAGGCCGGCAAGTTGCAGCTGCGCAACGAGTCGTTTGGTGTGCGTGCCATGATCGACGAGCTTGACGTGATCTACGGCGCCCGAGCGACGAAGCGTGGATTGACCTTCTCGATCGAAACCAGCAGCGAGCTGCCTCGTATCCTGGTGGGTGATGCCGGCAAGCTGAAACAGAGCCTTGGCTATCTGCTCGACAACGCCATCAAGTTCACCCTGACGGGCAGCGTGACGCTGGCGCTGGCCGGGCATGACGACGGGGAATCCGGGTTCGTTCTTGCGGTGGACGTGATCGATACCGGCGTGGGTTTCGAAGCGCCGGCCGATGGCTCGCTTTATCAATATTTCCGCCAGCTCGATGGCAGCATGACTCGGCCCTATGGCGGCTTGGGCATCGGCCTTTCGCTATGCCGACAGCTGATCGAGCTGCAGGGCGGCAGTATTTCCTGCCAATCCATGCCTGGCCGCGGCACTCACTTCCAGGTGCGCGTGCCGCTGCAGGTTGCCTGAACGCTTCCGCCCATCATCCGGTGGCCATGCCGTGCGTGTTCGCGCGCGTGGTTTGGCTGAAACCCCGCTTTTTCCCGGCAAACATGCGTGCTTCACTTCTTCTCGCGGGCCGACAAGATGCCGACTCGCATCGACCCGGCGAACTGTGAAGGTAGCTGAGAACGCATCTTCAATCAGGTCGTCGCCACTTCGCCTGCCGAGGAGATCCGCCATGAGCCTGCACCAGTACGCTGAAACCCACGAGGTGCTGAACCAGGTGCCGCCGCTCGATGGCGCCAACCTGTACCGCCTTGACCTACCGTTGCAGCAATGGGTGCATCGCTACCATGGCGGCTGGGCCGAGTCACGGTTGGATGCCTACGGCGCGCTGGCCGGCGGGCCGCTGATGGCGGCAGGCTTTCTGGCCAATGAGAACAAGCCGGTTTTCAAGAGCCATGACCGCTATGGTCATCGCATCGATGTGGTGGAGTTTCATCCCGCCTATCACGAGCTGATGCGCACGGCTATCGCCCATGGCATCACGTCGCTGCCCTGGACCGACCCGCAGCCCGGCGCCCAGGTGGCCCGCGCGGCGCTGATGTACCTGCACAACCAGACCGAAGCCGGCAGCAGTTGCCCACTGACCATGACTTACGCCAGCGTGCCCGCGCTGCGCCTGCAGGGAGAGGTGGGCAACCTCTGGTTGCCGAAAATCCTCAGCCTGGAATACGACCCGCGCAACCTACCGATGGAGCAGAAGGCCGGAGTCACCATCGGCATGGCGATGACTGAAAAGCAGGGCGGCACCGATGTGCGCGCCAACACCACCCGCGCCCACCCGGTTGGCGCTGGCGGCCCGGGACAGGCCTACGAGCTGGTCGGGCATAAATGGTTCTGCTCGGCGCCGATGTGCGACGCCTTTCTGACCCTGGCGCAGACCGACCAGGGCCTGTCCTGTTTTCTGCTGCCGCGCCATCGCCCCGACGGCAGCCGCAACCAGTTCTATATCCAGCGACTGAAGAACAAGCTCGGCAACTGGGCTAACGCGTCCAGTGAAGTTGAATACCGCGGCGCCCTGGCCTGGATGATCGGCGAGGAAGGGCGCGGTGTGCCGACCATCATCGAGATGGTGTCCTCGACCCGCTTCGATTGCATGATCGGCTCCAGTTCCTTGATGCGCCAAGCTCTGACCCAGGCCATGCACCATTGCACCCATCGCAGCGTCGGCGGGCGGGCACTGATCGAACAACCGCTGATGCGCAACGTGCTGGCTGACCTGGCGCTGGAAAGCGAAGCCGCGCTGGCGCTGACCATGCGCATGGGTCGTGCTCAGGACAATCGCCAGGATGAACAGGAAGACAAGTTCGCGCGTCTGGTCACTGCCATCGGCAAGTACTGGATCTGCAAGCGCGCGCCGGAAATGATCGCCGAAGCCGGCGAATGCCTGGGCGGCGCCGGTTACGTCGAGGAAACCATCCTGCCGCGGCTGTACCGCGAGGCGCCGGTCAATTCCATCTGGGAGGGCTCCGGCAACGTGCAATGCCTGGACGTGTTGCGCGCCCTGTCGAAAGAGCCGGGCGTGCTCGAAGTGCTGTTCGCCGAACTCGGCGACGGCCACGGCGATGCGCGTCTTCAGGCGCATATCGCCAGGCTGCAAACAGCCTTCCGCGACACCGACGACATCCAATACCGCGCCCGACAGCTCACCGAAGACGTAGCCGTCGCGCTGCAGGCCAAGCTGCTGCTGGAGGCCGGCAACGCGGCGGTGTCGGATGCGTTCATCGCCAGTCGACTGGAAGGACGCGGGCGGGTATTCGGCACTTTGCCGAGAGGGCTGGATATCACGGCGTTGTTGGCGAGGAGTGCGCCGTTTATTGATTGACTGAGCCGCAGCAATGCGGCGCCATGGGAGAGCGGGTGTGAGGGACGGCAGTGCTAACTGCATGCTCGCCGATAAACAGTCGGCCGTTGCCGCTACCGCTGTCATCGAACAGCAGGCAAGATGTTTTCAACGACTGAACAAGGAAACCCACCATGACTCCAGCAGGCGAAGCCTTTCGCGTTGCCACCAGCGCCGAAGCGGCGGTGGATTATCTTGCCGAGCTGCACGAGCACGCCACCGCTTCATTGCACCAGGCGCTGAAGCGTTACGTGGCCAGCCGCAGCGAGCCGAGTGCGGCCGAGCGTGCGTCGTTTCGCTATCCCGAACTGCGCTTGACCTACGAGTGCCACGGTGAGGTGCCGGCATCCACTCGCGCCTATGCCAAGGTGCAGGCGCCGGGCGTCTACAGCGTGACCGTGACGCATCCGGCAGCGTTTCGCAGTTACTTGCTCGATCAGCTGCAGCCGTTGATGCATGACTTTGGCGTGAAGGTGGAAGTCGGGATCAGCGACCGCAACATCCCCTATCCCTATGTGATCGAGCAGGGCGACGAGCTGGCCGGCTCCGGCGTGACCGCAGCTGAACTGGCGCGGGTATTTCCCAGCACCGATCTGTCCGCCGCCACCGATGACATCGCCGACGGGCTCTATGACTGGGAGCACGCCGATCCCTATCCGCTGGCGCTGTTCGACGGTGCGCGGATGGATTTCTCGCTGCGTCGGCTGGTGCATTACACCGGCAGCGACTGGCGGCATGTGCAGCCCTGGATACTGCTGACCAACTATCACCGTTACGTCGATCAGTTCATCCGTCACGGCCTCGACATGTTGCGCGACGACACCCGCTTCGTGCGCATGGTGCTGCCGGGCAACATCATCATCGAGCGCGGCATGGAAGAGGGTGAGGCCCAGGCGATCATCGGCGGCGTGCTCTGGCATCGCTACCAGATGCCGGCCTACCACCTGATCGCCGAGGATGGCGACGGCGTCACCCTGGTCAACATCGGCGTCGGTCCTTCGAACGCCAAGAACATCACCGATCACCTGGCTGTGCTGCGCCCCCATTGCTGGCTGATGATCGGCCACTGCGGCGGCTTGCGGCAGTCGCAATCGATCGGTGACTACGTGCTGGCCCACGCCTATATGCGTCGAGATGGCATCCTCGACCGGGTGCTGCCGCCGCACATTCCGCTGCCGGCACTGGCCGAGGTGCAGCAAGCGCTGCAGGAGGCCGCCGCGCAGGTCACCGGCGACAAGGGCGAGGCGCTGAAGCGGCGTTTGCGCACCGGCACCGTGCTGACTTACGACGACCGCAATTGGGAGCTGCGCTGGGCGCAGGAGCGGCCGTTGATCAACCTGTCGCGAGCCGTGGCGGTGGATATGGAAAGCGGCACCATCGCCGCTCAGGGCTATCGCCTGCGTGTGCCTTATGGGACGTTGCTATGCGTGTCGGACAAGCCGCTACATAGTGAAATCAAGTTGCCGGGCTCGGCCAATGCCTTCTATGAGCGCGCCGTGACCCAGCACCTGAAAATCGGCATCGCCGCGCTCGATCTGCTGCGCAACCAGCTCAACTCGCTGCACTCGCGCAAGCTGCGCAGCTTCGACGAGCCGCCGTTCCGGTAGGGGCAGTGGCAAGCGCAGCCACAAAAAAGCCCGAGGTCAGCTCGGGCTTTGCATTTCTCTACTTCTGCATTCGTTAATGCAGCGCGCGCACCATATACACGGCGGGGATCTGGTAGCTGGCCAGGTTGCTGGCCTGCGGCTGATCCAGTTCGTCATGCGCGGCGTAGCCGAGGCGGGCCCAGAACGCTTCTGAATCCTGTACCGAAACCAGTGCCGAATAACGCAGCTGCTGGGTTCGGGCCTGTTCCAGATTCTTCTGCACCAGCGCCGGGCCGATGCCACGACCGCTGGCGCGACGGGATACGGCGAGGTCGTGCAGATAGAGGCAATCTGCTTCGGCGTGGGACTGGAATTCGCCGTCCAGCGGCGTCACCTTGCCAACCCGCGAATGATAGGCGAAGAGGTAGGCGCAGACGCCGAGGGTATCTTCAGCGACCCAGGCCAGTTGCGGGCACGCGGCAAGGCGGGCGCGGATCACCGCTTCGTCTTCAAGGACTTCGGCGGCATAGGATTCTTCCTGAATCGACATCACGGCAGGAATATCGCGCACCTGCATCGCTCTCAACTTGAACATCTTGGTTACTCGAACGGGCTCGGGCCGGCTGTGCGACCTGCAACGGGCCGGCGATCATACGCGATCGGCAGAGCAAGGGTGAGCCAGGCGACGAAGGACGCGGCGGCACGATGCCGCACATGACACAGCCGTGTCGCTGTCGTCTCGAAGGGCATCAGCGCAAGCGGCAGGCGGTCGGGCGACGCGAACTCGCGACTGACGGCATCGCGTTTTGCGGGCATAATTCATCGTTAGTTAGCTAGCTATCCCTCTGGTCTTCTCTTTGAACAATTCACCCCAGCCGTTGCTCGGCGTCCTGCTCATTCTCGTCTCGTGCCTGGTCCTTGCCACGCACGACGGGCTGTCCAAGCACTTGACGCTGCTTTATCCGGTGTTCCTGGTCATCTGGGCGCGCTACATGGCGCAGACGGTGCTGATGGCCGCGCTGTTCGCGCCGCGCATGGGGCGCCGCGTGTTCCATACGCTACGGCCCGGATTGCAGTTATGCCGTGGCTTGAGTCTGGTGAGCGTGAGCATGTTGTTCATCAGCGGCCTGAGTTTCATCCCGCTGGCCGAGGCCACGGCGGTGATCTTTCTGACGCCGTTGCTGGTGACCATCGCCTCTGCGTTGCTGGGGGAACACGTCAGCCGCAGCCAGTGGCTGGCGGTGGGTTGCGGGCTGATAGGGGTGATGATCATCGTGCGGCCAGGCGGGGCGCTGTTCACTCCGGCGATCCTGCTGCCGTTCGGCGCGGCGGTCAGTTTCACGCTCTACCAGCTGGTTACGCGTCGGCTCAGCGCTACCGACCATCCGGTGACCAGCAACTTCCTCACCAGTGTGGTCGGTAGTCTGGTGATGAGCGTGCTGGTGATTTTCAACTGGCAGACACCGACCCTGCACGACGCCTTGCTGATGGCGGCACTCGGCGCCATGGCGATGAGCGGCCACCTGTTGCTGACCAATGCGTTCCGTTTCGCAAGCGCGGCGACCCTGGCCCCCTTTACCTATGCGCAGATCATCTTCGCCGGTGTCGTGGGCTTCTTCGCCTTCGGCCACGTACCGGATCTCGGCGCGATCCTGGGCATGACTATCATCATTGCCAGCGGCCTATGCATGGCCTGGGTGCAGGGGCGCGC
This sequence comes from Pseudomonas sp. MTM4, assembly GCF_019355055.1. Lineage (NCBI taxonomy): Bacteria > Pseudomonadati > Pseudomonadota > Gammaproteobacteria > Pseudomonadales > Pseudomonadaceae > Pseudomonas > Pseudomonas sp. MTM4. The sequence continues at coordinate 3,680,948 of NZ_CP048411.1, forward strand.
ACCGCGCCCCCGGCTCTGATTACCGCAGCGGATGTGCCGTCGGGCCTTCCGCGTAGCTTCCAACATCGACTAACAAGGGCGACTCGACCCTTGCGTGCTTTATTCAGGAAAAATCATGCAAAGAATTTCTCATCACACCCTGCGCAACGAATTCCGCCAATTGCTGGCCTCTAACCGCTGTTACCACACCGCTTCGGTGTTCGACCCGATGTCGGCGCGTATCGCTGCCGACCTCGAATTCGAAGTCGGCATCCTCGGCGGCTCGGTCGCCTCGTTGCAGGTGCTGGCGGCGCCGGACTTCGCGCTGATCACCCTGAGTGAATTCGTCGAACAGGCCACGCGCATCGGTCGCGTGTCGCGCCTGCCGATCATCGCTGACGCCGATCACGGCTACGGCAATGCGCTCAACGTGATGCGCACGGTGGTCGAGCTGGAGCGCGCCGGAATCGCCGCGCTGACCATCGAAGACACCCTGCTGCCAGCCAAATTCGGCCGCAAATCCACGGACCTGATCGGCATGTTCGAGGCGGTCGGCAAGATTCAGGCGGCGCTCGAAGCGCGTATTGACCCCGCGCTCGCCATCATCGCCCGCACCAACGCCGGCGTGATCGGCCTGGAAGAGGTGATCGCCCGGGTGCAGGCCTACGAGGCGGCGGGTGCCGATGGCATCTGCCTGGTCGGCATCGAGGATTTCGAGCAGCTTGAGCAGGTTGCGGAAAAACTCAGCGTGCCGTTGATGCTGGTGACGTACGGCAACCCGCGCCTGCGTGACAACGAGCGGCTGGCTGCGCTTGGCGTGCGCATCGTGGTCAACGGTCACGCCGCCTACTTCGCGGCGATCAAGGCGACCTACGACTGCCTGCGCGAACAACGTCAGATCGACGCATCGGATCTCAACGCATCGCAGCTCTCGGTCAAATACTCGACCGCTGACGAATACATGGCCTGGGCTGAAGACTTCATGCAGGTTAAGGAATAACCGCTGCGCCGCTCTTCCATCGCTCGGGGAATTCAATGAGCCCACGCCTGCTGACCTTCATGGTGGCTTTCGCCGCGTTCCTCGGGCCGTTCACCCAGACCGTCTACGCGCCGATTCTGCCGGAGCTGGGAGCGGCGCTGGAGACTACGCCGCTGATGATCAACCTCAGCATCTCGATCTTCACCTTCGTGCTGGCGTTCATGCAGATCGTCTACGGCCCGCTGGTCGACCGTCGAGGGCGCAAGCGCACGCTGCTGGTGGGGCTGGCGATCTATGTCGGTGCTTCGCTGGGCTGCTTCCTGGCGCCGAATATCGAGATGCTGCTGCTGTTTCGCGCGCTGCAGGCGGTGGGTATCGCCGCCGGTGCGGTGGTGGCGGTCACGGTGATTGGCGATCGTTTCGAAGGGGCTGAGCGTGGCCGGGCGATGGGCTCGTTTCAGATGATGGTGGCGCTGGGGCCGGTGGTCGGCCCGGTGGTGGGCGGCTTCGTTGGCGAACACCTGGACTTCCATTTCGTGTTTCTGCTGCTGGCGGTGGTCGGCGCCGCCGCACTGCTGACCAATGCCATCTGGCTTCAGGAAACGCGCCCCGTCGGGGCCACGCCCAAGGCTTTCCATCCCGCCGACTATCTGGATGTGCTGCGCAACCATCAGGGGCTGGCGATCATGCTGCTGAGCTTCGTGCAGTACTACGCTTTCTATAACTATCTGGTTTTCATGCCGCGTGTGCTGGACACCAGCTACGGCCTTAGCGCCAGCGAAAAGGGCTTGGTCTTCCTGCCGCTGTCGATTGCCGTGGTGATCGGCAGCTTCGCTGGCGGTCGGTTACTGGGACGCTGGCGGGCCCGCCCAACGTTGCTGGTGACGGCCGGGTTGAATGCCCTCAGTGTGCTGCTGTTTCTCGCCGTTGCGCAGTGGTCACTGGCGGCGCTTGTCGTGGCGGTGAGCGCCTTTGGGCTGTTTCTAGGTCTGTCGCTGCCAGTACAGACCAGTCTGCTGATGGACCTTTACCCGCACAATCGCGCCACCGCCGTTGGCAGCTACAACTTCTTTCGTTTCATGGGTATGGCCACCGGACCGGTGCTGGGATCCTGGTTGTTTCAGCATGGGAATCTGGGGTTGCTGTACGGCTTCGCGGCCGCGGTATTCCTGCTGGCGGTGCTGCACGCGCAAAGGCGCTTTCGCTAGTGCAGACCTCAGGGCTCGCTCAGAACAGCTGGCGCTCGGCCTTGAACATGAAAAAGCCCTCGCAGTGAGCGTTCAACCCCGAGTACACGCCGCATTGGTCGCCGCTCAGGCTGGAGTCGGTATAGGACAGGTTCAGATCCATGCCGAGCAGCGGGCGGGACAGGTTCAGTGACCAGTCGTTGAAGACGCGCACGCTGCCGCCGGGGTGATACATGGGGCTGTCCATCGAGTGGCTGGCGTACTTCAGGCGAACCCCGACATCGAATGGCTGAACCGAACCCAGCTCCAGGAACAGCGTCCCGTCGGTGCGCCCTGGCGCGCTGCGTAGCGCGCCTCCCAGGCGGCTGCCGACCAGGTTGATGCCGGCGTAGTACTCGTGACGATCGTGGTTTTCCAGCTCTGGAAAGCTGTAGCGGATCACGCCCAGCTCGAAGCCAGGCGTGTCGTCAAGGCGCGGCTGGGCATAGCCGACGTAGCTATTAAGCTCCAGCTGACTGCCGTCAAGAATGCCCATGCTCGGCGCCCATTGCCCCATGTACAGGCCGCCTGCGTGGGTCAGGTCCAGCCCTCCGCGAAAGGTGCCGGCGGCGGTCGGGTTGACCAGGCCTTGCGCCATGCTCCGGGTCGGTGCAGTGCCGAGCTTGAGGTCGAACGCCCCGACCTCGTGTTCGACGACGTCCGGTTGGCTGGCGCATCCGCCCAGAGCAAGCGCCAGGGCCGTCAGGATATTTTTGTTCATACACCGTTTCGCTGGTGGATAGTTGTGCCAGCCGTACGTGCGCAAGGGCGCAATGCAGAGCGGGTGCGGTTCGGCTTGGCCATCGATCGGCTGGAAAGGGTAGTGCATGCCTTCGCGACTCAAGCCCCGCTCGTCGTTTTGACGCCAAGCAAACGACAGGCGGTGCCGGAGGATGAATCCCAGCACTGTGCGTCACGGGCTGAACCGCTCACGCCGCAGCAGCTCAAATGTCGGAGAGTGATTGCTCGAACAGGCAGGAGGTTGCTATGGCCACCGGTTGGGCGAACGAAGGCGCCGTGCAGGACCAGATCGACAGCACGATCGAGGACGCCGTTCAGCGTGCACGCAGCAAATTGGGGCGGGGCGAAAGCCTGACGCACTGTGAAGAATGCGACGCCAAGATTCCCGAGGCGCGGCGGCAGGCGGTCCCGGGCGTACGGTTGTGCGTGAAGTGCCAGTCCGAACAGGACAAGCGAGAAGCCGCATACAGTGGTTATAACCGCCGCGGCAGCAAGGATAGCCAGCTGCGGTGAGTGGTAAGGAGTCTGGAAATGGCGGACCTGGCGGCTGCCGTCGGTTTCGGTGGAAAGGCATCAGCGTTTCCACCTATGCGATCGGATGCTTCATGCATGCAGGCGGGCATCGAACTCGAAGATGAGCGTAACTACGGGTTGGCTGTGCGGCGCAGGGTCAGCTGCATGACCGTCAGGTCCAGCCAACGGCCAAACTTGCAGCCGACCTGTCGCATCTGCCCGACGTGGATGAAACCCAGTTGCTGATGCATATGGATCGAGGCACGGTTCTCGCTCTCGATGGCCGCGACCATTACGTGTTTGTCCAACTGCCGGGCGCGCTGGATCAACGCCTGCATCAGGCTGCGTCCGATGCCGCTACCACGCTGACCGGGACCCACGTAGACCGAATTCTCCACCGTGTGGCGGAAACCATCGTGCGGGCGCCAAGGGCCGAAGGATGCGTAACCTGCGACCCGTTGCTCGTCGTCGACGGCAACCAATACCGGATAGCGCTGTTCATGGCGTTCGGCCAGCCAGGCGCGACGATTGGCGAGGTCGACAGTCCGGTCGTTCCAGATCGCTGTGCTGTTCTGCACCGCATCGTTGTAGATCTGCAGGATGCCGTCGAGGTCGGCGTCCAGGGCGTCACGTATCTGCACGTTGAAGTCCTTCAAAGCGGTTCGGGGCGATGCGGCGTTGGCCGCAACAGTCATTGACCCGTTCTCGCGGGATTGGTTGATGCCGGCAGGCGCTCGGGTGCCATCTCAGCCTTTTCGACCGAGCCAAAACGCCTTTCGTTTTTTGATCGAGCACGGTTCGATCGTCCTGCCGCTCGTCGTTTCCAGCCGTCGAGCGCTCAATGTGCGGGTCGGGCGGCCGTAATGCTGCATAACCCAGTTCCTTGGTGACGCAGTCCCTTAGGGATGGTCTGAAGTAGTCAGGTATTTCTGGCTGACTCCAGCCCTTGCCGATTTCAAAACGGTGATTCGGCTAAAAAACGATCAAATCATCCCCTCTTTCCGGATTTATAGCCGGCGCGAGCACCTCGCGCCGGCCATTTCCCGCATTACAAACGCACCTCTCCTGCATTCGTCAGCAAATGTCGGCGCGCCATCCACAGGTTCGACAGCGCGAACAGTGTCACCAACTGCGCGGTGTTCTTCGCCAGGCCACGGAAGCGTGTCTTCACGTAGCCGAATTGGCGCTTGATCACCCGGAACGGGTGCTCGACTTTGGCGCGCACCTGGGCCTTGGATTTCTCGATCTTGCGCTTGGCTTTGTACAGCGCACTGCGCTTACTCAGCTTCTTGTACGTACTGCGGCGGGCCGCAATCTGCCAGATCACCTCCCGGCCTTCATGTTCCGGGCGTTTCTCTACGCCGGTGTAACCCGCGTCGGCGCCGACCATGTTTTCCTTTCCATGCAGCAGTTTGTCGACCTGGGTAACGTCAGCAACGTTGGCTGCCGTCCCCACCACGCTGTGCACCAGGCCAGACTCGGTATCCGCGCCGATGTGGGCCTTCATGCCGAAGTAATACTGATTGCCCTTCTTGGTCTGGTGCATTTCCGGGTCACGCTTACCGTCCTTGTTCTTGGTCGAACTCGGCGCATGGATCAGCGTGGCATCGACGATGGTGCCCTGGCGCAGCGACAGGCCCCGATCGCCCAGGTAACCATTGATCACCGCCAGAATCCCGGCCGCCAACTCGTGCTTCTCCAGCAGGCGACGGAAATTGAGGATGGTGGTTTCGTCGGGAATACGCTCTAGGTTCAGCCCGGCAAACTGGCGCAAGATTGTGGTCTCGTACAGCGCCTCCTCCATCGCTGGATCGCTGTAGCCGAACCAGTTCTGCATCAAATGTACGCGCAGCATCGCCATCAGCTGATACGCCGGACGACCACCTTCACCCTTGGGGTAGTGCGGCTCGATCAGGGCAATCAAACCCTTCCACGGCACCACCTGATCCATCTCGATCAGGAACAACTCTTTGCGGGTCTGCTTGCGCTTGCCGGCGTACTCGGCGTCGGCGAAGGTCATTTGCTTCATCGGGAAACTCGGGCAACGGGATCGGCGTATTTCACCAGATTCGGGAAGTCTTTTTCAGACCATCCTTAGTGATTTAGCCCTTCGTGGAGTTTGTAGCATGTCCTTCCTGCCTACCCGGATCGCGCCACGCATGACGCTGGGTGTTCTCGTTCTTCTGGTGCTTACCGCACTGGCTATCTTCGGGGTCATGACCCTGGGTGGCAAACCGAAGCTGGTGGCCACGGGGACCGCCGCCGCTGAGCAGTCAGCCAGCGCCTTGGCCCGCCAGTTGGCGCTGCAGCTCAGCCGCATCGAAGGCACGACCGCCGCCATGGCGCATCTGGCTGAAAGGATGCCCAATGACGAGGCGCTGGTGTCGTCGACCCTGCCCAACCTGATCGACGGTCAGGGCGACGCTGCCATTGCTGGCGGCGGGCTGTGGCCTGAGCCGAACGCATTCACGCCTGGCGTCGAGCGGCGCAGCTTCTTCTGGGCGCGCAACGCCAGTGGCGGACTGGATTATTCGGATGAATACAACGCAGCGCAAACCTCGTCCTACCATGCCGAATCCTGGTACAGCGGGGCTCGCTCGGCAGCGCCGGGACGTTGCGTCTGGTCGGACGGCTATCAGGATGCCGTCAGCGGCGTGGCGATGACCACCTGCAGCGTGCCCTACAGCCGTGACGGGGCGTTCGCCGGCGTTGCGACTCTCGATCTCAAACTCGATGGTCTTGCCAACTTCCTCGAGGCGAACGGTGGCGTAACCGGCGGCTATGCCTTTGCAGTCGATCAGGCTGGCAATCTGCTGTTTTTCCCAGGCGCCAAGGGCAATGGCGGTTTGCCGGCCATGGGCGATCTGGTGCGTGAGCAGCCCTGGTTCAAGCCGGTTGCCGACGCCGTTGCCGCTCGCGGCGCGGATGATGCTGCGCTGTTTCTGGAGCACGACGGCCTGGTCGACGGCGCGGCTTACGTGACGCTGGTCACCATGGAGGGCACCGGGTGGCGTGTTGGGCTGGTGACGCCGGAGGCGAGCGTGACCGGCCTTGCAGACGAACTGACGCGGCAGATGCTGTTGCTTCTGCTGCCGCTGCTGGCACTGCTGCTTGGCATCGCCTGGCTGGCGGGCAAGCGTCTGCTGGCGCAGCTTGAAGAAACCACCGGCCAGATCGAGCGGCTGGGGCAGGGCGGTGGGCATGACGGAGCTCAGCTGGAGATTCACCGCGCCGACGAACTCGGGGCATTGCGCGGCGCCGTCAATCATTACGCCGGTTCGCTGCGTGACATGCTGCGCCGCATCGGCGAGGAATCGGCAAGCCTCGAGCGGCAGGCCGACGAACTGGCGCGGCTTTCCATTGGGCTAGCCGATCGTGCCGAAGCCCAGCGACAGGACAACACTTTGTTGGCGACCGCGATTACCGAGATGTCGGCCAGTGCGGCCGAGGTCGCGCAGAACACTACCGACTGCTCCGACACCGCCCGTCAGTCACTTTCGGAAGCCGAACAGGGACAAGGTCAAGTGCAGCGCAACAGCGAAGCGATCGCCGGACTGGCTGGCGATATATCCGATGCCGCCTCGGCCATTACGCAGCTCGGCGAGGATATCGAGCGCGTTGGCGGCGTGCTGGACGTCATCAAATCCATTTCGGAACAGACCAATCTGCTGGCGCTCAATGCGGCCATCGAGGCGGCGCGTGCCGGTGAGCAGGGACGCGGCTTCGCGGTCGTGGCCGATGAGGTGCGGACCCTGGCGGGACGCGCGCAGAGTTCAGCCGATGAAATCCAGCAGATGATCGCCCAGTTGCGCCAGGCCTCGACCCAGGCGGTTTCGACCATGCAGGCCGGCGCCCGACGCACCGATGAAGCGGTACGGCAGGCTGATGGTGTAGCCGGCACGCTGGGCAACACGGTGAGCAGCTTCGATGGCATCGTCCAGCGGGCGCAGCAGATTGCCGTGGCGGCGCAGGAGCAGAGTCATGTCGCCCAGGAAATCAACGAGCTGGCGGTGCGCATTCACACCGCAAGCGAAGAAGGGGCCCGTGATGCGGCGACGCTGCGCGAGCTTGGTCAGGGCATGCAGGCGATATCGCAGCGGCTGGCTGGCATGAGCCGCTGAGGATAGGTAGCAATGTTTGTCATGGGGCCTCGCGAGCTACACGGACGATAGCTTGCGAGCTCGGGATTGCCGCCCTAGCATGGCCGCCCCGACCCGGAGCCCCTTGTCATGCCACGCCCTTCCAACCCGCGGCCGCAGCGCCCGACCGGCAAGCCCCGCCGCGTGGCCAAGGCGCCGCCGGCCGAACCGCGCTTGCTGCTGCTGAACAAACCCTTCGACGTGCTTACCCAGTTCAACGATGCCGATGGACGCGCCACGCTCAAGGACTTCGTGCCAGTAGCTGGCGTCTATCCCGCCGGCCGCCTGGATCGCGACAGTGAGGGGCTGTTGCTGCTGACCAACGACGGCCAGCTGCAGGCACGAATCGCCGATCCCAGGCACAAGCTGGCGAAGACCTACTGGGTGCAGGTCGAAGGCGAGGCGAGCGAAGAACAACTGGCGAGGCTGCGCGAAGGCGTCGAACTCAACGATGGCATGACGCTACCCGCCGAAGCCCGTGCGCTCGATGAACCGGCGCTATGGCCGCGCAATCCGCCGGTACGCTTTCGCAAGTCGGTGCCGACCAGCTGGCTGGAGCTAGTGATTCGTGAGGGCCGCAACCGTCAGGTGCGGCGCATGACGGCGGCGGTCGGGCTGCCGACGTTGCGGCTGGTGCGGGTCAGGATCGGGCCCTGGGCGCTGGATGGCCTGCAGCCGGGCGAATGGCGGGAAGTGCCGGCGCATTTGTGAGCGTCGGCGCTGAAAGCCGAGTCAGTGCGGAATGCCCTGTGTCACTTCGATGATGTAGCCGATGATTGGTTTGGCGATGAACGCGAACAGGCACAGGCCCAGCCCCAGGAACAGAATGGTCGTACCGAGTCGACCGGCTTTCGATTTCTTGGCCAGGTCCCAGATGATGAACGCCATGAAGGCGATCAGGCCGCCGACCAGGACGATCATCATCCATTTTTCGAAAACTTCGGGCTCCATCGATTACTCCGCTTGGTTAGGTCTGTATGAAAACGAGCGAGCACAGTGGTTTTCACATGGCCTGAGTCGATACAGCTATGACAGCCGGCGAACATTTATCGACGAGCGAGACGCTATTTCTATAAGTGGTGCGCGCCGGGGCATAGCAAGGCGGCGGCGATTATACGCCAAGTCCGGCAGCGTCGATTCCCGGCGCGGCAATGGGTCTCAGGCGCGCAGGTGTTGCAGTGGCAGTTCGGTACTGGACGACACCTGACGCAGCACGAAACTCGAACGTACGCTGGAGACGCCTTCGATGCGCGTCAGCGTGCCGAGCAGAAAGGCCTGATAGTGCTCCATGTCGGGCACCACGACCTTGAGCTGGTAATCGGCGTCCATCCCGGTGACCAGGCTGCATTCCAGCACTTCCGCGCATTTGCCAATCACCCCTTCGAAGTGTTCGAAGCGGTCTGGCGTGTGCCGGTCCATCCCGATCAATACGTAAGCAGTCAGGGTCAGGCCCAGCTTCTTGCGGTCCAGCAGGGCGACCTGGCGCGCGATGTAGCCGTCATCCTCGAGCTGTTTGACCCGTCGTGAGCAGGGCGAAGGCGACAAGCCGATACGCTCGGCCAGGTCCTGATTGGAGATACGCGCGTCGTGCTGCAATTCGGCGAGAATTCGTAGGTCATGGCGGTCGAGTTTGCTCATTTCGAATAGCTCGCATGGTTTGATTGCGTGGAACTATGCTCCGTCGCGTATGAATTGCGCAATCCCTGTCAATTTGAGCAATCTTCGCAAACATCTGCCGGAGCGCGGGGCGTAAGCTTTATTCAACTTCAGCCCCGGCAGAACTGACGCGGCACTTATCCCGCCGCGCCAACCGCCGACCTTTATCGAGGTCATCGGTCCGGGCCAGCACCGCTCACAAGGCGCTGCCGAAGATCCCGCCACAAGCGGTCAGCGAATTCAGCAGTAAAAAGACCACGTCTCGCCACGTGGTCTTTTTTTATGGATTGCCGGCAGGTTCCGGCGCTGGGCGCGGCCTCACCACCTCCTGCGGGTCGGCATGGACCAGCACCTCGGCGCGCGGGTAGCGGTCCTGAATGGCCGTCTCGACCGCCTCGCAGAGCGCATGGGCCTCGATCAGCGGCAACTGGCCGGGCAGCTCCAGATGTAGTTGCACGAACCACCGGGTGCCAGAGACGCGGGTGCGAAGGTCATGACAGCCAACCACGCCGGGCACAGCGCAGGCCAGCCGATGCATGTCCTCGCTGACGTCCGGCGGCAGTTCGGTGTCCATCAGCACCGCGCCGGCTTCGCGCACGATGCTCAGCGCGCTCCAGAAGATGTACACCGCGATGGCGATGCCGAAGACCGCATCCAGACGATCCCAGCCGTACCCGGCGAGGATCAGGGCCACGAGGATGCTGCTGTTGAGTAGCAGGTCGGAACGGTAGTGCAGCGAGTCGGCGCGGATCGCCGTGGAGCCGGTTTCACGCACCACATGACGCTGGTAAGCCAGCAGCGCCACGGTCAGCGCCAGCGACAGCAGCATCACCGCGATGCCCAGCGTCGGCGCGCCCAGCGGTTGCGGATGCAGCATGCGGTCGACACCTTGGACGCAGACCAGGATCGCGCTCACCGAAATGAACGCACCCTGGCCAAGCCCGGCTAGCGCTTCGGCCTTGCCGTGGCCGTATCGATGATCGTCATCGGCGGGACGCAGCGAGTAGTGCACCGCCAGCAGATTGAGCAGCGAGGCGGCGCCGTCCAGCAGCGAATCGGTAAGACCGGCCAGTAGGCTGACCGAACCGCTCATCCACCAGGCCAGCGCCTTGCTTGCCGCCAGCGTCAACGCCACGGCCAAAGCCAGACGCGTGGCACGGCGCATAAGACGCGCGTGCTCGGCGCTGACGCCCTTGCGCCGTTCGCTGGTGTGCTGCATCAAGCGGCGGGACGCAGTCCGAAGGCGGCCAGTTGCTCGATGCTGCCGTCGTGCTGAATCAGGCGCGGGTCATTCAGCGGCAGGCTGCGGCCGGTTTCCGCTTCGATGATGGCCTTGAGTCTGGCCTGGTCGATCACGCCGTCCGCGCCGATGGCTTCCTGGAGTTTTTCCGGGGCCATGGAATATTCGTTGTCGGGCAGATAGATCGCACCAGTCGCGAAATCGATACCGAAGGCGATCAGGCCGGGGATCACATAGAACAGCAGACCGACGGCGTTGGCTACGGCGATGGCCGGATCGATCTTGCCGTCGATCTGGCCGCGGCGGTCGGGGTAGAACAGCGTGCCGCAGGCGGTCAGTTGAGTGAACAGGGAGACGGCCAGCACGCCGCCGATAACACGGGAACGAGTACGCATAAGGACCTCCGAAAAAGTGGGCGCAACTATACAAGGGCCGCGTGATGTTTTCTCGACATCAGACTGTCTTGCCCGGGTGACCGTTCGCCACGTCCTGCACTGGAGGCTGGAGTTGAAGGAAAAGGCGACCGAGTTGCCTTGTCGTCCAGCTTTCCAGCCTCCAGCGCTTTGCCCTTCTTTACCTTTACAATCTTCGCCCTCACGCGGAGTGCCCATGATTTCCCTGCCGATCGATCAAGCCCTGCCGGCGCTGCGCCAGGCCCTACGAAACCGTGACGAAGCGGTGCTCGAAGCACCCCCCGGCGCCGGCAAGACCACCCGCGTTCCGCTGGCGTTGCTGGACGAGCCGTGGCTGGACGGGCAAACCATCCTGATGCTTGAGCCACGGCGGCTGGCCGCTCGCGCTGCGGCCGAACGGCTGGCCAGTGAGCTTGGGGGGAAGGTCGGCGAGACTGTCGGTTATCGCATCCGTCTGGACAGCAAGGTCGGGCCGAATACCCGTATCGAAGTGGTCACCGAAGGCATCCTGGCGCGCCGACTGCAAGACGATCCAGCGCTCGAAGGCGTGGGGTTGGTGATTTTCGACGAATTCCACGAGCGCAGCCTGGATGCCGATCTGGCTCTGGCGCTGACCCTCAATGCGCGCGTACTGCTGCGCGATGAGCCGCTCAAGCTGCTGCTGATGTCCGCCACGCTGGAAGGTGCGCGGCTGTCGAGCCTGCTCGACGATGCACCTGTGGTGCGCAGCGAGGGGCGCATGTACCCGGTCATCCAGCGTTGGGGTCGGCCGTTCCAGCCAGGCGAGCGCATCGAGCAAAGAGTGGTGCAAACGGTCTTGCAGGCGCTGGATGAGGAATCCGGCAGCGTGTTGGTCTTCTTGCCGGGACAGGCCGAAATCCGCCGCGTGAACGATGCCCTGGGCGAGCAACTGGCGGAGCGGGACGAGGTGATGCTGTGCCCGCTGCACGGCGAATTGGAGCTGAGCGCCCAGCGTGCGGCCATCGAACCGGCGCCGGACGGCAAGCGCAAGGTGGTGCTGGCGACCAACATTGCCGAGACCAGCCTGACCATCGAAGGCGTGCGGGTGGTGGTCGATGCCGGCTTGGCGCGGGTGCCGCGATTCGATCCCGGCAGCGGCATGACCCGCCTGGAAACCCGTCGCATCTCCCGCGCCTCGGCGACTCAGCGGGCCGGTCGCGCCGGACGTTTGGAGCCAGGGGCCTGCTATCGGCTGTGGTCCGAAGATCAGCACGCGCAACTGGCGGCCTATGGCGAAGCGGAAATCCTCCAGGCCGATCTGGCCGGGGTGGCGCTGCAACTGGCGCGATGGGGCGTCGAGCCGGATGAGCTGAGCTGGCTGGACGCGCCGCCTGTGGCCGCTTATGGGCAGGCGCAGGATCTGCTGCAGCGCCTCGGCGCGCTCAGCCGTAACGCCCGCGGCGGTTGGCAGCTGACCGCTCACGGTCAGGCCATGGCCGAATTGCCGGCGCATCCGCGCATCGCCCATATGTTGCTGCGCGGCCAGGCGCTGGGGCTTGGTCCGCTGGCGGCTGATCTCGCTGCATTGCTGGTAGAGCGCGACATTCAGCGCGGCAGCCAGCGCGACGGCAGCGATATCTCCACCCGCCTCGGAATGCTCGCCGGCAGCGCGGGGCGACATGCCGGCGCGCAGCGGGTGCGTCAGCTGGCCCGGCAATTTCGCGGTCTGCTGCGCGACCCGGCGGGTACCGTTCCGAGCGATGCCGATGATCAGCGCTGGCACGGTGCGCTGCTGGCGTTCGCCTATCCCGACCGGATCGCCCGGCAGCGCCGTGAGGGCGGTGGCGAGTACCGTCTGGCCAATGGGCGGGCGGCGGTATTCGGCGAGCCGGACGCGCTGATGAAGGAGCCCTGGCTGGTGTTCGCCGAACTGGGCAGCCGCCAGGGCCAGCGCGAAGAGCGCATCTATCGTGCCGCGGCACTGGATCCGACGCTGTTCGACGAGGTGCTGGCCGAGCAGGTCAGCCAACACGACGCGCTGGAATGGGACGAACGAGAAGGCGTGCTGCGTGCCGAACGGCAGCGGCGCGTCGGTGAGCTGGTACTCAGCCGCGAGCCTTTGCCGGAGCTGGATGAAGACGCGCGCGGCCGCGCCCTGCTCGGGCTGGTGCGGCGCAAGGGGCTGGAGTTGCTGCCCTGGACGCCAGAGATTCGCCAATGGCAGGCGCGCATCGCCTTGCTTCGGCAGCTCGATCTGGATGCCGGTGCCGCCAGCGAATGGCCGGACGTCAGCGACACGGCGTTGCTCGACCGTCTCGAAGATTGGCTGCTACCGTACCTGGGCAAGGTTTCACGGCTGGCCCACTTCGCTCAGCTGGACCTGAAAAGCATGCTGGCAACATTGCTGCCCTGGCCGTTGCCGCAGCGGCTCGACGAGCTGGCCCCGGTCGCCATCGCCGTTCCTTCCGGTTCGCGGGTGCGGCTTGATTACAGCGAGTCGCCGCCGGTGCTGGCGGTACGTCTGCAAGAGCTGTTCGGCTTGGCCGACACGCCGCGTATTGCCGGCGGGAGGCAGGCGGTGAAGCTGCACCTGCTTTCCCCGGCGCGCCGTCCGGTGCAGGTGACGCAGGATCTGGCGAGCTTCTGGGCCAATACCTATGGCGAGGTGAAAAAGGATCTGAAGGGGCGCTACCCCAAGCACTATTGGCCGGATGATCCGTTGGTCGCCGAGCCCACGGCGCGCGCCAAGCCGCGGGGAACGTAAAAAAGCAGCTTGCAGCTTGAAGCCGGAAAACAAAGCTAGAAGCGCAAAGTTTGCCGCTTCTCAGCGGGACATTCACGCTTTCAGCTTTCCTTATTCCCCCGGCAGGCTTAGATCCTCGCCTGCGGCGGCCATCTCGGCGTAGGCGCGATCCAATGCGTCGAGAACCGCTTGGCTGTCGCTCAGCCGACGCGACGCGATGAAGCGGATCGGTACCTTGTGGACGTTCACATAGGGCAGCGCTTGTATGTCGAAGCGCTGCAAAACCTGGTTCACCGGAATCTGATAATCGAGCAGGTAGTCCGCGCGGCGGTGCTGCAGCATTTCAAGTGCCGAGGCGTGGCTGCTGGTGCGATGCAGACGAATGCCCAGCTGCGGGTCGTGCAGCATCTGGGTCACCACCGGCCAGTAGTTGTAGCCGCCGATGATGATAACGCCACGTTTGCGCAGGCTCTCCGGCACCTTTGGCGCTGGTGTGTCCGAGCGGTGGTAGAGGTTGAGGCTGATCTGCGCCAGGGTTGCGCGTCCCTCCAGCGTGTCCGCAGCCAGCTCCGGTTTGCCTGGTGCACCTGGCCACAGATCGACGGCGCCGCTCTTCAAGGCCGCATACAGGCGTGCGCTGGGAAATGCGCGAAATTGCGCTCGATAGCCGGCGCGTTCGAGTACCCGGTGAGTGAGGCCCACCAGCGGTCCCTGCGGCTGGCCCTGCGGATCGCTGTAAATCGCGGGCGGAAAGTCGTAGTACCCGACCGTCAGGGTGCGCAGCGGCTCGGCCTCGGGCGCGGCGAAGCAGGGTCCCGCCAGGAAGGCTGTAAACGAGATCCAGAGGAGAGCTTTCAAGGTAATTCACCGACCCTTGTGATTGCATAGTGCAAGCATGGTTGCCGGACGCCTCCGTGTCCAGAATGGCGACGGGCCGGGCGTCGAGTGGTGGCCACGGCGTTCATAGCCGCTGAGGCGGAGCCGGTTCTGGCTGGCTATGCTCAACCGACGATGTGGCCGCTCTTGCTCCTATGGGCGGCCCCGTTCATTTCGGTGGAGTGGTCTATGTATCGCAAGGTGTTCGCCAACAAGGTTTTCGATCGCAAGGTGGTGCTGATCACGGGCGGATGCGCCGGAATCGGTCGGGCGCTGGCCGAGCGGATGGCGCAGGCCGGGGCGCGGTTGGTGATTTTCGATCTGGAGCAGAACGCGCTCGATGGCCTGGTCCAGCATCTGGTCGATCATCACAACGCCGATGCCCTGGGGCTGCGCTGCGATGTGTCGGATGCGGCGGCGGTGCAGCAGGCCGTGGCGCTGGTGGTGGAACGCTTCGGCGGTATCGACGTGCTGATCAACAATGCCGGCATCACCCATCGCAGCCGCGTGGCCGACACCAGCCTGGCGGTGTTCGAGCGGATCATGGCGGTGAATTTCTATGGCGCTCTGCACTGCACCCAGGCGGCGTTACCGAGCCTGAGGCCGCGTCGCGGGCAGGTCATCGTGCTGAGTTCGCTCTCGCAATACGCACCGGTACCCGACCGCGGCGCCTACAACGCCAGCAAGCATGCGTTGCATGGGCTGTTCGAGACCCTGCGCAGCGAGTTGAGCGATACCGGTGTCAACGTGATGCTGGTCTGTCCTGGCTATACCGCCACCGATCTGCGCAAAAATGTGCTGATCGGCGATGGCTCTACCGCGCCGCAGCCGGTGCTGGCCGTGGGTCGGGTGGCATCGCCGCAGGACGTGGCTGAAGCTATTTTTCAGGGCGCGCTGAAACGGCGGCGGCTGCTGGTGCTATCGAATCTCGACTGGCGCGCGCGGATGGTGGCGCGCTGCTTTCCGCGGTTGTTCGAGCATTTGCTATTGCCACGACTGGCGCGCAATCGGGTATCAAGAAGCATCAACTGACGCCGCTTTCGTGGGAAGGCCGCCCCGGCGCGAAGCCTTTGAATCTGCTGCAGGCCTGTGGCCTGCAATCGCTGCAAGGGCGCGCCTCCCATGAAAAGCGGTGCGGTGCGTGCTTTGGCTTTTATGGGAGGGCCGCCCCGGCGCGATACTTGGGGTTTGCTGCAGGCCTGCGGACTGCTTCGCCGCGAGGGTGCGCCTCCCACGAAAACGGTGCGGTGTGTGCTTTGGCTTTTGTAGGAGGGCCGCCCTCGGCGCGATGCTTTTGGCTTTTTAGCGCAGGGCTGCGCTGTTTTCGTCGCGATTCCTGTCGCTTCGATGAACGCCAAAAGTAGTCAGCTCGGCTGCGCATCGCCATATAACTGTTGCACCAGCTCCATATCCCAGTACGCCGCTTCGATCTTGTGTCCGTCGAGATCGCGCACGAAGCAGCCGTAGTAAGGCTCGCCGTACTCCTGCCTCGGTCCCGGCGCGCCTTCCTCCGTTGCGCCGGCTGCCAGCGCGGCACGGTGGAAGGCGTCCACCGATGCTTTGTCCGCGGCGAAGAAGCCAACATGCGTGCCGTTGCCAATATTGGCCGGCTGGCCATCGATGGGCGTCTGCAGCCAGAACTCCGGATATTCGCGGCCCCAGGCCACCGCGCCGGGGTGGCTCATGATGCGCTTGCAGCCTAGGGTTGCGAGCGTCTGGTCGTAGAAGGTCGCGGCTTGCTCGAAGCGGTTGGTGCCCAGGGAGACGTGGGACAGGATGCTGGGATTCTGGTCGGTCATGACTTAGTGCTCCGAAGGTGAGAGCAACCAAGCCTAGACCGACGAATCGTTACTCGCCGTCCGGCTGCTCGTTTTTTGCATCGCGGTCGATGGTTGGTTCGCTGCAGAGCATGAAGCAGCGGAACAGCACTACCGTGGCCAGCAGCTGCACCATCCCGACGGCGCTGTCGACCAGTACGGCGATCAGCCCGGGCGGTGCCTCGCCGGCCCAGAGCTGGGCGGCCAGCCAGGCTTCGAGAAGCCACAGCGGCAGCAGCACCGCAAGGATGCAGCCGAACACCAGAAGAAAGTGGCCGCGAGTCTGCAGGAAGCTTTCCTTCAGTGCCGCCAGTGGGCTCAAGCCACGCAGGATCAGCAGATATTCGGCGAAGGCGATCTTGACCATCACCCACAGCCCCGGCAGCACGAACAGCGAGGCGCCGAGCATGATCAGCAGGGTGCCCAGCCCGGCCAGTACCGCCATCGACGGCCATAGCGGCACGGCACGCGCCAGCACCTCACGCAGCAGCGGCGCATGGCCACGGCTGCGGGCGTCTAGAAACAGGATCAGCGCGCCGATGTACAAGGGGTAGAACACCATGCCGACCAGCAGCTCCTGCGCCGGCACCGCATCCTTGCCGAACCAGTGCTCGACGGCCAGCCTGGCGCAGCTCTCCAGCGCGATCAGCGGCAGGCAAAGACGCGCAATCGACGCCAGATTGCGGGAATAGAAATACCAGGCGTCACGGAGGATGGTCAGGACATTCATCGCGGTCGGAACCGTCTCGGAAAAACAGGCGCGCACTTTAGCCCAAGAAATCGGGCAGCGACATGCGCGATATTGCCGTCCAAGCAGGCTGTGTGAAAACTGCTGCGCTCGGTTATGCGGCGTTAAAAGCAGGCTCGGATGCGAGCCCAGTCCGCTTCCTCGCCTGTTTTTGTGGGGACGCCTAGTTCTTGCCTGGGCGGCCCCGCCTAACCTTCGCTCGCTACGTTTTCGCACAGTCTGCATACTGGCCCGCCTTTCTCGATTCGGGTTGCCGCGTGAAGAAGATCGCCCTGTTTGCCGACGTGCAGAACCTCTACTACACGGTCCGCCAGGCCCACGGTTGCCATTTCAACTACGCCGCCCTGTGGGCCGAGGTCAGCGCGCGCGGCGAGATCGTCGAGGCCTATGCCTACGCCATCGACCGGGGCGACGCCAAACAACAGCAGTTTCAGCAGATCCTGCGCAACCTCGGCTTCACCGTGAAGCTCAAGCCTTATATCCAGCGCAGCGACGGCTCGGCCAAGGGCGACTGGGATGTGGGCATCACCATCGACGTGCTGGACGCTGCCGCGCGCGTCGATGAAGTGGCGCTGGCCTCCGGCGACGGCGATTTCGACCTGCTGCTCGACCGCGTACGTGCCGGCGGCGCCGAAGCCACCGCCTACGGCGTGCCGGGGCTGACCGCGCAATCGCTGATCCGCGCCGCTACGCGTTATGTGCCGATCGAAGGAAAGTTGTTGTTGAAGAGTTAAGAGCCGAAAAAGCACTGGGGAGGCTGGACGGGAAACGGTGCGCTGAGCGCACCCTATTTGAGGGCGACGTGTCGTCCGTAGGGTGCGCTCCGCGCACCTTTTGTAGAGCAGCGCAGCACGACGCGTTTCTCGTCCAGCCAGCGTTTGCGAGTAAACTGCACGCCCCGTTTTTATCGTCCGGTTCTCGCCATGACCTTCGCCTCCCTGGGCCTGATCGATCCGTTGCTGCACACGCTCGAATCCCTCGACTACACCACGCCGACCCCGGTTCAGGCCAAGGCGATTCCCGCCGTGCTCAAGGGCCGCGACTTGATGGCGGCGGCTCAGACCGGCACCGGCAAAACCGCGGGTTTCGCCTTGCCGTTGCTGCAGCGGTTACTCCACGAAGGGCCGCAGGTGGCGAGTAACTCGATTCGCGCGCTGGTGCTGGTGCCGACCCGCGAGCTGGCCGAGCAAGTCCACGAAAGCTTTCGGACTTACGGCCAGAGCCTGCCGCTGCGCACCTATGCGGTCTACGGCGGGGTCAGCATCAATCCGCAGATGATGGCGCTGCGCAAGGGCATCGACGTGCTGGTGGCGACGCCGGGTCGGCTGCTCGACCTGTACCGACAGAACGCCGTGAAGTTCGGCCAGGTGCAGGCGCTGGTGCTGGACGAAGCCGACCGTATGCTCGATCTGGGCTTCGCCCAAGAACTGGACGACCTGTTCAGCGCGCTGCCGAAGAAGCGTCAGACCCTGCTGTTCTCCGCAACCTTCTCCGATGCCATCCGCCAGATGGCTGGCGAGCTGTTGCGCGACCCGCTGTCCATCGAGGTCAGCCCGCGCAACGCCGCCGCCAAAACCGTCAAGCAATGGCTGGTTCCGGTGGACAAGAAGCGCAAGAGCGAACTTTTCCTGTACTTGCTGGCAGAAAAACGCTGGGGCCAGGTGCTGGTGTTCGCCAAGACCCGCAAGGGCGTCGATCAACTGGTCGAGGAGTTGCAGGCACAGGGCATCGCCAGCGATGCGATTCACGGCGACCGGCCGCAAGCGAGCCGACTGCGTGCGCTGGAGCGCTTCAAGGCCGGCGAAGTGCAAGTGCTGGTCGCCACCGACGTGGCCGCTCGCGGGCTGGATATCCATGACCTGCCGCAGGTGGTCAACTTCGACCTGCCAATCGTCGCGGAGGACTACGTGCACCGCATTGGCCGTACCGGCCGCGCGGGTGCCACCGGTGAAGCGATTTCCCTGGTGGCCGCCGACGAAGTCGACCAGCTCGCCGCCATCGAGACGCTGATCAATCAGGTGTTGCCGCGCCATGACGAGCCCGGCTTCGTCCCCGATCACCGTGTGCCGGCCACCCAGCCCGGCGGGCAGATCATCAAGAAGCCGAAAAAGCCAAAGAAACCCAAGGAGAACGCCGCTAAAGGGCGGGTTCATCTGGGCAACTGGTTCGACGAAAGTGAAAAACCCAACGCGAAGGCGATCCGAAAAGTGCCGAGTCTGGGTGGGGCGAAGCCCGCTGGAAAGAAGCGTTGAGGAAACGATGCTCCTGTTGCGTGCGGCGACATTCCTCGGCGAAAGCCTTGTTGCTGCATGACGCTTTGCTGCATGACGGCGTCGTCTTGCTCATGCGGCGGTGAGCCTAGACGACCGTCGTTTGATGCTTCCTGAATGAAACGGCTTTCAACCGGGACCCACGCGTTCATGGGGCGCGCTTTGTTCGTCGGGCCCATCTACAGCTATTGAAAGGGAAAAAGGTGGCTTTTGGCAAATACTGATGCAGAACTTCACGCGCTCAGCCGCCATGACGTATGGGCCGGCTTCAAGCAGCTGACGCCTATTTCGCTTTTTGTCGTGGTGTTTGGTTTGGCCTTTGGTCTGGCTGCGGCGCAGGCCGGGTTGGATAGTTATTCCATCATGCTCATGAGCGGCCTGGTCTTTGCCGGCGCTTCACAGTTTGCCTCGCTGGAACTCTGGGGCACCCATGTTCCGCTCGTTCCGCTGGTGGTAACCGTATTTGCCGTCAATGCCCGGCATCTGTTGATGGGCGCGACCTTGTATCAGTGGTTGCGTCAATTGCCGCCGTCGAAGCGCTATGCCGTCATGTTCGTCGTCTCGGACGCCAATTGGGCGATGTCGATGCAAGCGTTCGGACGCAATGAGCCTGGGCTGGGTATCTTGTTCGGTGGCGGTCTCGCGCTCTGGACGTTCTGGGTGCTTGGGACCTGGCTTGGCCTTTATTTCGGCAGTGCCATCCATGATCCGGTCAGCCTGGGATTGGACATGGTCATGGGGTGTTTCCTGTTGGCGATGGTCGTTGGCGGCAAGAAAGATCTGCGGATGGCCATTGTCTGGATCGTCGCCGGATGTTCATCGATGTTGGCGTACTGGTATCTGCCCGCCAATAGCCATGTCGTTGCAGGCGCGCTCGCAGGCGGCATATTGGGCGCGTTGTGGATGGAGAAGCAGAATTGACTTTGGAAACGGCAGGTTCTGGCGCGCTGATCATCATCCTGATCATGGCCGTGGTGACCTTGGCAACCCGCTGGGGCGGTGTGTTCGTGATGTCGTTCGTGCCCATCAACCGCAGGACCGAGCAATTCATCAGCGCTATGTCTGGCTCAGTGCTGGTGGCGTTGCTTACACCCATGGCGGTTAATGGAGACAACGGCGCTCGACTGGCTTTCTTGGTTACGGCTGTCACGATGTTGATGCTCAAGAAACCGTTGCCCGCGATCGCTGCTGGGGTGATCGCAGTCGCGCTGTTCAGGCAGCTCTCCGGTTGATAAGGACGGCTTCGCTGGAGGCAAGTGAGCGGGGCCTAGCCGGGCCGCGAGCTGTGGTTAGTCGCAGAAATGAAATGTAGCAAGGATGAACCCCCTGCAAACGCAAGGTCATTGCAGGTTCCTGTAAATTGCAGATTCCTCACTACGTAGCCACCTCGCCGCCCTATGGCCCTCCTGATCGCTTTCGCTGTTCTGTCCATCCTCGTTTCCTTCATCTGTTCGATCCTGGAAGCGGCGCTTCTATCGATTACCCCGAGTTTCATCGCACACCAGAAGGTGACGAATCCCAAGCTCTATGAACGCCTCAAGCACCTGAAGGAGAAGGTCGACCAGCCGTTGGCCGCCATTCTCACGTTGAATACGGTTGCCCATACGGTCGGCGCGACGGGCGTTGGCGCCCAGGTCACGGTCGTGTTCGGCAGCGGCTACCTTGGTGCTGCGTCCGCCATCATGACCGTCCTGATCCTGGTTCTCTCGGAAATCCTGCCGAAAACCATCGGTGCGCGGTATTGGCGGGAGCTGGCGCCGTTCCTGCCTCCATTCCTCAAGGGAATGATCGTTCTGCTCAAGCCGTTCATTGTCGTTTCCGATTTCATCATGCGGCTGTTTGGCGGCAAGGAGCCGGAGCATAACGTTCGTCAGGAGATCAAGGCGCTGGCCCTGCTCGGCCGGGAGACGAACCAGTTGGACGAGGACGAGCAGCGCGTCATCGGCAATATTCTGGACCTCCACGAAATCAAGCTCCGCGCGATCCTGACCCCAAGGACTGTGTGCGAGTATGCGTCGCCGGACGACAGCGTCGCGGCGTTCAAACAAAAGGTCAGCGAAAGCCAGTTCTCGCGCTATCCCGTCATCGGCGACAACGAAGATCCGCTGGGCGTGGTCTTTCGTTATGACATTCTGGCCGCAGCGGATGACAGCACCGTCGCCTCGATCATGAAGCCCATCAAGATCACCTCGGAACTGACGAGCGTAGAAAACCTGATGACTCAGCTGATGCGTGAGCGTCAGCACATGTGCCTCGTCTATGACGAGTTCGGCAGCTGGCAAGGGCTGGTGACGCTGGAAGACGTGATCGAATACATCATCGGCCAGCCGATCATGGACGAGACCGATGACATTCCCAACATGCGCCGCTTCGCGAAACGACGCTGGGAACACCGCATCAAAGCGGCGCGGGACTAGGCTGACGCTCAGCTCGTAGGGCCGATACAGCCTTGAGTCATCGTGAGTCGCGCGCTCATGTGCCGGCCATGCTGCACGACCATCGATTCGCTTAACGCCAGCCAGCCACCGCAATATCGTCCGGCCGCTGCCTTGCTCACGAAGAGGCGATGAGCAGGTAGCCGCCGGTCTGCGCCTTCCAGTCGAGCATCTCACCGGCGCAGAACACGCCCGGTAGCTGGCGCAGCATCAGTTTGTCGTCGAGCGCCTCGAAGGAAACGGCCGTGAATTTGGCTCCGCTCTCAGCCGGCCGTCACCGTCATGCCGCCATCGACCATTACGACCGAGCCGACCATGAAGCTGGCGCGGTCCGAGGCCAGAAAGGCCACCACCTCGGCGATCTCTTCCGGTTGTGCAGCGCGACCGATGGGCGCGGCTTCGCCGTGCTTGGCCAGAAAGCCGGGGCCGTCGTCGACGACCTCGTTGAGGATGTTCGTGACCACATCGCCTACGCCGATGGCATTGACGCGAATGCCGTGCTCGATTGCCTCCAGCGCCAGGGTGCGCGTCAGTTGTGCCAGCGCGCCTTTGGAGGCCGCGTAGGCGGCGATGGTGGGAAAGGCGAAGTACGAGGCGTAGGAGGCAATGTTGACGATGGCGCCTGAGCGGTTCGGCAGCATCGCCTTGATCGCCTCGCGCGAATGCAGGAAGGCTGCGGTGACGTTGGTCGCCTGGATGCGCTCCCAATCCTCGCGGGTCATTTCGATGACCGGCTTGTTGATGATGATCCCGGCGTTGTTGACCAGAATATCCAGCCGTCCGAACTGTTCCACCGCCAGCCCCACCGCACGCTCGGCCGCGCCGTCGGCGGTGATGTCAGCCACCAGGGGCACCAGCCCGGGCTGCGCCAACGCCTCTACGTCGGGGTTCAGATCCTCGGCAACCACCTTCGCGCCACGTGCATGCAGCATTTGCGCGATGGCCTTGCCGATGCCGCTGGCGGCTCCGGTAACCAGGGCGACCTTGCCTTCGACTTCCTGGGGAACGCGGTATGTGATATCAGTCATGCGTATTTCCTCCGATACGGGCCGGGCGAGACATTCGCC